>URDK01000001.1 GCA_900546485.1 uncultured Eubacteriales bacterium
GGTGCCGGTGCCGCCGCCCATGCCGGCGGTGATGAACACCATGTCCGCGTCCTCGAGGGACTTGGCGATGTCGTTGCGGCTCTCCTCCGCGCTGCGCTTGCCGACGTCGGGGTCCGAGCCCGCGCCCTGGCCATGCGTCAGCTTCTCGCCGATCTGGATCTTCTGGTCAGCGCTCGAAACGGCAAGGGCCTGCTTGTCCGTATTCACGGAGATGAACTCCACGCCCTGCGTGCCGGACTTCACCATGCGGTTTACAACGTTGTTGCCGGCGCCGCCGACACCAACAACTTTCAGCGTTACGACATTCTCGGGTCCCGTTTCGGATTTATAAGACATATTCGGTGCCTCCCTGTTATCTTTTGAAGCGCCTTGCGGCACTGGCCGCTGGGCTGGTCTTTTCTTTTTTCTTCTATTCATATTATAACTTTTCCCCTGTCCGGTCAACAATTTTTTGTTTCCATAACACAATTTACGGCCGATTACGCATCAGAACGGACTGAACACCGTCTGCGCGCCCTCGGGCGAAACGTCTATCGTGCCCCGGTCGCCCTCCACAAGCTGCGATACGGCGGAGAGAAGCTTGCCGAAGCGATATTCGGTCTCCTCGAAATTGCCTAGCTTCACAATGAAGCGGTCCTTGTAGCTGAAGGACGGGGAATTGATGTTGGTCATGTCTATGTAGCCGACGTCGGCGGCCATACCGCGCTCCTGGATCTGGTCCAGTATCGCGCAGAGGTACTCGAGCTTGCCGGTGTCGTCCGGGCCGGTCTCGAACACCTCGCCGACCTCCGCTGTTGTCGGCGTGATGCCGCGGACCTCTATGAGCGAGGCGGCCTCGGCTTCGCTCGCCTGCGTCAGCATACGGCAGCCGCGGTCTATGACCCAGGGCTCGCCCTCATAGCTGACGCAGGCCAGTGCCTGGCTCTCGCTTATCGTGATGACGACCTTATTCGGCAGGTAGCGGGTTATCGAGACCTCCTCAACATAGGGCAGCCGCGAGACTATGCGGCTCACCACCGCGAAACGGTTGATGAAAAAGAGGTTGTCGCCGTCGATTATGCCCGAGGCCTCCTCGACCTCCTCCGCGGTGTAGTAGGAGTTTCCGCGCACCTCCACAGAGGACACGCGGAAGAAAATGCTCATGAGGAATATGAGCGCCGCGCAGGCTATGAGGAAGGCGCCCGGCCCATACGGGGCCTTGCGGACCGTTCTTTTTTTCTTGCCATTCCGCACAAGGTCAGCCATCTGAAGTCTCCTTTACGCACTAGGCCGTGCGCTCTATCTCCGCTCCCAGCTCCCGCAGCCGGGTGTCAAAATCCTCGTATCCGCGCTCTATGTGGCCGGAGTCGAGTATCTCCGTCTCGCCCTCGGCCGAGAGCGCCGCAATGATGAGCGCCGCGCCTCCGCGCAGGTCCGTGGCCACCGTCGGTGCGCCGTGCAGCTCGCTTACCCCGGTGACGACCGCGACGCGGCCCTCGGTATGTATCCTAGCGCCAAGGCGCGTCAGCTCCTCGGTATACCGGAAGCGGTTCTGGAACACGTTTTCCACAAAGACCGAGGTTCCCTTAGCCTTGAGGCAGGCGGCCAGCATCAACGGCTGGGCATCCGTCGGGAAGGCGGGATACGGTCCTGTTATGACGGGCATCGGCGCGTGCAGGTTCCCGTCTGAGATGAGGCGCACGCCCGCGCCTGTGCGTATTATATCACAGCCGCAGTCCGAAAGCGAGTGCAAAACCGTGGAAAAGCGCTCCGGCTCCGTGCCGCGCAGCTCTATATCCCCTCCCGTGGCGGCGACTGCGCACAGCAGCGTTGAGGATACGATGCGGTCGGGCATTATCCGGTGTCCCACCCTCTGCACAGGCTCAAAGCCGCGCACACAGACCGTGGCAGTGCCCGCGCCGGAGACATCCGCGCCCAGCAATCGCAGAAAGCTCTGCAGCTCCTCTATCTCAGGCTCGCGCGCGGCGTTCATGATGACTGTCTCGCCCTCCGCGGCGCAGGCGGCCAGCATGGCGTTCTCGGTGGCGCCGACGCTGGGCATGGGCAGGGCGATGCTCGCGCCGCGCAGGTGCTCCGCGCGGCAGATGAGGTCTCCCCCGCTCTCCTCGATCTCGGCGCCCAGGGCGCGCAGGGCCATGAGGTGCAGGTCTATGGGCCGGGGCCCGAGCTCGCAGCCGCCCGGCATGGACAGCCTCGCCTCCCCGCAGCGCGCAAGCAGCGCTCCGAGGAAGATGACGGAGCTCCTCAGCTCGCGCATGAGGCTGTGCGGTATCTCCGCACGGCAGAGACCGCTCGAGTCTATGTTCACCGCATCCCCCTCGCGCTCGACCCGGCAGCCCAGGCCGCGGAGGATACGTATGGTGACGTCCACGTCCCGCAGCTTCGGGACGTTCAGCAGCTCCGTCTCGCAGGGCGCGAGCACCGAGGCCGCCATGATGGGCAGCACCGCGTTCTTAGCCCCCTGTACCGTGACGCTGCCGGAGAGCCTTCGGCCCCCGCCGACTTTCCAAACGCTCATTTTCTCTCCCCCAAACAGCAAATTCACGCCATTCTATGCGGGGGAATGTGGAAAGGTTAAAAAGCGCTGCCTCTGCGCCGGAAAGCCTCCCGCTCCGGCCTTATTTCGCCGCGAGCTCGAGTATCTCGGCGGCTATGCGGTCGGTGGCGTCGGGGACGCCCAGGGCGAGCATGTTCCGGCTCATCTCCTCGAGCTGCTCCGGGTGCTGGAGAAGCTCCGACACGAGGCCGAGCAGCGAGTCCGCCGTGAACTCCTGCTCGAGCATCACCTTCGCGCCGCCGGCGGCCTCGAGCACGCGGGCGTTGCGCTCCTGGTGGTTGTTCGTCACGTTGGGTGAGGGCACGAGTATGGCAGGCTTGCCCATGGCCGTCAGCTCTGCGAGCGTGGAGGCGCCCGCGCGGCACAGCACCAGGTCCGCCGCCGCCATCACGCGCGGCATGTCGTATATGTACGCGCGCACGTCCATGCCCAGCTTGGCGTAATCCGGCTTCTCGCGCTCGAGAGCCTCGTTCATCCTCGAATACCCCGCCTTGCCGGCGGAGTGGATGAGGCTGAAGAAGGGCTTTGCGCAGGCGCGGACGATGAAGTCCGTCATTACCTCGTTCATGTGCGCCGCGCCGAGGCTTCCCCAGACCGACACGACCAGTGGCCGATCCTCGGGTATGCCCAGCTCACGCCGGGCCGCGGCCTTGTCGGGGTTCAGGAAGTCCACGCGCACGGGCGTGCCCGTGACCTCCACGCGCTCCGGGTGGCGGTAGTTCGCGCGGCTCTCCTCAAAGCCGACCATTATGGTGTTCACCGAGCCCTCCAGCATCTTGGTAGTCAGGCCCGGCACGGCGTTGGACTCGTGCACGGCCGTGGGTATGCCGAGCTCCGAGGCCGCCTTGAGCACCGGGTAGCACACATAGCCGCCCGTGCCCACCGCAACGTCCGGCTGGAACTCGCGAATGATGTGCTTAGCCTCCGCCGTGGAGGTGAGGACGTTCTTGAGTGTGTTGAGGTTGTGCTTTATGTCCGCTGGCTTAAAGCTGCGGTGCAGGTTGGTTATGCGGACGGTTTTTATCTCGTAGCCGGCGCGCGGCACGAGGTCGGTCTCCATGCGGCCCTCCGCGCCGATGAACAGGAACTCCGAATCCGGCGCGGCCATGGCGATGCGCCCGGCCACAGCGATAGCGGGGTTTATGTGTCCGGCGGTACCGCCGCAGGTGAAGAGGAATTTCATATCATGCCTCCAGTTTTTATATCTTTACTGCCGCACCGGGATGTCCCGCGAGGCGCTGAGGACTATTCCCATCTCGGCAAGCTGAATAAGCAGAGCCGTGCCGCCGTAGGAGAAGAACGGCAGCGATATGCCCGTGCAGGGCACCAGATTCGTGACCACGGCGACGTTCAGGAAGACCTGTATCGCAAGCAGAGTAGTTATCCCCGCCGTGACGAGGAAGCTGTACCTGTCCCGCATGTGCATGGCCAGCCAGTAACCGCGTATTATGAGCAGCGCAAACAGGATCAGTATCGCCACGGCCCCGACGAAGCCAAGCTCCTCGCAGACCACGGGGAAGATGAAGTCATTGTGCTCCTCGGGGAGATAGAGGTACTTTTGCCTCCCCTGCCCCATCCCCAGGCCGAAGAGCCCTCCGGAGCCGATGGCGTAGAGCGACTGGACTATCTGATAGCCGCTGCCGCTGGTGTTGGCGAAGGGGTCGAGCCAGGTGGTGATGCGACTCGAGGCGTAGGGGAAGAAGGTCATGACCACGCCCAGCGCTGCCAGCGCCGCTATGAGCGCGCCGACGAACCAGTAGAGCCTCACGCCGCCGAGGAAGAGCATCACCGCGCCGATGGCGATGATGATTATTGCCGCAGAAAAGTGCGGCTCGAGCACCAGCAGCGCCACCACCACGAGCAGAACGCCCGCGAAGGGCAGGATGCCGTACCTTATGGTGCGCATCCGGCCCTTGAATTTGCATATGAGCGCGGCGAAATAGAGTATCACGCCTATCTTGGCTATCTCCGATGGCTGGAAAGTGGTGAAGCCGAGGCTTATCCAGCGCTTCGCGTCGCCCTGAGAGACGCCTATGACGGGCACCAGCGCCAGAAGCCCCACGGCCGCCGCGAGTACGAGGAAGCTCATCCGCCGGTAAAACTGCATTGGGAACAATGAGAGCGCGTACATTGCGCCCACGCCGGCCAGGGCGAAACCCAGCTGACGCATGAAGTAATAGGCCGCGTTGTGATTCGTGGCCGCGCTGTAATAGGCCCTCGCGTAGCTCGCGGAGAGCACCATTACGACGCCAATCGTAAGCAGCAGCAGCGTAAGCGCCGCAAAGGGCAGATCGAAGCTGCCCCTGCGCTGACGCACGGCCGTGGCCGGTCCGCCGCTGACGTATCCTATCCTCTCGCCGGCATATTCCATGTCGTCCTCCCGCTGCCGGCTAAAATGCGCCGGGTATTAGAAGGCGTAACGGCTGTACACCCCTACAAATGATATGACGGCGCAGATGAGAGATATGCTGAAATATAGGACAAACAGCTCGCGCTCGGTCCATTTTTTGCCCGTCCAGCCGCCCATTTCCAGATGGTGGTGGAAGGGAGCCATTTTGAAGATGCGCTTACCGTGGCTGAGCTTGAAGTAGCCGACCTGAATTATGTCGGAGAGCGTCTCAATGATGTACATGAGGCCTAGTACGATGAGTATGAGCGGCATATCGTAGGCAAAGGCCATAGCCGCTATCGCGCCGCCGAGGAAGAGCGAGCCGGTGTCGCCCATGAACACCTTGGCGGGGTTGAAGTTGTAGACGAGGAAGCCCAGCAGTCCGCCCGCTATGGCCGAGGCGAAGATGCCGAGGGCCAGGAACTCCGTGCCCCAGACGTAGGTCAGCACGGCGAAGAAGAGGCATACGGGTATGCTTGTCCCTGCGGCCAGGCCGTCGACGCCGTCGGTCAGGTTCACGGAGTTGACCGTGCCGACGATGACGAAGGCGGCGAAGATGAAGTACACGGCCTCGGGCAGGGGCTTCACCACGTTCCAGAAGGGTATGTACAGGTTGGTGGTGACATAGCCGGTGCGCCGCATGAGGAACACGAAGGCCAGCGCCGCAACGAGCTGGAGCAGGAACTTCGACTTTGCGGAAAGGCCGAGGTTCTGCTTTTTGCGCAGCTTCTCATAGTCGTCGAGGAAGCCGATGGCGCCGAAGATGAGCGCGAACACAAAGCAGAAGATGTGCCCGTACTCGCCCTCCAGCATGGACTCAAAGCCGACGGTGAGGCACACGACGGCTATGGCGGCTATGAACATGAGTCCGCCCATGGTGGGGGTTCCGGACTTGGACATATGCCAGCGCGGGCCATCCTCACGGATGGCCTGCCCGGCCTTTATTTTGCGCAGGAAGGGCACGAGAAAGGCGCCTATGCCGCTGGAGACCAGAAAGGCTATGATGAAGGCCAGAATGAGGCGTATTGTCATTTGTTATTCTTCCTTTTGTCCATTATCTTCGCGACTATCTCGCGTTCGTCCATGTGGTGCTTTTCGTGGCCGACTATCTGGTAGTCCTCGTGGCCCTTGCCGGCGAGGACGATGACGTCGCCCGGGCGGTGGTGCTCTATGGCCCACTCTATAGCCTCGATGCGGTCGCAGATGACCTCGCGGGGCGTGGAGCTGTCCTTCATGCCCTCGAGGATGTCGGCTATGATGGCCTCAGGCTTTTCGGTGCGTGGGTTATCCGAGGTCACGATTACGAGGTCGGCTATTTCAGAGGCGATGCGGCCCATGATGGGGCGCTTTTTCCTGTCGCGGTCGCCGCCGCAGCCGAAGAGGGCTACAAGCCTGCCGCTCGCCACCTCGCGCACGGACTCGAGCACGTTCTCGAGCGCATCAGGCGTGTGGGCGTAGTCGATGAGGATGGTGTAGTCCCCGTCCGTGGGCACAGTCTCCATGCGGCCCTTAACGCCATGCGCCGAGGCGATGGCGGCGGCGCAGTCCGGGAGCTCTATGCCCAGCGCCAGGCCGCAGGTGAGTACGGTCAGGGCATTGTACACCGAGAAGGTGCCGGGGATGTGCAGCGTCACGCGCTCTACGTCGTTGTTGTACGCCGCAAGGAAGCTGACCGAGCCGCTGGTGTAGCGTATATCCCGGCCGAACACATCTGCGCGGCCATCCCTGAGCGAGAAGGTCATGCAGGGGTAGCGCACATGGCCGAGCATGAACTGTGACCACTCGTCGTCGAGGTTTATGACGGCAAAGCGGCTCATGGAAAAGAGCTTCGCCTTGGCCTCGGCGTAGTCGCGCATATCCTTGTGGAAGTCGAGGTGGTCCTGCGTCAGGTTGGTGAAGATGCCGCAGTCATAGGTGATACCGGCCACGCGGTCGAGCGCCAGAGAGTGGGACGAGACCTCCATCACGACGTGGGTGCAGCCCGCGTCGGCCATCTCGCGCAGGAGCTTCTGCAGCTCGTAGGACTCAGGCGTCGTGCGCTCAGTGGGCAGGAACTCGTCGCCTATCATGTTGCCGTTGGTGCCGATGAGGCCGACCTTGGCGTCCATGCAGACCTCGAGGATGTGCTTTAGCAGATAGGTCGTGGTGGTCTTGCCGTTCGTGCCGGTTACGCCCATCATGACCATCTCGGAGGCCGGGCTACGGAAGTAATTGACCGAGATCAGCGCCAGCGCAAGGCGACTGTCCTGGACTATGACGTAGGGTATATCGCACTCGGGAGGCTCCTCGCACACGGCGCAGACGGCGCCCTTCGCCGCCGCGGCGTATATATAGCGGTGTCCGTCGGACTCAAAGCCGCGCACGGCGACAAAGAGCGTATCCGCCGCCGCGCGGCGTGAGTCGTAGCACACGTCCGCTATCTCAAGCTCGGGCGAGGCTTTGAGCTCCCTCACCTCCACGCCTTTGAGCAGGTCCGCAAGCTTCATGCAAACTCCTCCAGTTTCTTCTTTCAATGTATCAGTATATTCCCAACATGGAACTCTCGTTTTTATAGAGGGTGACCTCTATGACCGTGCCGTGCTCCACGCTCTCTCCCGGCGCTATGCTCTGGCCGGAGATGAGCTCGCTCTGCGCGTCGGTCACGCCGTTTCCGGCCGTGACATAGAGGCCCAAACCGCGCAGCTTCTCGATAGCGGCCTCGTAGCTCAGTCCGCGCAGATCCGGCATGGTCTCCTCCACCGGTGCGGGGCTCTGGCCCGCATAGAGCAGCACCTCGCTGCCCGATGCGATAACCGCGCCCGCGCGCGGGAGCTGGTCGGTGACCGTGTCGCCTTCGCCTATCACGCGGCAGTTCAGCCCCGCCTCCGTCAGCGCGCTGCGCGCTTCAGTGAGGCTCATGCCCGAGACATCCGGCACCGCCCGGTCCGCTGCGGCGAGCTCGGAGTCCGAATACTCCGGCTCCACGCCGAGATAGGGCAGGATATCGGCCATCATCTTCCCCACCACCGGCGCCGCCATCTGGCCGCCGGAGATGTATATGCCGCTCTCGGAACTCGGGTCATCGAGCAGCACGAGTATGGCTATCTCCGGGTCGTCCGCAGGAGCGAAGCCGATGAAGGAGACGATGTACTCCTTCTCGCCGGAGATCTCCTTGGTGGTCTTGGTCGAGGTGCCGGTCTTGCCGCCGATGCGGTAGCCCGCGACATAGGCGTTGTGTCCGGTGCCCTCGACCTGGTCGCCTACGACCTGCTCGAGGATACGGCAGACCGCGGCGCTGGTGTCCTCGCTTATGACCTTCCGCACGAGCTCGGGCTCAGTCTGGGAGATGAGGTTGCCCTCCGAATCTGAGATGCTCTGCACCAGGTAGGGCTTCATGAGGTTCCCGCCGTTGACGCAGGCGGAGACCGCGGTTATGAGCTGAATGGGCGTTATATTGAAGGTCTGGCCGAAGGAGGCCGCCGCGAGCTGTGAGAGGTTCTCCGGGTTGCAGAACACGTCCTCGCTCCACCAGATGCTGCCGCTCTCGCCGCCGAGGTCTATGCCCGTCTTGGCCGTGAGCTGCTGCGAGGTGTCGGCCGTGCGCTCTATGAAGCCGAAGCCCTCGGCGTATTCGTAGAACTTCTCCTCACCCACCAGCTGGCCGATGTTCACGAAGGCGACGTTGCAGGAATGCTGTACCGCCTGGGTCAGCGTCTGGGAGCCGTGGCCGCCGTGCTTCCAGCACTTGAGCGGGGTGCCGCGGCCGAGCACGTTCATGCTGCCGCCGCAGTAGAAGCTCGAGTTCTCGCTCACCACGCCCTCCTCGAGCGCCATGGCGAGAGTGATTATCTTGAAGGTCGAGCCGGGCTCGTAGGTATCCGAGATTGCCTTGTTTCGCCACTGCTGCTGTTGGGCGAGGGCATAGAGCTCATTGTACTCGTCCTCGCTCTGAGCTATGCTGCTTATCTCAGCCTCGGCCTCGGCGCTGATGGTCTGGTAGTCGTTGAGGTCAAAATTGCCAAGCGACACCATAGACAGTATAGCACCCGTGTCAACCTCCATACAGATTGCCGCCGCGCCGTTCTGGATGTCGTAGTCCTCCACGGCCTGGGCGAGGTGCTTTTCAACGTAATTCTGGATGACGGCGTCAATGGTGAGGCTTATACTGTCGCCGTCGCGGGCGTCTACATAGTCCTCGTAGCTCGAGTAGAGCATATCCGTGCCCGCCGCGGTGGTAGAGCGCATGACATAGCCGCTCTCGCCCGAGAGCACGCTGTCATAGCGGGATTCTATACCGCCGAGGCCTGTGTTGTCCAGTCCCACGAAGCCGATGACGTGCGCGGCCATGCTGCCGTTGGGGTAATAGCGCTTTGTGTCGGACTCGATCTTGATGCCGACGTATCCGCCGTCGGATTTGAACTGCCGCACCTGCTCGGCCACGTCCTCCTCCACCTTGCGGGCCACGACCTCGTACCAAGAGTTCGTGTTCCCCGCCTTTTTGAGGATGGTCTCGTAGTCCACGCCGAGGATCTCGGAGAGGCCGCGCGCGATGGCCTCCTTGTCCTCGTCGTAGCGCTCTATCTCGGCGGGGCTTATGTACACGGTGTCCACCCCCGCGCTCATGGCGAGCACTACGCCGTTGCGGTCATATATCGTGCCTCGCGCGGCGCTTACCGTGGTCTCGCGCACCTGCTGGGCGATCGCCGCAGCCTCGTACTCGTCGTGCTGCACTATCTGGATCTGGTACAGCCTCGCGCCGAGCACCAGAAAAGCAGCTATGCCGCACACCGATAGCAGGAACAGTGTGCGGCGGAGCATCATTCGGTTCGGCCCGCCGCCGGGCGCGCGGCCGTTTTCGCCTCGAGGCATACGCCCCACCTCCAGGAATGGCAATATCGCGGCGGCGATGTACACGCCATGGCCGCGATATTATACTACTCCGAAGGCAGCGCAAAATATTCCGAAACGGAAGAGATGGCGTCAGATATTTTATCCATCCCCCAGCTCTCATCCTCTGCGGGGACGATCTCCGCGTGGTCGGTCACGGTCTTATCCGGCGTCTGCTCCTCCACGCGTTCCAGGCCCGGGGTCATTTCGGCCCAGGCCGCGAGGGAAGCGATGTTATATTTTGTCTCGTGTTCAATGACCAGATGGTCATGCTCGTTTGCAAGAGCCTCTATACGCTCCTCGAGCTCTGCGCACTCATCGCGCAGCACCGTGAGGTCGGCGCGGGCCAGCAGCGCGCAGACCGAGAGCGCCGCCGCGGCCGCAAAGCCGAATACACAGAGGAACGGCGCGACCCAGCGCCGGGTACGGCGCCGCGGAGCGGACCGGCGCTTCCCTGCGCCGGTACTGCTGTATTCATACTCCTTCTCCGGCTCAGCCGGGAAGGCGGAAGTCCTTTTGGGCATATTCTCCTCCTCAGACGCGCTCGGCAACGCGCAGCTTTGCACTTCGGGAGCGCGGGTTGAGCTCCAGCTCCTCCCCGCCCGCGGTTATGGGCTTGCGCGTCACGCTCCTGAGCGTCTGCACAAAGCCGCAGGTACACACGGGAGCCTCACGCGGGCAGGTGCAGCCGTTTTCGCGTGACTGTATCGCGCTTTTGACTATCCTGTCCTCAAGCGAGTGGAAGCTGATGACTGCGATGCGGCCCCCGACCTTCAGCCGGTCCGGCGCCGTCTCCATCAGCGAGGCCACGGCCCCCAGCTCGTCGTTCACGGCGATGCGGATGGCCTGAAAGCTCCGCTTTGCCGGGTGCTGTTTCTCGCGCAGCGCCGCGGCAGGCATGGCGGATTTAATGATGTCCACCAGCTCCAGCGTGGTCTTTATCTCCTGCTCCTGTCGGCGCTTGGCTATGGCCCGGGCGATGCGCGCGGCATGTCGCTCCTCACCGTAGTCGCACAGGATGCGGCATATCTTGTCCTCCGGCCAACGGTTCACGATGAACCAGGCGTCTATGTTGTCGGACTTGTCCATGCGCATGTCCAGCGGCGCGTCCACCATATACGAAAAGCCCCGGCCGCCCTCGTCCAGCTGCGGAGAGGACACGCCAAGGTCAAAGAGCATACCGTCGACAAGCTCCACGCCCTGCTCATCTAGTATTGCGGGCAGGTCGCGGAAATTGCCGTGTACAATTGTGAGCCGGTCGGCATAGGGAGCGAGCCGCTCCGTCGCGCGGCCGATAGCATATGTATCCCTGTCAATGGAGATGAGCCGGCCGGTCGTCAGCCGCTGCAAGATGGCCTCGGAGTGTCCGCCCATGCCCAGCGTGCCGTCCACATATACCCCATCCGGCTTTATGTTCAGATATTTTATGCACTCGTCAAGGAGCACCGGTATGTGTCCGCTCATCAGAAATTAAGCTCCTTCATCATTGCGGCGATGTACTCCGGCGTGGTCTCGCCCTCGTGCACCGGCGCCCAGGCCTCGCTATCCCAGAGCTCCGCGTGGTCGTCGCAGCCGACAACGGCTACGTTCTTCGTGAGCCCGGCGAAATCTCGCAGCATCTGCGGCAGCAGCGCCCTGCCCTGTGCGTCCAGCTCACACTTCGCAGCGCAGGCAAAAAACGGACGCATCTTTTTGCGGTCCACGTACGGCATGGCGCGCACACGGTCCACAAAGCTCTGCCAGCTCTCCGCGCTGTACGCCCTCAGGCAGCGCTCGTCCGAGACGGTGAGGTAAAACGTGTCCCCCAGCTCGTCGCGCAGCTTGGCGGGTATGAAAAGACGGCCCTTGGAATCGAGCGTGTGCTGATATTCGCCTGTCAACCCGGCCGCCTCCTTTAAAAATAGCAAAGAGGCCGGCACGTTTAGCTAAAATATGCCATTTTTCGTGGGCTCATCCCACACTATCCACCACTTTGCCCCACACAGGTGCTTATATTATATTTAGCTCCCCACGAAATTGCAAGCGGTTTTTAAATATTTTTTTGCACAGAAAATCGCCGCTGTAAGGCGGCAAAACGCGAATCAGGCACAAACAGCACAAAATTTGGCGCCCATCCTTACAGATGGGCGCCAAAACGTCAATATGTTGTGTGGCAGAGAAAAAACTGCCAATTATTTCTGCTGAGCGCTCTGCGCGTCCGGCACTCCGGCCACGGCGCGGAACTGGCTGCGCGAGCCGCGGACCTCGTTGAGCGCGGCGGTGAGGCTCTCCTCGCTGCGTCTCAGGATGTCGTCAACGTAGTCGCTGGCGACGTGACGGAGCTCCCGGCTCTTGCTCTCGGCGTTGGCCATGAGCTCGCTGCTGCGGGCGCGGGCGATGCGGACTATCTCCTGTTCGTCCACCAGCGCGCGGGCCTTTTCCTCCGCTGTGCGGCGGATGGACTCGGCCTCCTTCTTTGCGTTGCCGATAAACTCGTCCCGCGCGGAGACGAGGCGCTTGGCCTCCGAGAGCTCCACGGGCAGCTGGGCCTTGATATCCTCGATCATGTTGAGGACCTTGTCCCGCTCCACGATGCACTTATCGTTGCCCAGGGGAACGCCCCAGGCCTCGGACACCATGGAGTAAAGCTCGTCTATGAGCGCCATGACCTCGTTGTCCATTTTTTATACCCCTCCGACCTTGGCTTTCGCCAAAACTTCATCTATTATCTCGCGTGGTAAAAACTCCGAAAGATCCGCCCCGTAACTGGCAAGCTCACGCACGACCGATGAGCTGAGGAAGGTGTATTTCTCGCTCGAGGTCAGGAACATGGTCTCCAGATTGGGGTTTATGGTCTTGTTTATCTGTGCCATCTGGAATTCGTTTTCGAAGTCCGTGTTGGCGCGCAGGCCCTTTACGATGACGGCCTTGTCAAAGCGCTTTGCATACTCTGCCAGCAGTCCGTCATAGGTCTCGACGCTGACGTTAGGCAGGTGCTCCACCACGCGCCGCGCCATGTCGACGCGCTCTTCTATTGTGAACATGGGCGAGCGCTTGTTAGCGTTCACCATGATGAGGACGATAACCCGGTCGAAGATGTGCGACGTGCGGCGGACGATGTTCAGGTGGCCGAGCGTCATGGGGTTGAAGCTGCCGGGGCAGATGGCTATGCTCATAGCTCAAATTTCCTTTTTGTATACTGTTATCTTTATCTTGCCGTAACTGCGGTCGATAACTCGGGAAAATGGAGCTTTCAGCTCCGGAAGCACCTTTTCCCGACGGCTTTCGCAGACGATTATACCACCATCGGTCAATATGTCAACATTTTGGACTATTTCGAGGCATTTGTCAAGCAAAGTCGTATCATATGGCGGGTCGAGGAAGATGATGTCAAACTTTCCGGCGCGCTCGAGGTACGCAGGGCCGTCGGACTGCATGACGCGCCCCTCCAGCTTGCAGCGGGAAAGATTTTCGCGGACGATCTTGAGCGCTTCGCGGCTCTCGTCAACGAACACGCACTCCGCCGCACCGCGCGAGAGCGCCTCGATGCCGAGCTGGCCCGTGCCGGCGAAGAGGTCCAGCACGCGCCGGCCCTCGATGTCGAACTGTATGATGTTGAAGACAGCCTCCTTGACGACGTCCGCCGTCGGCCTTATCTGCATGCCCGCGGGCTCAAGCAGTTTCCTGCCCCGGGCCGTACCGGTGATGACTCGCATGGGTCACTCCCCCTTGTCATTTGCGTGATAGTACTCGTAAACTGCCTGCGCCGTGTTCTTCGGCACAGCCTTCTGAAGTTCCTCCAGGCTCGCGGCCTTTATGGCCTTCACGGTGCCAAAGTGCTTCAAAAGCTCGCTCCGTCGCTTTTCGCCCACGCCCTTTATGTCGTCGAGCGCTGAGTGCAGCTTCGCCGTGCGCAGACTGCGCTGGTACTCGATGGCGAAGCGGTGCGTCTCTTCCTGTATCGTGCCGATGAGCGCGAACACCGCCGGGTTGGAGCTGATGCCTATCTCCTCCCCTTCCGGTGTGGTCAGCGCACGGGTGCGGTGCTTGTCGTCCTTGACCATGCCGAACACGGGCAGCTCCAGCCCCAGGGAATGCAGGGTGTCCCGAGCCGCAGCGGCGTGGACGCTGCCGCCGTCTATGAGCAGCAGATCCGGCACCTCGCAGAACTTGAGGTCGCCGTCCATGAGCCGCTGGAAGCGGCGTCCCACGGCCTCGCGCATGGAGGCGTAGTCGTCCGGGCCGGTGACGTCCTTCATTTTGAACTTGCGGTAGTCGCGCTTGAGCGGCCTGCCGCGCACAAACACGGTCATAGCCGCAACTATGCCCTCCGAGCCGAGGTTGGAGACGTCGAAGGCCTCGATTCGCTCCGGCATCGAGGGCAGCTCGAGCGTTTTTTGCAGCCACTCGAGCGTCTTGAGCGTCTTTTGCGCCCCCGTCGCCGCGCGCTCGGATTCCTCCCGCGCATTGGTGACGGCGCTCTCCACCAGGCGCAGCCTGTCGCCGCGCTTGGGCGTCTCGACCGAGACCTTGTGCCCCGAGAGCTCCGTGAAGAGCTGCGAGAGCGCCTCGGCGTCCTCGGTCTCCGTGGGCAGGAGGATGTACTTCGGCCAGGCTCCGCGCCCTGAATAGTACTGCCTCACGAGGCCGGATACCGCCTCGCCGTCCTCCTCCAGCGGCTCCTCCATGAGCTCGAAGTCCTTGGCCGCGAGGTCGCCGCCGACGAAGTGGAGCACGGAAAAGCAACTCTTAGCTCCGCGGTAAAAGCCCACGGCGTCCGTGTCCGCATAGACGGCGGAGATGACGCGCTGGCGGTTCCCCAGGCCCTCGACGGCCCGGATGCGGTCCCGATAGGAGGCCGCAAGCTCGAAGCGGAGCTCCTCCGAGGCGGCAAGCATCTTCTCCGTCAGCTCATCGGTGAGCTGCTTGGTCTTGCCGCTGAGTATCATGGCGGCCTGCTCGATTGCGGCGCGGTATTCCTCGGCCGTGTGCCCGGCCATGCACCAGCCGGCGCAGGCGCCCATGTGGTAGTTGAGGCAGGGCCGCTGTTTTCCGATGTCGCGCGGGAATTTCCGCGAGCAGGTCGGCAGCAGCAGCGCCTTGGACACGGTGTCTATGATGTCCTTGGTGACGGAACGTCCCCCGAAGGGGCCAAAATAGCGCGCTCCGTCCTTTGCATAGCGGTTCGCGAGCGAGAAGGTCGGGTACTCGCTGCGCGTGTCGAGCCGGATGTAGGGATAGCCCTTGTCATCCTTTAAAAGTATATTATAGTACGGCTTGTGCCGCTTTATGAGCGAGTTCTCCAGCACAAGCGCCTCAAACTCGCTGGAAACGACGATGACGTCGAAGTCGTCCACCTTGTCGGCCATGGCGGCGACCTTTGGCAGGTGCTCGCCGCGGAAATAGCTCGAAACGCGGTTTTTCAGCGCCTTGGCCTTGCCGACGTAGATGACCTCGCCCCGCGCATCCTTCATTATATATACGCCGGGCAGCAGCGGGAGGCGGTTGGCCTTCTCGCGCAGTTCAGGGAGCTTAACGTTCATACTGCGCCTGCCTTTTCACGCTTTTCGCCATGGATGCACCAGGCCGTTATGGTGACTACGACCACCACACCGCCGACAAGCGCCCAGGTACCCGGAGCCTCGCCGTCGAAGATGAACACCCACACGGGGTTCAAAAGCGGCTCGAGCGCGCCGAGCAGTGAGCAGGCCAGCGGCGGGCAGGCACCCGAGGCCCGCCCCAGCAGCACATAGGGTATGCCGAGCTGAACTATACCGAGCACGAGTATGCAGCCCACCGACGCGACCGTGA
Source organism: uncultured Eubacteriales bacterium (assembly GCA_900546485.1). Classification (GTDB taxonomy): domain Bacteria; phylum Bacillota; class Clostridia; order Oscillospirales; family Oscillospiraceae; genus Scatomorpha. The sequence continues at coordinate 15,603 of URDK01000001.1, forward strand.
GCTCGGGCGGATATATCACGATGAACGGTACGCTCACGAGGAAGGTGAGGCCGTGCGCCGTGAGTATGGCGCTCATGCGCTGGCTTTCGCTGGCGCCGTCGAGGCTCATGTAGTAGCAGGCGAAGGCCATGCCCGCGGCGATGGCAACGCAGTTGCCTGCGAGGTGCCCCGGCGTGAGCTGGTCGAAGAAAAAGAGCGAGATGCCCACCATAGTCAGTCCAACGGCGAGCACGTCTGCGCGTGAAAAGCGCTTTTTGAGGAACAGCGCCGAGAATACGACGATGAACATCGGCGCGGTGAACTGCAGGACTATGGAGTTTGCCGCCGTGGTGAGCTTGTTTGCCGCCACGAAAAAGGTCAGGGTGAGGCAGAGCGCGACGCCGCTGAAAAGACTGCGCCTGTCGGCGGTGTAGCGTATGCCGCGCGTGTGCATGTACACGAACATGACGAGGCCCGCGATGAGGCTGCGCAGTCCGGCGATGACCACAGAGTTCCACAGTATGAGTTTAATAAAAATGCCCGCTATGCTCCACAGCGCGGCGCACAGCAGCATCTCAAAGATCGCCCTGTTTTTCGACATCATATCACCAAACCTGAAACCTGCAAAAGCGGGGGCGTGCAGCAAACACGCCCCCGCCGTTACTTTGTCGCGCGGATCACTCAGAAAAATCGGAGTCGATAAGCTCGGAGAGCGTGGCAATGGCCTCGTTCTCATCCACACCATCGGCTACGATGTTGACGGCAGTGCCCTTCACAATGCCGAGAGAAAGCACGCCGAGAAGGCTTTTGGCGTTCACGCGGCGCTCATCTCTTTCGATCCAGATGCTGCTCTTGAACTCGTTAGCCTTCTGGATGAAGAAGGTCGCAGGCCGTGCGTGAAGACCTACCTGATTGTTTATTGTTACCTCTTTGGATATCACTGAGAGCCACTCCTTCCACAACCCCTGCCTGTGATAATCAGGCATCATGCAATATAAAGATACCAAATTTCACTGAAAACGTCAACTGATTTTACCCGATTTGTCTATTTACTACAACTAGTTCTGTCATGCAAAGGGGGATTTATTTCAGTTCTACAACTGTCACTCCCGTCTCGCCCTCGCCGTATCTGCCGAGCCGGAAACTCTTAACGGCCTTGTTTTTCCTGAGCGATTGCTGCACTGCCTGCCTCAGCGCGCCGGTGCCCTTGCCGTGAATTATGGTGACGGTATGAAGTTTGCCCATTACGGCGGAGTCTATATACCTCTCCATGACCGGTATGGCCTCCAGAGTCTCCATGCCTCTGAGGTCCAGCTCCGGGGCCACCGCCGCCTGCCGGAATGTGGCGGTGCCGGTGGAGGACACCACCTTTTTCTTCGGCTGCTTTTCGGTCACGCGCACCTCGTCCTGGCGGGCCGTCACGTTCATTATACCCGCTCTGAGGCTCAGCGAACCATCTTTGTTTATGCCGACGACCTCGGCCTTGACGCCCATGGAGAGCAGCTCCACGGTATCCCCCACCACGGCGGGACGCGTGGGGCCGCGTTTTTCCTCGGGCATGGCGGGCTTCTCCGCAAAATGCTCCTCCGCCTCATTGAGACGCCGCCTGAGCTCGGCGCGGGCCTCGTTAGCCGCGCGGTGGTCCTCGTCGGCATTCGCCCTAGAGCGCATCTCGTCTATCTCGGCAAAGGCGGCCTCCGCGGTCTCGCGCGCCTCGGCGATTATCCGCTCCGCGTCGCGCCGCGCCTTGAGCTCGGCCTTTTCGAGACGCATGGCGAGCTCTATCTTTATCTTGGCTGACTCCTTGCGGTTCTCCTCTGCCTCACGGAGCTTGCGCTCGGCCTCATCCCGGTCGCGCTCCAGCGCCTGGCGCACGGACTCGAGCTTCTCTATCGTGGCCTCAAAGCTGGCGCTCTCGGTGCCGACGCGGCTCCTTGCGTCGGCAATTATCTCCGCAGGCACCCCCAGGCGCTCCGAGATGGCAAATGCATTCGACTTGCCGGGGATGCCCACCAGCAGACGGTAGGTTGGCCGCAGCGTCGCCACGTCAAACTCGCAGGAGGCATTTATGACGCCCTTGGCCGTCGTGGCATAGACCTTGAGCTCGGCGTAGTGCGTCGTCGCGGCGATCACGGAGCCGTGTTCTCTCGCGTATTCGATTATGGATATGGCCAGAGCCGCGCCCTCGGTCGGGTCCGTGCCCGCGCCCAGCTCGTCAAAGAGGATGAGCGTATTCGGGCCGCATTCATTAAGTATGCGCACAATGTTTGTCATGTGCGAGGAAAAGGTGGAGAGACTCTGCTCTATGCTCTGCTCGTCGCCTATGTCCGCGAGCACGGCGCTGAAAACCGGCACGCTGCTGCCGTCCGCGACAGGCAGGTGCAGTCCGCAGGCGGCCATGACGCACATGAGGCCTATGGTCTTGAGCGTGACCGTCTTGCCGCCGGTGTTCGGGCCGGTGATGACCAGCGTGTCGAACTCGCCGCCGAGCTCGAGGTCTATCGGCACGGCCGTGTCCTTGGGCAGCAGCGGGTGGCGGGCCTTTCGGAGCACCACGGCGCGCTCGGAGATCTCCGGCTCCATGCCGTCGTAGGCGTAGCTCAGCTTCGCCTTGGCAAAGATGAGGTCCAGCGAGACGAGGATGCCGAAGTCTCGGGAGATGTCGTCCGCGTGCTCGGCGCAGTCGGCGGAGAGCTCGGCGAGTATGCGCTCGATCTCAGCCTTTTCGCGGGCGCGGAGCTCGCGCAGCTCATTGTTGGCCTTTACCGCGGCCATCGGCTCTATGAACAGCGTCGCGCCCGAGGCGGAGACGTCGTGTACAAGGCCGGGCACGGTGTTCTTGAACTCAGCCTTGACCGGCACGACGTATCGCTCCGAGCGGGTGGTGATAATGGGGTCCTGCAGCGCCTTCGAGTAGCTCGGCGAGGAGATTATCTTCTGCAGCGCCTCGCGCACGCGCGCGGAGGCGGCGCGGATGAGGCGGCGTATGGAGGCGAGCTCCGGGCTCGCGGAGTCGGCGAGCTCGTCCTCGGCGGCGATGGAGCCGCTTATCTTGTCCTCGAGGAAGCGGTTGGTGGTGATGGAGTTGAAAAGGCCGTCGATGCAGGTCTTTTCATTGCCCCGGCCGTCGCCCGCGGCGCAGGACCTCGCCATGCGCGCCGCGGTGAGCACGCCCGCGATGTCCATGAGCTCACGGATGTTCAGCGTTCCGCCCATGTCCGCCCTCGAGAGGCTGGCGCGCACGTCCTTGACGCCTGAAAAAGAGGGGCTGCCCCGCTTCACCATCATGCCGCGCGCGGCGCTGGTCTCGGCCAGCAGACGCTTGACCGTCGCCGCATCCGTGGCCGGCGAGAGCGCGAGGGCACGCTCCTTGGCCGCATCGCTGACGGCGTGGCGCGCGAGCATCTCAAGTATCGCGGGCAGCTCCAGCGTTGCGGCGGATTTCTCGTATTGTGTCATTTTATATTCCTGACCTTTTTGTAGTAATCGAGGCTCGCAAAGCCGCGGTCCAGCTCATAGAGCGCATAGGCCTCGCAGACCCGGCCGAGCCGATGCAGCGCCTCGTCGTCGAGACGGAAGGCAAAGATGCGCTTCGGCGCGGCGTCAATTATATAGCGCATGGCCTCGAGCACGGGCTTGTCTACCGGCAGGCCGTCCGGCCGCGGGCAATCCTCACAGTAGAGCTCGCCGTGGGCGGGTACGATGTAGCCGCTCTCCATCTCATACTTGCCGCACTTGGCGCAGCCCTCCAGCTCCGGCCGGTAGCCGGAGAGGCACATGAGCCGCAGCTCAAAGGCCGCCTTCACCTGTTCGGGCGGGAAAAGCCCCGAGGCGAGGGCATAGAGGCTGTTGAGGCCGAGCTGCAATATCTCCGGCTCGGGGCAGTCCTCGTCCGAGACAGCTTCAAGCAGCTCCGCAAGATAGCTACCCAGAGCGAGCAGCTCTATGTCGCCGCGAAGGCCCCGGAACTGCTCCACCGTCACGGCCTCGTTTATGGTCCAGTAGCCCTTGTTGCCGAACAGCGTGAGCTCCGAGAAGCACAAAAGCTGCGTTGCCGCCGCGAGCTTGCTGCGCGTTCGCGCCACGCCGCGGGCCTTGGCCGTTATCTTGCCCTCGGTCTCCGTGAGGATGGTGAGTATCTTGTCGGATTCCTTGTACTTGGCCTCGCGCAGTATGAGGCCCCTCGTCGTGTGGAACATATGTATCGCCTCGCTTTTAAACGGGGCGGCTCAGGAGCGGGCCGCCCTCTCTTTGCTTTTCTCCGTGACCGGCTCCGGCTTTTTATCCTGCGCCGGCCTCTCGCGGCTGAGCAGCCAGTACAGCGGCTCGCCCGTCTCGCAAAACAGCGTCCAGAAGTTGTCGTCCTTCACGGCCATCACCTCTGGTGCTAGTTTTTGCACCGCCGCACCGGTTCAGACATGGGAATATTTAATCGTTAAAGCCGAAGTTGCGCAGCAGCGGCTGGGAGTCGCGCCAGTTCTCCTTGACCTTGACCCAGGTCTTGAGATACACCTTCGTATCCAGGAAGCTCTCCATGTCCTTGCGCGCCATCTCGCCGATCTTGCCGAGCATGGCACCGTTTTTGCCGATTATTATGCCCTTGTGGCTGGCTTTTTCGCAATATATCGTCGCGTCGATCTCGATGACGCCGTCCTCGCGCTCGTGGAAGCGCGTTATCTCCACCGCCGTGCCGTGCGGCACCTCCTTATCCAGGCACCAGAGCAGCTTTTCGCGCAGAAGCTCGGCACACAGCTGCTTTTCCGGCTGGTCGGTGTACATGTCCTCCGGGAAGAGGTGCGGGCCGGGCTCGGCGAACTTCTCCATCTCCTCTAGCAGCGCCTCAAGGCCCTCGCCCTTTTTCGCCGATATTGGAACTATGGCGGCAAAATCATGCGTCTGAGCGTAGGCCGAGATGACGGAGAGCAGCTCCGGCTTCTCAACGGTGTCGATCTTGTTGATGGCGAGTATGGCAGGGGCTCGCGATGCGCGTATCTGACGTATCAGCTCCGTCTCCTGCGGTCCCAGGGAGGCTATGGGCTCCACGACCAGCACCACGGCGTCCACGTCCGCGACGCTCTCTCGCACGACCTTGTCCATGTACTCGCCGAGCCGCGTCCGTGCCCGGTGGAAGCCCGGCGTGTCCATCAGCACCAACTGGGTGTCTCCGCGGTTTATTATCGCGGTGATGCGGTTTCGCGTGGTCTGGGGCTTGTTGGAGACTATGGCCACCTTCTCCCCTACCAGCGCGTTGGTGAGCGTGCTCTTGCCCACGTTGGGGCGGCCCGCTATTGTTATCATTGCGTTCTTATCCATTGTTGCTGCACCTCATTTTTGCCCTTCTTCTCGCGATCTCCCCGCCCGCGACAAAGACTATCGTCGCCAGCCAGACGCAGACAAAGGCCACGGTCATGGCCGGACTCATCGTCTCGTCGTAGAGGAGTATGCCGCAGAGGAGCTGGAGCGTTGGATTTATGTACATGAGTATGCCCGAGAGCGACATCGACGTCGTGCGTATGCCCGCCGAGTAGAGGAAGAGCGGCAGGTAGGTCACGAGGCCCGCCAGCGGCAGCAGTATGAGCCGCCAGCCGCCTATGACGCCGCTGCTTATCGGCCCGCCGCGCAGCTCCATGACCACTATAACGGCCAGGGCTATGGGCGAGACGAGCAGCGTCTCGATAAACGTGGACACGTCGCCCGGGACGTCGGCCTTTTTCTTTATCGCGCCGTAGATGGCAAAGGAGAGGCCGATGAGCACCGCCAGCAGCGGGAACTCGCCCTCCATGACCATCGGCGCCGCCACGCCCGCCGCCGCGAGCGCCACGGCTGCCCACTGCGCCACCGTGAGCTTTTCGCGGAACACGATGAAGCCCACGAGTATGGCGAGGATGGGGTTTATGTAATACGCCAGACTAGCGTCCAGCACGCGGTTTGAGGCGACGCAGTAGATGAACGCGCCCCAGTTGAAGCTGATGAACAGCCCCGCGGCCAGCATATAACGCCGGAGCCGCCTGTCGCGCAGAACGCGCATGGCCTCTCCCCACTTGCCGCTCAGCGGCACCACAATAAGGCTCACGACAAGTGAGAACACGATGCGGCAGCACAGCACATACACCGAGTCCACATCCGCGAGCAGCTTCCAGTAAATCGGAAATATGCCCCAGAGCACATAGCTCAGGAACACGGCGGCAGAACCCTTTTTCATTCCTCTCTCTTTCTCCCCTGCATAAGACGGGCTCAAACGCCGAGCCCGGACATTATTACCTCTTCTCTCCCGCGCATCTGCCGCTTCATCTCGGCCTCGTCCACATGGTCGTAGCCGAGCAGATGCAGCGTGCTGTGGACGGTGAGGTACATCAGCTCTCTCTCAAAACTGTGTCCGTACTCCACAGCCTGCGCCGCGCATTTTTCAAGCGATATCGCCATATCCCCGAGGAACGCTCTCCCCGTCTCGGGGTCTATGTCGCACGCTTCCGCGTCGAACTCGCCCGGCGTCAGCTCGTTTGCCGGGAAGCTCAGCACGTCCGTGGGCCTGTCCACGTTCCGATACTCTCGGTTCAGCTCATGGATGCCCTCGTTATCCGTGAGCAGGACGCTTATCTCGCAGTCCACGCCCACGCTCTCGGCTCGGAGCGCCGCATTTATCGCGCGGAGTATCATCCGCCGCGCGTCCGGATATCCAAGGCCGCGCTTATCGCGGCTCACCATTATCTTCGCGCCCATTACAGCTTGTACACCTCGCGCATCTTGGCCTCAAGGTAGTTAGTATACCAGCTCGCGTCGAACTCGCCGCCAAGGGCGGAGCGCATGAGCTCCGCGGGCTTGATGAGGCTGCCGTGGCGCCAGATGCGCTCACCGAGCCAATCACGCACCGGCGCGAGGTCGCCGGCGGCGACAGCGGCGTCCACGTCGAAGCTCCCCCTCATGCGCTCGATGAGCTGCGCGCCGTAGGCGCTGCCGAGGGCGTAGCTCGGGAAGTAACCGAGCTGGCCGCCTGACCAGTGCGAATCCTGCAATGCGCCGTGCGCGTCGTCAGGCACGTCCACGCCGAGGTACTGCTTGTAGAGCGCATTCCAGCGCTCGGGTACCTCCCTGGCGTTCAGCTCGCCGTGGAGCATCGCGCGCTCGAGCTCGTAGCGCACCATTATGTGCAGGCTGTAGGTGAGCTCGTCCGCCTCGATGCGGATGAGCCCCGGCTGGGCGGCGTTGACCGCACGGTAGAACATGTCTGCATCGTACCTGCCGAGCTCCGGGCAGAGCCGCACGAGCTCCGGCCAGACCAGGCTGCAGAAGGCTCGGGAGCGTCCGATTATGTTCTCGAAGAAGCGGGACTGGCTCTCATGCACGCCCATGGAAACTCCGCGGCCGAGCTGCGTGAAGGCGTATTCCTCCGCTGTGCCCAGCTCGTAGAGCGCGTGTCCGCCCTCGTGGATGACGCTGAACATCGAGGAGGCGAAGGCGTCCTCGTAATACTTCGTCGTGATGCGCACATCGTAGCGCGAAAAGTCGATGGTGAAGGGGTGCTCCGTAGTCGTGAGAGCGCTCCTGTCCGGGTCTAGGCCGAGGAAGCACATGAGCCAGCGCGAGAGCTCGTCCTGCTTGTCGAGCGGGAAGCGGACATTCAGCAGCGAGGTGTCGGGCGGCTCCGCCGCGCCGACCTTTGCTATGAGCGGCACGAGCTTTGAGCGCAGCTCAGCGAAGAACTTGTCGCAGAACTCCTGCGTCATGCCCTCCTCGTAGTTGTCGAGCCAGAAGTCGTATGGGTCGGTCTCCGGCTCCACCAGCTCGGCAAAGCGGCGGCAGGCGTCGATTATCTTTTGCAGCAGCGGCTCGAACATGGCGTAATCCGACTTGGCCTTGGCCTCGCGCCACACGGTCGCCGCCTCGTTGAGCAGCTCCTGATACGCCACGTATTCGTCCACAGGCACGCGGCTGCGGAAGCGCAATGCCTTCTCGCGCAGCTCCACCAGGCGCACCTCGGCCGGCGTGAGCTCGTCCAGGTGCTCCGAGAGCACGCGCAGCGTCTCACGGGCATCTTCGCTGTTTGAGAGCGAATACGCCGCCTCATTGAGCACGGAGAGAGTTTTGCCGCGGGAGACGTAGGTCCCCTTCGGCGCGGCCGTCACGCCGTCGAAATACAGCATACCCGCCGCGTGGTTGTAGGCGAATTCACGCAGCTCAAGGTCTTTCAGGCTCTTTCTCGCTTCTTCCAATGTCATGTATGTCATCCTCCCGGCTTTATATCTTTTGTGTGCGCGAAGCGCGTTTGAAAGTTTCGTCCACCTTTTCAAAGGTGGCTTACGTGCAGGGGAAGAGCCCCTGCACGCACTCCACAGAGTGCGGAACCTCCTTTTTGCGCAAATGAGATCAGGAAAGGGGTCTGAGGGGGAAACCCTATCAAGGGGTTTCCCCCTCTTTCTTTACGTCCCTACGTGTGCGCCTTTCCGTTTGCCGCTAAACGTTACGCCCTACTGCCATTCGACCCCATTTCTTTTGTCTTGCCAAAAGAAACGGCGTCGAGCCGTCAAAGAAAAGCGCTCTAGTGCAGTCTTTACGATAGCGGGCCGCACGCGGCGTGGGCAGTGTCTGCCCGTGGTCAGCGCAGAATTGGGTGAGCACGTCCGCCCCCGGCGGAGGCTGGGCGGGCGATCATCTGCTCGCTTCGCGCACGAATGAAAGTTTCGTCCGCGTCAGAGCTTATCCTTCATTTCTTCCTCTTGAATTTCGCCGGGTCGAGCTTTTGCTGCGGGGCGCGGCGTTTTTCGTCCTTTTCGTAAGCCTCGATTATCTTCTGCACCAGCTCGTGGCGGACGACATCAGCGCCGGTGAGCTTGCATATGGCGATGTCATCTATGTCCCGGAGCACGCGCATGGCCTCCTTGAGGCCCGAGACCTTGTCGCCGGGCAGGTCTATCTGCGTCACGTCGCCGGTGATGACCACGCGGGAGCCGAAGCCTATGCGCGTCAGGAACATCTTCATCTGCTCGCGCGAGGTGTTCTGTGCCTCGTCGAGGATGATGAAGCTGTCGTCCAGCGTGCGGCCGCGCATGTACGCGAGCGGCGCAACCTCGATGTTGCCGCGCTCGAGGTACTTGTTGTAGGTCTCAGGCCCGAGCATCTCAAAGAGCGCGTCGTAGAGCGGGCGCAGGTAGGGGTCGACCTTGCTCTGCAAATCGCCGGGCAGGAAGCCCAGGCGCTCGCCCGCCTCGACCGCGGGGCGCGTAAGGATGATGCGGTTCACCTTTTCACTGCGGAAGGCCGCGACGGCCTCGGCAACGGCGAGGTAGGTCTTGCCTGTGCCCGCAGGGCCGATGCCGAGCGTTATCGTGTTGGCGTTCATCGCGTCCACATAGGCCTTCTGGCCCAGGGTCTTGGCCTTTATGGGCTTGCCCTTGGCCGTGATGCACACCACGTCGCCCGAGAGCTCCGATATCTTGGCCTCGCGGCCCTCGGAGACGAGCTTCAGAATATAGCGCACGTTCTGCGCGTCGATGGCCTCGCCGCGGGAAGCAAGCTGCAGAAGGCCGTTTATCGCCTTCTCCGCCGTCATCACGTCCTCCGGCTCGCCCGAGATGCGCAGCTGGTCGTCCCGGTCGGTCACGCGGACGCCGAGCTCGGTCTCAATTATCCTCAGATTCTGGTCAAAGGAGCCGAAAACGTTTATCACGTTCTCCATCCTGTCTATGGGCAGGGTACGTTCTATCATTGGTACACCTCGATATCTATTCGGCCGGAGTTTCGGCCGCTATGTCCTCCAGGCACTCGGCGCGGAGCGTGACGTACAGCACACCGCCGCTCTCGCTGGCGGAAAAGCTCTGGCTGAGGGCCTCTCCCCGGCCGTCAAGCAGCCGTTCCAGCTCCGACGTAAGCTGTTCTTCAAGCCTCTGCCTCAGTGCGTCGGTATCCGCAGTCCGGGTTACTATATCATACTCCAAAATGTCCTCACGCACAAGAGAAACCGGCAAACTAAAGACCCCCGGCCACTCAAAGGCATACTCTCTCGTGACCTTGGAGCAGTTTTCGTCCAGCTCGGAGCCCCCGGCGTAGAGATTCAGCCTTCCGCCGCCCACTGCGAGCGCCCAGCGCGTGTGGCTCTTGCTCTCCGAGGCCTCGTTGTATTCGAGCGGAGCGGCAGCGGTGAGCTCGTAGTAGGTGCGCGCCTCTATTTTTGCCGAGGCGTGGACATAGCGCACGGTGCCGAGGCCGCTCTCTACGGCGCCCGACACCAGCGTCTCGCCCTCAAGCACCGCGTCTCCCGGCTCCACCAGCGCCGCGCCCTGGTAGACCTCCGTCCGCTCTATTATGCCCGTTCTGCGCGCCGTTACCGAATACGGTGCGTCCCTGTCGCTGACCTCGGGAGCCTTGTCGCGCTCGCGCACCCTCACAACGGCGCGTGAGCTGTCCACGCTCACTCCGACCCAGGCGAGCTCCGGCACGCGGAGTATGACCTCGTTTTTTATCGTATCCGCCGACCATGTCGGCCAGAAGGAGCCGCTCTCCACCCCGCACTCGGCCAGGGCGCGGAGTATCTCGCCCTTTGAGACGGTCTCGTTGCCCTCGACCTCTATATCCCAGACGAAGAGCCGTGAGGCCGCGAGCAGCGTAAAGCAGACGGCAAGCCCCGCCATGAGCGCCACGCGGTGGCGCAGCCTCCGCCTCACGGCGGGCGCACCGCGGAGCTTGAGTGTTTTTATCGAACACTGGCAGCGCGCCGCAAGTCCGCGCGCGGTCTCGAGGTCCCTCGGGCGCAGCGCGAGCCGGAGCGTGAAATCATCCGCCGGCTCCGCGCCCCAGAAGCGTATCCCCGCCTCGGCCAGCGCGTTCAGAAACCGCGGCGGCTCCGCGCCCTCGACCTGAACCCACACGCTGCCGCGCAGATATATCCGCCGCGCGCTCATATAAACTCCACCGAGAGTATCCGCCCCGTGACCAGAAGGGCCTCTCTGTCCATCGCCGTCAGTTCCAGAGCCTCGCCGTTTATGATGAGGCGCGTTTTGCCGCCGTTCACCTCTATCCGCTCGCGCGTGTAGCCCGCGAGGCCGCGGTGGTCCTCGATGAGCGCGCGGCTGCGGCCCATGACGGTGACCTTCATCAGCCCCGCCGCCTCGGCCGGGAGACTTAGACGGTCTGCAATATCCTCGCGAAAGCCGTAGCCTGACATTTTCATCACCCCCGTAAGGTGATTTTATGTCCCGGGAACAAATATAATTCTGAGACAAGGCTTACGGGAGGTGTTCGCATGAAAAAAGGCGCCCTTGCGCTCTACGCCGCGGCGGCCGCTGCCTCGGCCCTCGCGCTTATCGCCTGCTCGGCGGAGGCGATGGAGGCCGCGCGCTATTCGCTCAGGCTCTGCGGCGAGGTGCTCATACCCTCGCTTTTCCCCTTCTTCGTGCTCTCGGCGCTCATTCAGGAGCTGGGGCTGCCCTCGCGGCTGGGACGGCTGACGGCTCCGGGGATGCGCCGGCTCTTCGGCGTCCCCGGCTCAGGCTGTGCGGCACTCATTCTAGGGCTCATGGCCGGCTATCCGCTGGGCGCGGCCTCGGTGGCGGGGCTGGTGGAGCGCGGGGAGCTCGAGCGCGGCGAGGGCGAGCGCCTTTTGGGCTTCTGCAACAACTCAGGCCCGGCTTTCATCCTCGGTGCGGCGGGCGCGGGGGTGTTCGGGAGCGCGCGGGCCGGGCTCGTGCTCTACGCCGCGCACATCCTCGCGGCGCTCACGGCCGGTGTGCTGCTCTCACTGGGGCGTCCCCGTCCGGCGCTGCGACTGCCTGAGATACGCCCCCCGCGCGCCGGGGCCCTGCCCTCCGCCGTCACGACCTCGGTGCGGAACATGCTCAATGTCTGCGGCTTTGTCGTAGCCTTCGGAGTCATCACCGGCACGCTCGACGCCGTGGGGCTGCTGCCCGCGCTCGCGCTCGACCTCTCCCGGCTCACCGGGCTGGAGGTCTCCGCCTGCCGTGCGGCGGTAGTGGGCTTCTTCGAGCTCGGCGGCGGCGTGGGTGCGATGCGCGGCCTCTCGGCTACGCCGCTGAACCTCGCCGTCTGCGCACTTGTCATAGGCTGGGGCGGGCTTTCGGTCCATTTCCAGACCTCCGCCGTGGTCTCCGGGGCGGAAATAAGCACCGCCCGGCATTTCACCGGGCGGTGCCTGAGCGCTGTATTTTCCTTTGTATACGTCCTGCTCCTCGCTCCGGTGGTGATTTAGCGTGGGCAGGATGATCCAAACCCGCTCTGCGGGGGCCTGCCAGCGCCCGGCTGCGTTTTCCTCCTTGAAGGGCGTCAGCCCATCTGCGTCGTCAAGCCTTGCCGGACACAGGCAGGCCACCCGCAGGGTCGAAGATTTTTGAGCTCGCCCGCCGTCTCAGGGCGATGACGGCGGCGGGCAGACGGGCTGTCGCCCTTCAAGCGACGGCGGCGATGCCATGGGGCGGCGGGCGAGCTCAAAAACGAGTCCGGATCATGCCGCCCACGCTAGGCCCCGCCGAAGGAGAAGACTATGCCCACCACCGCAGATGCCGCTATGAACACCACGGGATGCAGCTTCTTCGTGGGCTTCACCACATTGGTGAGGAGCCATATCACAATGGCCAGGATGATGGCTGGGATGGAGATGAGGTCCGTAAATACGCCGGTCTCTTTAAAGAGGCTGACATTGAGCAGGGATATCTCCACCACTGAGACTCCGGCGGCCGCGATGAGCGCCGTGGAGGCCGGGCGCAGGCCGTAGAAGGCGGCTTCCACATAGCGGTTGCCGCGGAATTTGGCCAGAACGCTGGCAATTATCATGACGAGTATGACGCCGGGCAGCACTATTCCCAGCGTGGCTATCACCGCTCCGCCAAAGCCGCCGACGGTGTAGCCGACATAGGTTGCCATGTTGATACCCACCGGGCCCGGGGTGGACTCGCTGACAGCGAGCATATCCGCTAGCTGGGCGTAAGTATACCAACCCGTGCTGTCGGCCAGGTCGTAGAGGAAGGGCAGCGTGGCCATGCCCCCGCCTACGGAGAACATGCCTATCTTCAAAAACTCCCAGAAGAGCCGGAGCAATATCATTTGCCGCCCTCCTTCCCCGCCTTGCGCCAGCCGAGCGCCTGCAGGCCGATGCCCACGACGGCGGCGGCGACGACAAAGAGGATGGGGGATATGTCGGTCACGAGCGAGAGCACGCAGACCGGCGCAAAGATGATAACGAGGCACTTCCAGTCCACGATGGCGCTATTCCAGAGCTTCACCACCGCGTTGATGATGAGCACGACGACACAGACGCGGATGCCCGCGAAGGCGTTCTTGACCACGGCGTAATCCGAGAACGCCGTAAGGAACATTGCGATGACGGTGATGATAATGAGCGAGGGCAGCATGGAGCCCAGCGCGGCCACAACGCCGCCGAGCTTGCCGCGGCACCTGCGGCCGACGAAGGCCGCGGTGTTGACCATGATGATACCGGGCAGGCACTGGGCCATGGCGTAGTAGTCCATGATCTCCTCCTCGCTGGCCCAGTGGTTGTGCTCCACGACCTCACGCTGGAGTATGGGCAGCATGGCATAGCCGCCCCCAAAGGTAAGGGCCCCCACTTTAATGAAGGCCCAAAAGATCTTGAGGTATTCTTTCATTTACTCAGTTCTTCCGCGAATGCTGTATATTTTGCGACGCGGGCCTCGCACTCGGCCCTGTCAGCGCCCTGGGTGAGAATGTACACTTTTATCTTCGGCTCGGTGCCGGAGGGTCTGACGATAAAGGACGTGCCGTCCTCCAGCTCGAAGTAGAGCACGTTGGAGCCGGAAATGTGCGTCTTGCCGACGACGCCGAGCTCCGCGACGGAGACCGTGCCGTTCTGGTAGTCGCGCATGCCGAGGACGGCCGAACCGCCGATCTCGCGGGGCGGCTTGGCGCGCAGGGAGGCCATCAGCGCCTTCATCTTCTCCAGACCGTCGAGGCCCGGCATGACGAGGTTGAGCGTCTTTTCCATGAACCAGCCGTATTTCTCGTAGAGGCCCTCGAGCGCGTCGGCCAGGGTCATGCCCTTGGAGAAGTAATAGGCGGCCATCTCGGCTATCATCATGGAGGCGGTGACGGCGTCCTTGTCGCGGACATAGTCGCCCATCATGTAGCCGTAGCTCTCCTCGTAGGCGAGTATGTACTCGTAGGAGCCCTCGCGCTTATACTCGGCGAGCTTCTCAGCCATGAACTTGAAGCCGGTGAAGGTCTCGTCGACGTGGACGCCGTTTTTCTCGGCTATCTCACGGCCCATGTTGGTGGTGACAATGGTCTTGATGAAGGCGGGGTTTGCAGGCATGGTGCCCGCCTCGCGCCTGGCGGTGATGATGTAGTCGAGCAGCAGCACACCCATCTGGTTGCCGGTGATGGTGCGATACTCCCCGTCCTTGCCGCGGACCATGGTGCCCACGCGGTCGGAGTCCGGGTCGGTGCCGATGATGAGGTCGCTGCCGACCTGCTTGGCGAGGTCCACGGCGAGGTAGAAGCCCTCCGGGTTCTCCGGGTTGGGGCTCACGACCGTGGGGAAGTTGCCGTCTATGACCATCTGCTTCGGCTCCGGGAACAGGTGCTTCACACCGAGGCGGCGCAGCGCCTCCGGCACCAGCTTGTAGCCCGCGCCGTGGAAGGGCGTGTAGACTATCTTGAACTCGTCGGCGACCTTCTCCACGACGGACTTGTTGATGGACATGCTCATGACGTTGGCTAGGAAGGCCTCGTCCGTCTCCGCACCGATGACCTCGACAAGCCCACTTGCCATGGCCTCGTCAAAGCTCAGGCGCTTCACGTCGTGGAAGATGTCGAGCTTGCCCATCTCGGCGGCGACGGCGGCGGCATGCTGCGGCGGGAGCTGGGCGCCGTCGGACCAGTAGACCTTGTAGCCGTTGTACTCGCGCGGGTTGTGGCTGGCGGTTATGTTGATGCCCGCCGTGGCGCCGTAGTGCAGCACGGCAAAGGAGAGCTCAGGCGTGGGGCGCAGCGCGTCGAAGATGCGCACGCGGATGCCGTTGGCGGCCATGACGCCTGCGGCCTCACGAGCAAAGCGCTCGCTGTTCAGGCGGCAGTCGTAGCAGACCACGACGCCCTTCTTGCAGGCCTCCTCGCCCTCGGCCTTGATGACCGCGGCAAAGGCCTGGGTGGCCCAGCGGATGACGTGGATGTTCATGCGGTTGAGACCGGTGGCCATTATGCCGCGCAGTCCGGCGGTACCGAACTCCAGCGGCGCGAAAAAGCGGCTCTCTATCTCTTTATCGTCCTCGGCGATGGCGGAAAGCTCCTTCCACTCCTCCTCGCCGAGCGCGGGACTGTCCAGCCAGTACTGATATTCTTCCTTATAGCTCCTCTTCATCTTCTGCCTCTCCTTCAAGTATGTTCTTGGCATCCTCGAGCATCGTCTCAGGCACGAATATGTCCACACCCTCCGCACTCATACCGAGCATAAGGTTGCCGAAACCGCCGTAATGCGGGTATTTCTTAACATACGGGATGTCAAAGGAGTCCAGTATCCCCGTAACGATGGCATCGCCCAGGTCGAGCTGCGAGCAGGTGGTCAGATACGCCGCCTCAACGAAATTGCCCTGCTCGTCCCGGGGCCACTTCTCAGCTGTTTTGCCGGGCAGATCCCGTGCCCAGTCCAGATTGTGCCCACCCATAGGCTGTTTTCCCCCTTATTTGTGATAGCGCCCGCCGTTCATTATGGTGAACGCCCTGTATACCTGCTCCGCGAGCATCACCCTTGCGAGATGGTGCGGGAAGGTCATCCGGGACATGGACAGCCTCAGATCCGCGGAGCGCTTCACGCTCTCGTGCAGCCCGAAGGAGCCGCCGATTATGAAGCAGAGCTTCGACGCTCCCGCGCCCATGGCGGCGTCCAGCGTCCCGGCGAGTTCCGTGCTGGACATCTCGCGCCCTTCCACGCAGAGCGCAACAACGTAGGCGCCCTTCGGTACGGCCTTTTCGATCTCCGCGGCCTCGCGCTCGAGCGCCCTCGCTATTTCCTTTTCCGAGGGCTGCTCCGGCAGCCGCTCCTCGGCTATCTCGCGCAGCTCGGGCTTTCCGAAGGCACCGAGGCGCTTATAATACTCCTCAAACGCTGCGGCATAGTGCCGCTCGCGCATTTTTCCCACGAAGATGAAGCTCAAACCCGGCATTTTGCGCTCGCCTCCATGCGCACGGCGCCCAGCGGCGGCGCCGCCGCGAGCTCCGGGCTCTCCCCCGCCTCCATCAGCGCGGCAGACACGGCGGCCAGCGCCTTTTCAGGGCGGTTGTTCTCCCGGCTCAGGTGGCCGAGTATCAGGCTGCGCGCCCCGCTCTCGGAAAGCCTGACGGCCAGACGTCCGGCCTCCACATTCGAGAGGTGGCCGTGGTCCGAGAGTATCCGGCGCTTGAGATAGACGGGATAGGGCCCGTCGCAGAGCATCTGCTCGTCGTAATTGGCTTCGATGACCGCCATGTCTACGCCGCACATGGCCCCGAGCACCTCGTCCGTCAGGCAGCCCAGGTCGGTGCAGAGTCCGAATGAAGCGCCGTCGGCCTCTATGCGGTAGCCCACGCTCTCGTCGGTATCATGCAGCGTATGGAAGGCGCATATCTCCGCGCCGCCCAGCGAAAAGGGCTCGCCCGCGCGTATGACGTCTATGTAATCCGCGACGGCGGGCAGCATGCCGCGCAGCCGCGCCGCCACGGTGCGCGGCGCAAAGACGCGCGTGCCGTGCTTTTTCGTGAGCATCGGGAGCCCCGAGACGTGGTCCGCGTGCTCGTGGGTTATGAGCACGCCCGAGAGCTCCGTCGGGCTCAGGCCCTCGGCGGCAAGAAAGCCGCTTATGCGCCGGAGCGAGATGCCCGCGTCTATCAGCAGCTTCTCCCCTCCCGCGCGCACGAGCGCACAGTTGCCGGTGGAGCCGCTGGCGAATACACTTATCTGCATCAGCCGGCGTTCACCGATTTCATGCGCTCCGGCTCGTCGGGCTCATGCACCAGCGCGATATCAGCGCCCAGCTTTCTGAGCTTGCCGACGAAGTCCTCATAGCCGCGCTCGATATAGTGGACGTCCTCCACCTCGGTAGTGCCCTCGGCGCAGAGTCCGGCTATGACCATGGCTGCGCCCGCGCGGAGGTCGCAGGCCGCTACCGGCGCGCCGCAGAGCTTGTCGACGCCCTCTATGAGCGCGACACGGCCGTCCACCTGCACCTGCGCACCCATTTTGCGCAGCTCGGTGAGGTATTTGAAGCGGTTGTCGTATATGCCCTCGGTAATGACGCTTGAGCCGTTGGCGAGGCAGAGCGCCGCGGCAAACTGCGGCTGCATATCCGTCGGGAAGCCGGGATAAGGCATCGTCTTGATGTTGACCTTCCTCAGCCGGCCGGAGCTCTTGACCGTCACGCAGTCCTCGCCTGCGATGACCGTCACGCCCATCTCACGCAGCTTGGCGGAGATGGACTCCAGGTGGCGCGGGATGACGTTGTTTATCTTCACCTCACCGCCCGCTGCCGCGGCCGCTACCATGTAGGTGCCGGCCTCGATCTGGTCGGGGATGATGGTGTAGGTGCCGCCGTGCAGGCTGTCGGTGCCGTTTATCTTGACCGAGTCCGTGCCCGCGCCGCGCACGTCGGCGCCCATGGAGTTGAGGAAGTTCGCAAGGTCGACTATGTGCGGCTCCTTCGCCGCGTTCTCGATGACCGTCCTGCCGCGGGCCATGGAGGCCGCGAGGATGATGTTCATCGTCGCGCCGACGGAGACCTTGTCGAGATATATCCTCGTGCCGTGGAGCTTGCCGTCTATGGCCTTGGCATAGACGAAGCCCCCCGTGACCTCCACGTCCGCGCCGAGGGCGGTCATGCCCTTTATGTGCTGGTCGATGGGCCGGACGCCGAAATTGCAGCCTCCCGGCATCGTGGTCTTGGCCGCGCCGAAACGGCCCAGCATAGCGCCGATAAGGTAGTAGGATGCGCGTATCTTGCGCATCAGGTCATAGGGGGCATCGGTATACCGCACGTCGGTGCAGTCTATCTCCACCGTGTTGCGGTTTATCATGCGTATCTTAGCGCCGAGGTGCTCGAGTATCGTCATGAGCATGTCCGCGTCGCTTATCTGAGGAATATTTTCAAGCCGGCATACGCCGTTAACCATAAGGGCGGCCGGGATTATGGCCACGGCGGCGTTCTTAGCGCCGCTGACCTCCACCTCTCCGTACAGGGGCTTGCCACCTTTAATGACATACTTTTCCAAACAATTCACCTTCCAAAGCCGTGGGGAAAGAGGCCCGCACTGTTCTGCCCGGTCCTGAGACCGGCCCGCAGATATATTTTGTCCGCATGGACGCCATACTAACAAAGTATTTTAACACATTGTTCCCATTTATTCAAGACAATCAGGCAAGTACTTCCTCCCGTCCGGTCACGGCGTTGATGTAGAACTCGCCGGTGTCGGTCACGACGCGCCAAATCGGGGTAAGGCTGCCCTCGCCCGAGGCGGAGGCGGAAAAGGCATAGCAGAGCTCAAGGCCGCGCAGCTCGCTGCAAATGTGTCCCTTGTCGCGCGTGAGCTCAAGGAAGCGCATGAGCGCCGTGGGCACGTCTATGACGCTGGTCTCGGTCTCCGAGGTGACGGTGTCGAGCGGCCTTGTGCCCGAGACGGAGTAAAGCCGCCCGAGCATGAAGCGAAACTCCACGGTGCAGTTGACGATGCGCGCGCCGTCGTAGGCGCAGGCGAATTCCAGTATGGTGCTGCTGTTCGAGGTGGTCGTGACGCACGAGTCCTCAAGCAGGCTTATTCCAAGCTTTTTGGCTATTCCGAGGGCCGTGCGTACGGCATCCTCGGCCTCCGGCGCGCCTGAAGCGGTGAACTGGATATCGAAGCCGCCGGTACCGCGGAAAACGGCCTCGCCGTTCGCCCCGCCGTAGTGGATTATGCCGCCGCCGCGGTCCTCGCTGGTCATGCCGCCCAGCACATCATCAACGGCCTCGCGCTCAAGCTCTGCGCTGCGCGAAACGCTGCGCTGGTTCAGACTTCGGGTGCTGAGGTCAGCGTCCGGAGAGACGGATATGCCGTTCGACTCCAGCAGCGCCACAGCGCCCTCCACCGACTGGTCCCAGAGCTCGTCGCCGCGCAGTGCATCGCTCACGACCACGGCCAGCAGCACGGCGTTGACGATCAGCAGCACGATTATTATGAAGTTTTTGACTTTGAGAGAATCCATCAGGCTTTTTTCCAGTCCGTTTTGACAGTTTCGAGGTCGTCCGTATAGCTAAGGAGCAGCTCCCCGCCGCCCTCGGCCTGCAGCAGCGCCGCGGCCAGATGTGCAGGCAGGGGCGTCTCCGTGCCGCCCGTCGCCTCATAGGAGCGGAAGAGGATGGAGGCGTAGGTCACCCGGTCGCCCGTGACCACTATCTCTGCCGCGTGCTCGCGTCCGGAGATGCGGATGGGCACGCCGTCGTAGATATAGTCATAGCAGATGGTGTACTCGCCCGTATCGCCGTCACAGTAGATATACGACAGACTGAGTTCGGCTTCACCACAGCAGCGCCCGGCGGTGTCCTCAACGAGGCGGCGCGTGAGCTCTATCGCGTCCGATGGCGAGAGGTTGACGCCGCTGTCCTCGAGCAGCTTGAGCGAATATTTGAGTTCCCCGTCACTGCCCAGCCTGAGCGTGGCCTCGCCCTCGACGCTCACCTGCGTGCCGTCCGATTCCGGGTAGGTCGAGGCGAGGTAGCTGTTGAGCCCGAAGGCGGTAAAGAGCTCCTCGTCCCCGGCGTCCTTGAGGGAGTTTTCGCCGGATATCGCGTCGAGGCTTATGGTGTCCTGCACGAGCACGGTGTAGGGGTCGAGCGCGTCGTAGCTCGGCGAGAGCTCAAAGACGTACTCAGCGCCGTTGGGCAGGCACTCGGCCACCCTTGCGGCGAATTCGGAGGCAGAGACGGAGGTCGAGCAGCGGTAGAAGCCGCCGCGGTCCCGGCTGCGGATGTAGCTGAGCCAGACCTGTCCCTCGTCGAGGTAGATGCAGATGCGCCGCGCAGTGTGTCCGGCGGCGGAGCCGCTTATGTCCGTACCCAGCCATATTGCAAGGCTCGAGAGCTGAAAATCGCAGTAAAAGTCAAAAAAGACGCCGGTCTCGTTGAGCGCGCTGCGCCACGCCTCCTCGCTTATCTCCTCAGGCTCGCCGGAGGAGCCGAGAGCCTCAGCCAGCGTGGCGGAATAGCGCTCGTATGCGGACTGGAGCTCCTGCCCGGAGTACATTATGCCGCAGTGAGCCCCGGACTCGGGCGTGAGCATCATGCTCAGCGGCTCTGCCGCGGCGGTGTAGCCCTTCTGCTCGCCGTAGCCCTGCTCCGTCTGGGAGCCGAGCACGCCCGCGGGGAGTCCCTCGGAGAGCCCGAGCATGCCTCCGCTGCCCGCCATGAGCAGCGCCGAGACGGTGAGCGCGATTATGACGAGGTCCTGAGCCAGCCCGATGACGCGCCGTCTCGCCTTGGGCGAGAGCGACGAAAGAAAACCCTTACGCATCTGCCGGGCCCTCCACGGGCAGCCAGACAGTTATCCTCGTGCCCTTGCCGAGGCGGCTTTGCAGGTCTATGCGTCCGCCGTGGCGCACGACTATCTCCTGTGCTATCGAGAGGCCCAGGCCCGTGCCGCCGGACTCGCGGCTGCGCGCCTTGTCCACGCGGTAGAAGCGGTCGAAGACCTTGGCCGTGTCCTCCTGCGGGATGCCGATGCCGTTGTCCTTGACCGTGCACCAGACCTCGCTGTCCTTCCAACCCGCAGTCATGCTTATGCGCCCGCCGTTTTTCGTGTACTTTATGGCGTTCGAGACCATGTTCATGAGCACCTGCTCCACGCGCGCCTTGTCGCCGTAGATCTTCGGCAGGGGGATCTCCAGCTCCAGCGAGAACTCGTGCCCGTGCGCCTGCGCCTCCATCAGCGTGGCGTTGTAGACGTCGCGGACGCTCTTTTCAAAGCTGAAGTAGTCGAAGCTGAACTCTATGCTGCCAGCGTCGAAGCGCGAGAGCGTGAGGAGGTCCTGAACTATCTTCGTCATGCGGTCGGACTCGTTGAGAATGACGCCGAGGAACTTCTGGCGCACCTCCTGAGGCATGTCCGGCTCGCCCTCGAGCGTCTCTGCATAGCTCTTGACGCTGGTTATGGGCGTGCGCAGCTCGTGCGAGACGTTGGCCACGAACTCGCGGCGCATCTGCTCCGACTTCTTGAGGTCGGAGAGCGTATCCTCAAGCTGCACGGCCATATCGTTGAATGTCCGCGTCAGGACGCCTATCTCGTCCTTGGACTCGTTGTCCACCTTGCCCGTGAAATCGCCGCCCGCGACCTTTTCCGCGGCGCGGGTGAGGTCCTGGATGGGCGCTATCATGGTCTTGGCCAGCAGCAGGCTGAGGAATACCGAGATGATGAGGCCGACGCCCATCGCCTCGACTATGATCTGCAGCAGCTGACTGTTGAGGCTCTGCATCGTGGCGCGGTTGTCGATGACGTAGACGATATAACCCGTGGAGCCGCCCTCTATGGGCAGGGCGACGTCCATATAGTCCGCCGTCGGGTCGCTGGCGTAGCCGTTTTCTCCCGAGAGCGCACTGATGATGTTGGGCGTGACGGCGATGCCGTTTTCGGGCGTGGTGCTGCCCGCGAGCCAGCGGCCCGTGTCGCCGGAGAGGATGTGGTAGTTCCTCGTGCCCGTGTCGATGCCGAGGCGGCCGGTGTAGGCGCCGAGCACCTCAGCCATGTTGTCAGGGTCGCCCGCCTCGGCGGCCGAGCGCAGGCCCGATGCCAGTTCCTCGTCCGCAAAGACCTCCTGCATGCGCGCGTAGAACTCGTTGAGGTAGTAGCTGCGCACGCCGCGCGTGAGGAACACCCCCGTCACCGCCGTCAGGGCGATGATGAGGAAGAGAATTATGAGCACCAGCTTTGTGTAAAGGCTCCGGTTCATGCCGCGGCCCTCAATCGGCGAAGTAATAGCCCGCGCCGCGCTTGGTCATGACGTAGACCGGCTCTGAGGGGTTGTCCTCCAGCTTTTCGCGCAGGCGGCGCACGGCCACGTCCACCGCGCGCAGGTCGCCGAAATAGTCGTACTGCCAGACGGAGCCCATGAGCTCCTCGCGCGACATGACGCGCCCGGGGTTTTCAGCGAGGAACTTGATGAGCTCATACTCGCGCTGAGTAAGCTCCAGCTCCTTGCCGTTCTTGTAAACGGCGCGGCGGGTGCGGTCTATGGTGATGTCCTTGACTCTTATCTGGTCGCCCGGCTCCTCGGGCGCGGCGGGGACCATGGAGGCCGCGCGGCGCATGTTGGTGCGCACGCGGGCCAGCAGCTCGCGCATCGAAAAGGGCTTGGTGATATAGTCGTCCGCGCCGAGCTCGAGGCCGAAGACCTTGTCCGTCTCCTCCTCGCGCGCGGTTATCATTATTATCGGCACGTTGTTGCCCTCGGCGCGCAGCGTGCGGCAGACCTCGAAGCCGTCCATCTCGGGCAGCATGACGTCCAGCAGTATGACGTCCGGGTCGCACTCGCGCGCAAGACGCAGGCCCTCCGCCCCGTCGTAGGCGCAGACGGCCGTCATGTCGTTCTTCTCGAGATTGTAGCGCAGGATATCGACAATGGACCTCTCATCGTCAACGATGAGTACCTTTCTGTTCATTTTCCGGCCTCCAGATACTTCCGAGCCTTGAGCACGGCGATGATGGTCTTGGCGTCGTCGATCTCGCCCTTCATCACCATGTCCTCCAGCTCGGAGAGCTTATACTTTTCAACGTTCAGGAATTCGTCCGGGTCAAGGTGCATTTTCCCCGTGTGCAAGCCGCGGGCGAGGTAGATGTGCAGCACCTCGGTGGAAAAGCCGGGAGAGGTGCAGCAGGGGCCGAGGTATATCACCTCGTCAGCAGAGAGACCGGTCTCCTCCGAGAGCTCGCGCACGGCGCACTCGTAGGGGTCCTCTCCCTTCTCCAGCTTGCCCGCAGGGACCTCCAGCATCTCACGACCGAAGGGGTAGCGGAACTGCCTGACGCACCAGACGGTCTCGTCGGCCTCCACCGGTATCACTGTCACACCGCCCGGGTGCTCCACGACCTCGCGGCCGACTATATTGCCGTTAACCAGCTCCGCCCTGTCGCGCCGGACGTTGACAATGACGCCCTCATAGACAGTGCTCTTATCTATCGTTTTCTCGTATGACATTATAACGCCTCCGTTTGGTACATAGTTATACGAATACCATATTACCATATATTGCGCCCCAATGCCAGTATTTTTGACTTGACGCCGAAGGGAGGCCGGGACATGATAGTTTCGGAGGCGATTCGATGGAACTTCAGACGGTCGAACAGGGCTGCGTGGCCCTGCATATACATAGCCGTGTCACCGGCGCGAAGGAGGCCGCGGGCCTGGTCCGCGCAGCGCTGCTGCTCGACGGGCTGGAGCCCTGGCCAAGGATGGAGCTGGAGCTCTTCCCCTCCGGCGGCGGTACGCTCATCGTCGCTCGGCCCTCCGAGGGGCTGGCGGTCGAGGTGGCGGACTACGCCCTGCCCTTCCTCGGCGGAAAATGACTTCAAACTGTAACGCGCCGGGGGTTTAACGCCCTTGACAGCTGTGGTATACTCTTCTAAGATGAGCAGATTTTAGGGAGGCGAGGCCGTGGCGCGCGCACAGGGTATAAAACAAATAGCGCAAAACCGCAAGGCGTTCCACGACTATTTCGTCCTCGAGCGCTTTGAGGCGGGGATAGAGCTCTTCGGCACGGAGGTCAAGTCCATCAGGGCCGGCACCGTGAATTTGAAGGACTCCTTCTGCACGGTCAAGGACGGAGAGCTGTTCGCACGCGGGCTGCACATAAGCCCGTATGAAAAGGGCAACATCTTCAACCGCGACCCCATGCGCCCGAAGCGGCTGCTCATGCATAAGCGCGAGATAATGAAGCTCAACGCCCGCGTCATGCAGGACGGCGTTGCGCTCATCCCGCTCTCGCTCTACTTCAAGGACGGCCGCGTAAAGCTGGAGCTGGGCCTCTGCAAGGGCAAAAAGCTGCACGACAAGCGCGACTCCGAGGCTGAGCGCCAGGCAAAGCGGGACATGGACAGAATGATGAAGGAGAGGAACGCGTAATGGCAAATCCGATAGTCACCATCGAGATGGAAAACGGCGGCGTCATCAAGGTCGAGCTTTACCCCGAGATAGCGCCGAACACGGTAAACAACTTCCTGAGCCTTGTGAACAAGGGCTTCTACGACGGGCTCATCTTCCACAGGGTCATCCCCGGCTTCATGATCCAGGGCGGCGACCCCCAGGGCACCGGCATGGGCGGCCCGGGCTACAGGATAAAGGGCGAGTTCAAGCACAACGGCTTCAGCCAGAACAACCTCAAGCATGACCGCGGCGTCCTCTCCATGGCGCGCTCCATGATGCCGGACACGGCGGGCAGCCAGTTCTTCATCATGCATGACAAGGCCCCGCATCTCGACGGCGAGTACGCCGCCTTCGGCAAGGTCATCGAGGGCATGGAAGTGGTCGACGCCATCGCCAACACCGCCACCGACTACAACGACCGCCCCAAGGCCGAGCAGAAGATGAAGAAAGTCACCGCCGAGACCTTCGGCGTCGACTACCCCGAACCGAAAAAGTTCTAATCCGCGCAAACAGCAAAGCGTATTTGCGCCAAATGATCCCCCGAACCCGTCCCGAAGCGTCCCCGCTTCGGGACGGAGAGGAGGAGCAAGGGAGCGTGCGCAATTTTAGACGATGGCCGCAGGCCTTCGGCGGAAACGGAGCTAAGCGGACTTTGCGACGACGAGGGGCCGTACTGGTTTCGACGGGGGTGCAGAAACGGGGATAGCGGGCGGATGCGCCTGGCATCCTTAAAACGGGCAATTATAAATTAAAGAACAGCAATAAGACTGCTCTTCTCGCTGCCTAAGCAGTGAGCGTCTCCTCCGGGAGGGCCGCGGCCCGGAAGCGAGGCGTCGATTAGCGGCGAACGTGAGTGCGCAAAGCTTTGAGCGCACCATGCACAATGAAGCTACCGACTCCGTGAGTGTGAGCGTCCACGCTCGGACGAGGGAATAAAAAAGACTCTCTGCGCCCGGAGAAGTCCCCGCGGAAGCACTTTCGGACGGGGGTTCGATTCCCCCCGGCTCCACCATAAAATCAAAACGGTATAGATGCCACTGGGAAAAACCCAGTGGCATCAACCGTTTCTGGGCATTTTTCGTCTGAATTTTCTTTGATCATTTCATAGATGCCAAACGATATATCCCAGTAACCGAAGGGATTTGAACCACGGGATTACACTTTATTACCTCAAAATTGAAATCGGCGCCCTTTTTGAAACGCATCATCTCAAAAGGGGCGCTGCTTTATTCTCAAATATAATAGACAAAATTTTGGGCGTCAATTTGTTAGTCTTTACCGACCATCAGATTGGCGCCCTTTTTCATTTCCGGAGAAATTCAAAAAGGGCACAAGCCAAGAGGAGGAAGATTTACAGTGAAAATCAGTGCAGAAGAACAGAAAAGATATTTTGAAGAAACGGCCATTGCACTTCGTCGGGAGGGATTCCACGCAGAGAAAATTGCAGGCGGTCACCTTGGGGTGTGGCTGGATGACCACCCCCTCTGCGAAGTGGACGAGGTTGGCGGCATTACTTACCGCAGCGACAATCTCTCCACACCGGAATATATGGCGGCGAAGGACAAAGCATTTCACATCGTCAGCATTACTGCCGAATACATGCGGCAGATGGAGCAGGCTCCTCCTTTGAAAGCTGATTCGCTGGAGGACAGGTATAAGCTGCTTGCGGATTTTAATGGAACTGTGCTGGCAGGAATGCACAGCCGCTATGGTGTTCAATTCGTAACATGGGACTGGGATTACGAACACACAGGTGTGACATTCGGCCATTACTTTGCCGGAAACTATGAAGGAGCCAAACAGGACTTTGCAACCCGATCCGGCCTCATCAAAGAGAACCAGCTCTTTACAGAGGAACAGCTCATCGAGATTTACCGATGCTGTTCCGATACGCTGGATGCCGGTTTCGACCTTACCTGGGAACAGGATAAAACGATCAAGGGTGTCCGTGACCAAATCGAATCAAGTATGCCAGACATCATGGACCGTATCCGAGATCAGAACCAACATACTGTGGAACCCCACGATCAGGAACAGACAATGTGAATAATACCATCATCAAGCGCCGGAGTTTTAGAGATAAGACTCCGGCGCTTTTTTATTTTCAGACAAAGGAGACAGCAAAATGGCTCAAAAAGAAAAAGCAGACGCTCCATTGCAGATCAGGAATCTGGCGGAGCTGAAGCGATGCATACAGCCCGGAACTAAGAGGTACTCAGTCACAGCAAGCACCCTGACCTCATCGGGCTTGTGCGTGTGGTGACCGAGGTGCAGACAAACGCCTACTACTCTGTCGTAAAGGATCAGCCGGAGCATCCCTATTCCACCTGTAATTACGGCAAAGGCTTTCGCTCTGATATCGAAAAGGCAGCAGACTATCGCTTCGAAGGAACGACTGTGACGGTTTTAGACAGCAGAAAGAGGGACGGAAGCGTGCTGTATGAGATGGAAATCTATCCCGGCCAGATCCTTGAACAAACTCAGACAGAGGAAATGGATGAGGAGGAAATCACACAGGAAGGGATGGACATGGCCTTATGACACGCTATTTTATGCGGGACACACCGCTGTACCAGATGGAGCAGCTGATGATGACCCCGCCCCATTTCAGACCCCGAGGACATGGACTGTATATTTCAAGGCCAACACGCCGGTTTATGGATACAGACTGCCGATGGTGTACAGAGTTTGAGAGAAAAAGTCCCTGTTCTCTGACCCAGTGCATTTGCCTGGAAGAACGCATCACAGCAGGCAGCCTTGACTTGACTGCGTTTGTGCAGGACTGCTTCTGTCCCTATCTGAGCAGAAAGCTTCAGAAACGGCTGCAGGTGCATCTCGAGGAACACCGCCTTTGCTTTTTCACACGAGATAATCACAGAAAACGCTGGTATCACTGGCGTGAACGGTATTACCGTATGACAAATCGAAATAAAGCCGCACTGTTCCTGCTGACAGCCTATGATGACATATGGAGCAGAGTCATCTGGCATTTCGATGAATACGGATTTGACTTTTCGTCCATCTCCCTTTCCGGCATCCAGCCGGAGCTATACAGCGTTTACCAGGCGGCAAAAGCCATTGCGGTCGGCAGCCGCAATATTACCATTGACGATCTCGCTTCCCCGGAACTGGTCACAGATGAGGCGTTCCAACTGATTATCTGCGCTCTGCTTCTGGCCAAATACGGAGATGCGATATTGAATTTAGAATGAAAGAAAGGTGATACAGCATGATAATGCAAGCAGTATTGGGCAACGCCAGCCACCCGGAATATGGCGTTGCAACCATTCCGCTCCCCATTCCCAGAGAACAGTACGATCACTGTATCGAACTGCTGGAAGCTTTGGGGATCGGCAATGCCCGTGAGCGTGATTGCAAGGTTATGGAGTTTAATGGCCCATATCCTGTCCTCAAGCGGCTGGAGATGCTCACGGTCAATCTGGACGAGCTGGACTATCTGGCAAAGCGTCTGGACAGTTTCTCAACCAGCGAAAATGCTCAGTTTCAGGCTATGGCGCATAAGCTGGAGCTTTTTGAGATGAAGGATCTGATCAATCTGACCTTCTGCTGCCAGCAAGCGACGGTCATTACCGATTTTACAAACTTGGAGTCTGTTGGAACAGATCACTATATGAATCTGCATGGCGGCTGTGCAAGCATGGAAGAACTGGAGAATCTCGACCGGTTGGAAACGGCGCTTCTGCTCATCGATAACGGCGGCGGTGTTATCACGCCGTATGGAGTCGTGTACGACAACGGTATGCAGCTAAACCCACTCTATGATGGAAAGCACTTGCCTTGCTACCACTATGAAGCGGATCTGTTGTCTGTGGCGCTTACTTCACGCCAAGATTCAGGTAATCCTCCGAACATAACCTGGTTCTATCTGCCTGCATCCCATGAGCAGATCGACCACGCCATCCTGCGCTCCGGAATCACAGACCCGGCAGATATGTACTTCCAATTTGCCGACAGCAGTTTGCCCACCGAAATTGATATAGCGCTTGACTTTTCAAACGAGAGCATCTATGACCTCAATGATATGGCACTGGCCATTGAAAAGCTTTCAGATGTCGAATTTGATAAACTGGGCGCTGCAGTTACAATGGCAAAGCCGGAATCTGCTAATCAGATCCGCCATCTTGCTGAAAATCTGGATCAATTCGAATTTGCACCCAAGGTCTACAGTCCTGCAGAATATGGCAAATATATGATCCAGGAATCCGGGCGTTTTGAGTTTGACCCCAATCTGGACGAGTTTTATGATTACGAAGGCTATGCACTGCAGCGTATGGAGCAGCAGTATGGGATGTTCACAGACCGTGGATATGTCTCCTACCATGGAGTGCTGAGTCTGGATGAGTTGATGATGGAGGACCCCGCCCAGCAATACCAGGAGGAACAGGGCTTTCAGATGGGCGGTATGCAGTGATGAAGGGACAGAAAAAATGGCCGGTTAAGAGGGGATAAAAATATGATGGAATTGAGATTGACCCGTGGAGAAAATCAGACAGAGGTTCCTTTGAGTCTCCCCACATCACCTGCGGAAGTTGGAGAAGCCTATGCGTGGCTGGATGAGATCAGCCGCTATGCCGGGGAAACCCGCATTGTCGGTGTTCGCTGTCCTATTCCAAACCTGGGACAGTATATCCGCAGTACAAATCTGGATCACGGCGATGACCTTCAAAAGCTCAATGCCCTTGCAGAACGGATCGGTGGAATGGAAAAGAAAGAGCAGGTCATTTTCTCCGGCGCTCTGGACGCAGAGAGTATCAACAGCCTGGACGATGTGCTGCGTATTGCCTTGTCTTTGGAAAGCTATGCCTTTATCCCAAACGCCAGTTCTGATACAGAACTTGGCCGATATGTAGCAGTAGCCGGTCAGATCCATGATGATCCCAGATTTCCGGAGGCGGCATGGCCGTATCTGGACTTTGCAAAAATCGGTGCCGAATACTATGCTGACCATGGTGGGGCATACACAGCAGAGGGCTATGTGTTTCGAAAGCAATCTGCGGAGCCGGAGCATACAGAAACGGAGATTTTCTGTCTTCACCTGGCACATGGTGAAAAAGAGTGCCCTCTCTCTCTGCCTGCCTCGGATATAGAGCTGGACGCAGTAAGATGCAAGCTTGGTATTGAGGAATTTGCTGGAGCAAATATCAAAGCAATCGATTTTAGCATTCCCTATATGGAGGGAACGATTCCCGTAGACTGCATCAGTGTGGAGTCTGCCAACGAACTGGCTCTGGAGATCGAGGAGATGCGGCAGACAGACGGTGAACTGCTCAAATACCTTTCGGTGCTGTCGGTGGAACAACCGGATGACTTCCCCGCTGCTCTGCGGCTGGCGCTGGATCTGGATGACTATGAGCGAATCACCGAGGGAACTTATGAATACGGACAGTCTGTTTTGCGGCGTATTGGCGCCGATGATGAGATTATCAGCACCATCGACGGATATATGGATTTTGAAAAGTTCGGAGAGGATGCTATGGTGGAGGACGGTGTCCGTCAAACTGAATTTGGCATGGTACGTCGGTGCAGCACGCCTTTTTCGGAGGAAACTCAGACAATGAAGTTAGGAGGCATGTAAATGAAAAGAAAGATCATCATCACGCTGGCATCCCTGACTGCAGTGGGAGCTGCTTTTGCCGGCTACCTCTATTTTTCGGGGAATCGTTCTTTTGGGCGTAGCTATTTCCGATAAGCTGTGGTATGTTGTGTAGCTATACCACGAGAATCGAGGTGAACTATCTTTGAAGAAAAGTGTACCAACAGCCAATCAATCTAAGTTTGCAGTAAGGCCCGCTTCTTTCGATGAAGCGGGCTTTTTCTATGCTATGACACCGGAAGAAGATGAAAGGCTGGGATGCATCGGCCATGTCCGCATGGATTTCGGGCATCATGGCAAGGAATTCTGGCACACCTGGTGGCCCAGAGGCCCCGAGGAACTGAATTCCCCGGAATTCAAGGCAGAACTGCAGGAGGTCGTGGATGAGCTGCGTACTGGTGTCCTGAAGGATCTGTCCAGCATGAGCCAGTACTGCTGGGATCATGGCGGCGAGGTGGGCGGTTGGCCGACCAACTACGGCTACATCGTAGAAACGGAGAATTACCGCTACTGCCTGCGCTGCAATCCCGTTCCCGGTGATTATCAAGCGTACCTGACGGCCTATGATCTGCAAATCCAGCGGAAAAACCTTGCAGAGAAACCTGTTGTCGGGCGCGTATCCTTCGCCAGTGGTGAGCAGCAGGAATTTACAGATGCCGATGCTTATCTCGCATGTATTCGAGAGGAGCTGTCGGATCATTCTGTTACCGGATTTCGCTATGAAACGCTGACGGATGATCCTTCTGTTCGCAAGCAGGCAGATGACATCCTGTACGACCTCTACGACGAGGAGAATCCCAGACCGCTGGAGGATTATCAGGAACAGCCCAATCAGGGCATGACGATGGGAGGGATAGCATTTTGAAAACTGTACCAAGAGAATGGTTGGACTTCCTGCGAGAACAGTACCCTGCAGGGAGCCGCATCAAGCTCCGGGAGATGAAAGACCCGTATCACCCGGTTCCACCCGGAACTATGGGCACGCTGAAAAGTATCGATGACATCGGACAATTTCATGTAAAGTGGGACAACGGCAGCGGTCTGGCACTGATCATTGGAGAGGACAGTTTCTCTGTCCTGCCGCCTGAACCCACCACTATGAAGCTGTACATGCCCCTTACAGCCGATCTCTATGAGCGAAATGAATGGGGCGATATTGAGGACTACAGCACAGAATTGGATGGCATTTCTCTTCAAGCCTATGAGGGTAGCATTCTCAAAGCCCTTATTGGTAACCGGATGCCGGAGGAAAGCGAAAGCGGCATCATGCACTGGTATGATGAGGACGATGAAGTCAACAGGAAGGTGCGCTCCGCTGTGTTCACAGTAGAGGCACGTAATGGGCAGCTCTGGGGTGTGGCAGAATGCCGCGTGGTCGGAGAACTTTCTGCCCATGAACTGGATACCCTCAAGGAGTACATTACCGGTCAGGCTTCGGATGGATGGGGCGAAGGCTTTGAACAGCGTGAGATTCCCGTGGAGGAAGGCGAACTCTATGTTCATCTCTGGAACAGTGATCGCTGGAGCATCCAGACAGAGAAAGAACTGTTTGCGCCCAGAATTGCAAAGGGACTGCCGGAACTGTGTTTCTCCACTTTGCTCACCACCGGCCAGCTCATCTGCATCAAGCGCGGTGAAACCGGGTACTACCCCTCTGATTGGGATACCGGAGATAAAGAGAAAAATGTAGAACTGGCTGACCAGTTGAATGAGGAGATGGGTGTGACCATGTGGCAGCGTAAGGCCATGGAGGTGGGCAGTATGTGCGGCTGGGATGTTCCCGGCGCCGACCCTGCCCAATATCAGGAGGATTACCAGACCCAGCAAGGAGGAATGACCTTTGGATAAACTGTTCTGCGTGGAGCTGGCCGGCATACATCGCTATTGTGAATTGGAACTGCCTGCTACAGACTATGAACTGCTGGACGCACTGGAAAAACTCCAGATGAGGCCCGGCGACAAACCGGAATGGGAGATCATCGGGCACAATGGCTTTGAATTCCTCCATCCGTATCTGTCAGATGAGTGCGATCTGTATCAGCTCAATACCCTGTCTGCCAGGTTGGATCAGCTGGGAATGAGGGACAGGATTGCTTTCGAGGGCTTGTTCAAAACTGCCATTGCGCAAAGAAAAGACTGTATCTCCATAGCGGATCTCTTCACCTATATTAACAGCACCGAATGCTGCCATGTGCTTCCGGATGTCCTGGACGATGCGGCGCTGGGAAGATTTTATGCGGAAAACGGATTTATCCCTGCGGTGGAAAGTGTTCCGGATTCCATATTTGAATTGCTGGACTTCGAGATGCTGGGCAGAAAAGCCCGCATGGAGGAGGGCGGTATTTTTACACAGCATGGATATGTGATCCAGCACGAGGATCTAAGGATCGTTCAGGATGCGGAAGGTGAAGTTCCCAAGGTTCCGGAGTATATCTTCCATCTGGAAATCAGTGAAAGTGAAATGGTCAGAACAGACCGTCCCATCACGCTGGACCTTCCTGCCGCAGAGGATACGCTCACACAGGTGCTGGAGCAAAGCGGTGCCCGCTCCTGGGATGACCTGACCTTCCGAATTACAGACAGTGCCATTCCGCATCTTTTCGATGAAGGGGATTGCGGCAGCGTGGAAGATCTGAACCAACTGGCGAATGATCTTCAACACAGGCAGAGAAAGGGAGAACTCTCTAAACTGAAGGCGGTTCTCCGTGCTGCAGACTGCCGGGACATCGAAAACATCTTTACAACAATTGCACAAGACCTGGACAACTATGAATTCAGTGCAGAGTTCCGCAAAGCAGAAGAAGTCGCAGTGTCAGAACTGCGCCGCAATGTAAGAGAAGATGTCCTGCCCCTGCTCAAGAAGCACACAAACCTGTTTAACCTTGGCATGGACATGCTGCAGGAAAACAATGCTGCCCTGACGCCCTATGGGCTTGTCTGGCGGTCTGACGGAGGAATGATCATGAATCCTGAGCAGGAGCAGCAAAACGGAATGGAGGTGATGTCATGATGGACTTTGCAGAACTGAAAGCTTTGCCAGGATCTGAATCGGAATACCACTGGCTGGAACGCCGGTTGGAAACACTCAGTGCCATGGAATCGGTCGTTCTCAGTGCAGCAGTCATGCGTCAGCCACCTGAAACGCTGGGAGACGCAGTAAAACACCTTCATTCTTTGCAGGATTATGGCGTCTGCTACCCTGCAGGCAGCTACCATGAACTTGGGAAATATTATCTTGTCCATGAGTCGAATCTTCCGGAGGAAACGCTCCCTTATGTGGACTTGGAGCAGCTTGGACAGCACTATGAGGATAACCATCCAGGACTATTCATCGGCAGCTGCTTTGTGACCTATCCGCAACACCTGCCCCGCCAATGTTTCGCAGATTCAGACGAATTGTTGTGCGCAGATGATGGATGGAGCGTCAAGGTCAAGTTGGCCTCCTCCGCTGTCCCGGAAGGTGTATGGCTGCGGCTGCCGGATTACTCTGCAGCAACCGACCGCCCTGATGAGATCGATATCGCTCTGGATGCCCTAAAGGTGAAAAAGCTGGAAGACTGCACAGTTCTGGAAGCACGATGCAGGATTCCACAGCTTGGAGAATTGATGGAGCAATATGAAGATGCAGAGGAACTGGTCATTGACGGAAATGACCTGGGCTATATTCTGGACGAGCAGGGTCAGGGTATGCCCCATTTTACAAAGAGATACGCCGCCGCCCTGGAATATGAGAATTGCCACGATCTGCGTTTTGCACTGGATATTGCGCAAAACCTCCATTGTTACGAATGGTTCCCTGCTGATGACCTAAAGGACTTTGGCAGGCGGAAACTGCTGGAGGCTGGGGTATCTGAAGATCTGCTGGACTCCGGCTGCATCGATTTGGAGAACTATGCCTCTAATCTGCTGGGGAGTGCAGGCTATGTGCTGACCGGCGATGAGCGCGCCTACATCACCCGAAACAATCGGGAATTCATTTTCGACCGCAGTACACCGGAGGAGGCGGAAATGCAGATGCAGTAATATAAAGTGAATTAGGGGCCGTTACCCGAAAGGGACAGCGGCCCCTTCTTTTTTGCGCTCATTTTCGGGTAACCACCCCGGAAAGGAGTGTCGATGAAACCGGAAAAAGAAATTGCCGGTTATCTGGAGAAATATCACAGTGGAGAAGGGAATGTAGTATCCAGCCGTGAGTTGGAAACAGCATTCCAGATTCGTGGCCCTGATCTGCGGCGTATCATCAATAGCCTGCGGGGGCAAGGAATTCCCATTTGCAGTACACAGAGCGGATATTATTTTGCCGCTACAAAGGAGGAGTTGGAACACACCGTCCGGCAGCTCCGCAGCCGTATCTGCAGCATCGCTCATGCAGAGCGTGGACTTGCCCGGACATTGGCAGCGTGTGGTGACCCGAACCAGCTTACGCTCCCAATGGGAGGTGATACGGCTTGAAAAGCTTCATCCCCTGGGTAGGAGGCAAGGGCAAGCTCCTGTGGCTGATCGACCGGCTCTTTCCCACACGCTACGAGCGCTTTGTAGATGTGTTTGGCGGCAGTGGAACTGTCACACTGAACCGCCCCATCCGAAAGGGCTGTCTGGAGGTCTACAACGACTTCAACAGCAATCTGACCAACCTCTTCTGCTGTGTAAAAAACCGAACTATGGCGCTGCTGAAGGAACTGGGGTTCCTGCCTCTGAACAGTCGGGATGATTTCAATGTCCTTCACAAATTCTTTTCAAAGGAAGAATTTACAGACGATTATCTCAAGGAAGAGCTGGAACTGACAGAGGTCTTTCTGGAACCGCCGGATGCGGAATCCATCCGAACCTTGATGCTGGAACGAGCGCCCCGCGGAGATGTCCGCCGTGCTGCCGATTACTATAAGCTCATCCGGTACAGCTTCAGCGGCGGTGGAAATGCTTTTGCCGGGAAAGCCTGCGACATCCGCAGGTTCTTCCATCTCATATGGGAGTGTTCCCGCCGTCTTGCCAATGTGGTCATTGAGAATAAGGACTTCGGCGCCCTGTTCAGCCAGTATGACCGCCCTGGCACCATCTTCTACTGTGACCCGCCCTACTATGAGGCCGAGGATTGCTACGCCGTAGCATTTGGTGAAAAGGATCATATCCGACTCCGCAATACCGCGGCAAATGCCGAGGGATTCGTGATGATCTCCTACAACTACTGCCCCCACATCATGGAGCTGTACAAGGATTTTTATATCTTTTATACCACACGCCCCAACAGTATGTCGCTGAAAGCCGGGAGCGAATATGAGGAGATCGTCATCACCAACTACGACCCAAGAGCCTATGGCGCTACCCGCAACTGGCAGCTCTCCATGTTTGGGCTGCCCAATGTGGACGAAGACGATGGGAACTACGAGCTGATCCACGAACCGGACCATCCCCTGAAAGAAGTGCCCCATATACATATTTTTCAATAGGAGGAACAGCATATGAACTTTATCAACTACACCCATGACGGAAAGGCCATCATCCAGCCTGCCGCTCTGGCACTGAGTGGGCTGAGCGATGAAAAGAAGCTGGCGATGCACGCTTTGAACTGCGGCATCGTCCTGCATAAGCCGGATATGGAACCTGCCGAGCAGCTGGCACTCATGGATTCCCTGACCCGATTGGCGCATGCTCTGGGCGAAGAACTCTTCGCCCGCGCAACCGAGCAGGCAGATGACTGTGAGGAGGATGACCCCTTTGACAACACCATTCCCATCCCCGTCGAGGCATTTGAGGATGCCGGTCTATGGGGCAAGAGTCTGCATATCCGCAGCATTGACGGTGCGGTGGTCATTACAGAGGATACCTCCGATGAGAATCAGGTCGGGGATTTGATGGACAGCCTTGGTGAATGCTCCTACGATGCTGCGGTGCTGCTCAATCTGATGAACCGTATTCTGCGCAGCGGTGATGCCAATGCTTAAAGACCACGCCTATCTCTACCTTGGCTCCCCAGCCGAGGCCAAACGAAACAATGAGATTGCACTGTGGAGGGCGAGCCATCAGCAGAATATTGCCTGCAAAGACGCTATCGAGGAATCCATCCGCAAGAGCTTTGATGGAATGCATCTGGATGATAACTGCGCCCAGAATGTGATTGACTCTTTCGGGTTCAAACGTGTGGGCTGGGTGCTTTCCAATACCATCCAGCAGAAAAAATGGGACGGGAGATTCAGCCCTCAAAACAAGGAGTGGGCTGGCATGACCTTCATCCCGCCCAGTGACCGCAACTATGACTTTGTAGTGGAAAGCCACCCCGCTGTGCTGGATGGGTTCGTAAGCCTGTTTCGTAAGGCGCAGGATGAACTCCAGCTATTCGACCGCAGGCAATGCGAATCCCTGATTGGGCAGGAACTGGAGGGTAAGGTGCTGGTGATGAGTCCATTCACCCTGAAGGAATCCTACTGGCAGCAGGAAAATCAGCTTTGGCTTGCGACCGGCGGTTTTGGATGTGCTCCCTCCGCAGCTGGCAGAGCCGTATATGCCACCTGCCTTGGTGATGGAGAAAAGACCCGCTGGAACCGGGAGGATTTCATTGGCATTCTCAAAGGGGAGCACCTGCCCGACTGGGCAAGAGAATGTTTGGAGCAGTTCCAGCAGGAAAAGCACGATATGAATATGCAAACCATGTGAGAAAGAGAGGAAAAACGCCTATGGCAACGAACAAAAAGAAACAGGAGCTTCCTACCCCTTGCGTGGAAGCAAGGATCGACCGCATGGTAGGCGGCGACTACAAGACCAAAGCCTTCGCCAGCGCTACGATTGGCGGCGCCTTCGCTGTCCACGGCATCCGCATCATCGAATCGGATAAGGGCAGATTTATCTCCATGCCCCAGGAGTCCTACCAGAAAAATGGGGAAACCAGGTACAATGACACCTTCCATGCCATCACCACTGATGCCCGAACCGCTTTGGTAGAGGCAGTCAACGAGGCGTATGAGCAGAAACTGCAGGCACAGATGGAGCAGAAAGGAAATGCTCCCGATCAGGCGATGGAGCAGCAGATGTGACCATTGCTGCCGGAGGGGAGGTGATACACCTTGGTTCGATTTACTGTGGACAACCGCAACCGCCTGATTTTTTACGGCAACATGGTGGGCTATGTAAAAGAGAATTCTGCCATTGTGGATGAGATGTTCCAGTCAGAGGAGCTGATGCGCTATCTGGAACACATGAAGCTGAACCCGCAATGGGAAAATGGAGTCTTCGACCGGATGATTGCCGGAGAAGTCCCCAGCGAGGAGCTTGAACAACCGAAAAAGGGCTGTCGTATCTGGCAGCTGAAAAACAATGTAGATGTTGCAATGCGCTTTATTGGCTATGCAGAGCAGATCAGAAACTTTGGAGAGCCGGATATCGGCAACTATACCCAGGTCTTCGAGGGATATCTGGGAACAAACGATCTGGAGCAGATTTATTCCCTCTGCCGGGATTCTCCGCCTGTCGAGTATCAGGGCCATCCCATGGCTCTTTCTGATGTGGTGGAGCTGTATGACGATTCCGGCAGCGAGTTCTATTACTGCGACCGGGTCGGCTTTCAGCCCATACGATTTACACAAAACCAGGAGCAGGATGCATGTATCGAAATGACCATGTGAGCCGGATGGAACAAAACCGTCCGGCTCTATCTTTTTATTGCCGCAACCGCGGCCCTCCTGCTACGGCAAGCCACAATTCACACAAATTCTACAAAATAAAATCTGATTCAAATTTAGGAGGAAATGACCTTATGAAAAAGCTGTTCAAGAATATCACCAATTCCGTCAAGACCACCGCCATCCGTGTCCATTCCTCTGTCGCAGCGTTTCACCGCCGCGCCCTCTGCAACAATGCCGGTGAGGGCTACATCGATACTGCTGTCAAGGTGCTGATCGCCGTTGTTCTGGGCGCCCTGGTGCTGGCGGGCCTCTATGCCATCCTGAATGATACTGTTATGCCTACCGTCACCGAGCGTATTGAAGATATGTTCAACTACGCAGGCTAATGGGCTTGCTGCAGGCACTGGTCTTCTGCGGTGGTCTTATCTATGCCGCAGCAGATGATCTGAAAACCAGAACAGTCAGCAACCTGGTCTGCATCGTTATTGCAATGGCGGGGCTGGTCACCATCAGCCCCGCCTCCTTCTTTGGTGCAGTGCTTGGCGCCGCTCCGTTCTACCTCTGTGCCGGGCTGGGCGTTATGGGAGGCGGTGATTGGCGGCTGGCAGCAGCCGTTGGATTTGTCCTGGGATTTGACCGGGTGATCGCAGGATTTTGCTTTATGGCCATTGCGCTCCTTCTGGTTTCCATCGCCATGCGTGCGATCCCGGCACTGCGAAAGGGCGCAACGGCAAAACAGCCGCTGATACCGTATTTCGCAGCGGCATTTATACCCGCATATTTCATATAAGGAGGCAATCGTTTTGAATATTTTTCGCAATCGCACCGTGGTCGGTGTGCTGTGCATTCTTCTTGCGCTCATCATCTGTTTCGGCGTAACGCCAATGTTCAGCCGCAGTGCCAGTGAAAAGACGGAAATCGTCCGTGTAGTCGCTGACATCAAAGAAGGCGATGAAATCACTCCGGAGATGGTAAAGAATGTGGAAGTAGGCGCCTACAATCTGCCGGAGGGGATCATGACAAAAAAAGATGAGGTCATCGGGAAATACGCCACGGCTGATTTGAAGTCAGGTGATTTTATCCTTGCCAGCAAGCTTTCCTATGAGCCTGCCGCCGAAAATGCCTATCTCTATAATCTGGACGGCAGCAAACAGGCCATCTCCGTGACGATTAAGAGCTTTGCCACCGGTCTTTCCGGCAAGTTGGAGAGCGGCGATATCGTTTCGGTATTGGTAGCAGATTTTCAGGGATTGGGTGAAACTGTGATCCCGCCCGAGCTGCAGTATGTGGAGGTCATCTCTGTCACCGCCTCCTCCGGCTATGACGCCAACACCGGCGAAGTGATTGAAGATGAAAAGGAACTTCCCTCTACCGTCACCCTGCTGGTGACCACAGAGCAGGCCAAGGTGCTGGCTGAGCTGGAACAGGAGAGCGAACTGCATCTGGCTCTCGTCTATCGCGGCGCTCCGGAGAAAGCTGCCCAATTTATCGAGGCACAGGACGCTCTCATCAAGGAACTGTATGCAGAGCCGGAGGAAAATAGCGAAACAGCAGAACCCACTGAAAATGGAGAAAGCGAGGGTGCGGACTCTGCTGTAGAAAGCGAGGCGGTTTCGGAATGAATTTCATGAAAGGAAGCCTCTTTCGCCGCAGCACCGAGCCGGAGGAGATCGAAATCATCGAGGAATCCGGCGGCGGTGTCCTCGCTGTATGGGGAAGCCCCGGCTGCGGAAAAACTGTGACTGCAGTGAAAATCGCAAAGCATCTTGCCTCCCAGAAGAAAAATGTGGTGCTTTTGCTTTGCGACATGACTGCGCCTATGATGCCCTGCATTTGTCCACCCTCTGAGCTGGAATGCGACAGATCCCTTGGCAGCATCTTTGCCGCCCAGCGTATTTCCGTCAACCTTATCAAGCACAATCTGACCACGCATAAGAAAATGCCGTATCTGACCATGCTTGGCCTGCGCAAGGGAGAAAATGAGTACACCTATGCCGCCTGTACCAAGCAGCAGGCAGAGGAACTCATTGGCGGTCTGCGAGAGATCGCCCCCTATGTGGTCATCGACTGCTCCAGTTACATTGCAAACGATATTCTCTCTGCTGTGGCGCTGATGGAGGCTGACAGCGTCCTACGCCTTGCCAACTGTGATCTGAAGTCCATTGGCTATCTGTCCAGCCAACTTCCCCTGCTACGAGAACTGCATTGGGACGAGGACAAGCAGTACAAGGCTGCATCCAATATTAAGCCCCTTCAGGCGGCAGACCGGATTGGACAGGTGTTGGGCAGCGTGGCATTCAAGCTCCCATATTCGCAGGAGTTGGAGGAGCAGTATCTGGAAGGGACGTTGCTGTCAGACCTCTCGATGAAAGACAGCAGAGCGTTCCGCAAGGAAGTCGAAAAAATCTGCAAGGAGGTGTTCTGATGCTGGGAGATAAACGCAGCAATTCTCTTTTTTGCACACAGCCTTCTCCCGCCGTCCCGGCTGAGAAAGCAGATCAGAATGAAGTGCATGACATCTCCTTCAGCGAGAATACCGGGCGCACTCTTTTTTCTGAGAGCAAAGTAGCTCCCAGGGCAAGTGATGTCTTTTTCGCTCCCAAGGAGCAGGGGCTGCCGTTTTCTGAGGTACTTAGTCAGGTGCAGACCTACCTCTCCGGAACCTATGCCACCCTCATCACGGAAGGCAGCGATGACGCCAGAGAGCAGATCAAACGACGCATGGCTCGTTATCTGCAGGACAACCGCATGGCAGTGGACGGCATGACCCAGGAGGAATTGGTGGATGCCCTGTACACCGAGATGGCAGAGTACGGATTTCTCACAAAATATATTTTTGCAGATGGGATTGAGGAGATCGACATCAACTCCTGGAGAGATGTTGAAGTCCAGTATTCCGATGGGCGCACTGTCAAGCTGGAAGAACAGTTTGATTCCCCGGAGCATGCCGCCAATGTGGTGCGCCGCATGCTGCAGAATTCCGGCAAGGTGCTGGACAACGCCAGCCCCATCATCACTTCCCGTCTGGCTAAAAACATCCGTGTTTCGGTCGTCAAAACGCCGGTGCTGGACGAAGACGCCGGAGTGGCTGCATCCATCCGTATTGTGAACCCCAGAAACCTCACCAAAGCGGATTTTATCGCCAGCGGCACCGCCACTGGTGAGATGCTGGACTTTCTGTCAGCCTGCCTGCGCTATGGGGTTTCCATCTGTGTGGCAGGAGCCACCAGCTCCGGTAAGACCACAGTGGCAGGCTGGCTTCTGTCCACCATCCCGGACCGCAAGCGCATTTTTACTATTGAGGACGGCTCCCGTGAATTGCAGCTTATCCGGGAACAGAACGGAAAAGTAGTCAATTCTGTGGTACATACCCAGACCCGCGACAGCGAAAACGAGCGACAGCGCATCGACCAGATTGCCCTGTTGGATATCGCCCTTCGCTTTAATCCCGACATCATCTGTGTGGGTGAGATGCGCGGCCCCGAGGCCAACGCCGCACAGGAGGCGGCTCGAGTGGGTATTGCGGTGCTGACCACCATCCATTCCAATTCCAGCGAGGGTACCTACCGCCGCATGGTTTCCCTGTGCAAACGAGCTGTGGATACCCCGGACGATACCCTCATGGGCTATGTCACCGAGGCATACCCCATCGTGGTATACTGCCGCCAACTGGAGAATAAGGAACGCCGCATCACCAACATTTCGGAATGCGAGATCCTGCCGGACGGCACACGAAAACTCCACAAGCTCTATGAGTATGATATTACGGAAAACCGTCTGGAGGGTGAACAGTTCATTATTGAGGGGTACCACCGAAAGTGCGAGGAGATGTCCGACAGCCTCCAGCGCCGATTCATCGAAAATGGCATGCCGCGAAGTGAGCTGGAGCAATTTGTTCGAAGAAAGGAGGAAACTGCTTGACTATGATCCAACTGATTGCCTGCATCGGCATGATCGCCGGGTTCTTTATGGTGCTGAACCTTTCCCCCAGGGAATTGAGTGACAGTATCTTTTCACAATTGACTGCAGCACCCGGCAGCATCCGCGCAGACATCAACGAAAGCACCAGGCGTAAAAAGGTTGGTTTCTTCCGCAGGGAGATCGCTGAGGCACAGGCTGTGCTGGCAGCTTCCGGCCGAGAGGGGAAATTTCCTATGGTATGCATGACCTCTCTGGGATTGTTTGCCTTGGGCGCCTGTTTCGCTATCCTCGCGGGAAATGCCTTTTTGGTACCAGTCTTGGCAATTGGAATGATGCTGACGCCATTCTGGTACATCAAGCTGACTGCCGGGAACTTCAAAAAGGATGTAGCTGCCGAACTGGAAACCGGCCTCTCGGTAATTACCACCGCTTATCTGAGAACAGAAAACTTTCAACAGGCAGTGGAGGAAAATGTGAAGTACCTGCATCATCCGGTGCAGGGAGTATTCCAGCACTTCCTGACTCGCATCAAGCATATCGACCCGGATATGGATGCGGCACTGCACGATTTGAAATATGCTATTGACAACGAGGTGTGGCAGGAGTGGTGCGATGCGGTAATGGCATGTCAGGCTGACCGAAGCCTGAAAAGCACGCTGACGCCCATCGTCACCAAGCTGTCTGATATGCGCATGGTCAACGGCGAATTGGAAAATCTGGTGTTCGGCCCCCGCAAAGAGTTCATCACCATGGCCATTCTGGTGCTTATCAATATTCCACTGGTTCGTTTTATCAATACCGACTGGTATCATACCCTGACCAGTACCATTCCCGGTCAGCTGGTCATTGCCACCTGTATCGCCGCTGTGTTCGTGTCCTTCGCTTTTGTGGTGAAGCTGACCCAGCCTATTGAATACCGGAGGTGAGGAGATGAAACTGCTTTTATTTCTGTTCGGTGCGGCTCTTGCCGCCGGACTGTATTTTGTTCTTGCCGATCTGCTGAAGATTCCCCGTCTGGCAACAGAGCGTGCGCTCATCTCTGCCGGTCGGCGTGATCGCAGTCTGATCAAATCACTGGAAACACTGCTCCTCGGCTGGTCACTGAAACTTGCCCCCTTTATCAAAATGGATGACTACAAGCACCGCCGTCTGGAAAGCAAGCTGGCGGCTGCCGGGCTGGATATGACCCCGGAGGTCTACACGGCATATGGCATTTTGAAACCCGCATTGATATTGCTTGGTATTATCCCTTGTCTGCTGGTGCTGCCCATTCTCTCGCCGCTTGTCGTGGTGCTGGCGCTGCTGACCTGGTTTAAGGAGAGCCGCCGTGCCGACGAGCTGGTCAAAGCCAGAATGGAACTCATCGAGGGAGAACTGCCCCGCTTTGTGGCTACCATCCATCAGGAGCTGGCTGCCAGCCGAGATGTACTGCGTATTCTGGAAAATTACAAAAAGCATGCCGGTCCTGACTTTTGCCGGGAACTGGATGTGTTGACTGCGGATATGCGGTCTTCTTCCTACGAAGCGGCACTGATCCGCTTTGAGGCGAGAATGGGTTCTGCCATTGTTTCGGATATTGTCCGTGGTCTTATCGGCATCCTTCGCGGTGATGATGGCCGTATGTACTTCCAGATGCTGTCCCATGACCTGAAAGCGCTGGAGCTGCAGCGGCTCAAGGCAAAGGCGGCGAAGATCCCGCCAAAGATTCGAGTATTCAGCTTTGTCATGCTCATGTGCTTTATGATGACTTATATTGTCATCATCGTCTATGAGATCATCCATTCGCTGGGCGCGTTGTTCTAAAGGAGGTCACCATGAAAAAGATACTGAAACGACACTCCGGCGAAGGATATATCGATGTGTG
Organism: uncultured Eubacteriales bacterium; assembly: GCA_900546485.1. Classification (GTDB taxonomy): domain Bacteria; phylum Bacillota; class Clostridia; order Oscillospirales; family Oscillospiraceae; genus Scatomorpha. The sequence goes on from URDK01000001.1 coordinate 58,712, forward strand.
CATACTGGTGGTCTGTGCTATGCTTGTGCTGGCTTTGGCTGTTCGGGTACTGCCGGTCTTTGTGGCCAAACAGCAGCTGGACACCTATGCGGTAGAACTGGTTCGAGAAGCCGAGATAGCAGGGCGTGTGGGCCCAGAAACCAACCGGCGTGCAGCTGCCCTCACCGACAGCACCGGGCTGACCCCGGACATCCGTTGGTCTCAAACCGGGCGCATCCAGCTCAATGATGAAATCACCGTGACCTTGATACTGGATACCGATATCGGTCTGTTTGGCGGATTTGGATCATTCCCCATTACACTTACAGCGGAGGCCACAGGCAAATCGGAGGTGTACTGGAAATGAGAAAACTCCTCTTTCGCCGTCACTCCGGCGAGGGCACCCCCATGATCCTTGCCATTGTATTGGTTCTGATGATGTTGTTTTGCACTGTTGCGGAATTCAGCCGCCTGTGGATCATCGCCCATGGTGTGGAGGAGGCAGCCCAGCAGGCGGTCATTTCCACCATCAACGATAATTACGATGATGTGTACCATACGGTCAGAGAGGGCTATGCAGCAGGCTGGTATCCGGACGGCGCCGGCAGCTGGGATGAGAGCGTGGATACCGGCGATGTATACGGCCAGCTCTCCAATATCCTCGGGCTGAAAAATACACCGCAGGGGTTTCAGAAAACAGCCGGCGGCACTGTAGAATACACGATCTCTGAGCTGTCGGTGGAACTGGATAATAATGCGCTCAGCTCCGGACAAAGTGAGGGGTACATCGCCAAAGTGGAGATTCGGTTGAAGGTTCCTGTGCGCTTTTTGGGAAACCTTCTGCCCGCTGCTGACATGACCTTGCACACAGAGGCGAAATATATGCCTCTCTTCTAAAATCTTTGCCCTTTTCAATAGACTTTCCCAAAAGAGTGTGGTATTGTCCTGTTGAAAAGAAAATCTCAACGGAGGTGTTATCATATGACAGAGAAGAAAAAAAGACTCGCCATCATTGGCGTATGCGGCATCCTGTGCGCAGCTCTGGCTGTGGGGATCGCCACTCGATTCGGTGGCAATGCAGAGCTCCCTTCCGGAAAAGTGGAGGATGGATCTGCCGTAAGCAGCGATCCCAATGTATCGCTCCAAGAAAGCGATGCTGCCATTCCTGATCCAAAACCGGATATTGAGACTCAGGCTCCTGCCCAGAACGATCCTGCCCAGGGAGCAGACTCCAACGGCACAGAACAAACTATCCAGGCTAACCCCGACAAACCAAACGCCCCCGATGGAAAACCTGTTCTTCCGGATGATCATAAAGCCGAAGATGTCCCAGAGGACGAGCGGAAAACGGAAGACGAGGCACCGCCTGCCTATGAGGAGAAGCCTGCTGCTCCGCCCGTCAGCAGTGAACCCGCTGCCGGCAGCACCAACTCTGCAGGTCAGGTCTATGTACCTGGATTCGGGTATGTAGACCACGGTGGTGAAAACACCGTGATCGAAGGCAATGATATCTATGAAAACGGCAATAAAATCGGGATCATGGGCGGTGAGTAAAGCCCGCCCGAAACTCAAAGGTGCAGTCGATAAAGACTGTGCCTTTTCCTTTGCGTTAAATCAGAAGGGAGGGAATCGATGAAACGAATCCTTGCACTGCTCCTGTCGATGGTACTCATGCTGGGGATCTCTGTACCTGCTTATGCGACCGGTGACGGAAACATTGACGGCGGTGGCGGCAATATGGGGCATGGCACTTCAACAAACTACTGGAATCCCGGCATGGATGGAGTCCGTATTTCAGTTGTAAATGCGTCTACCCACTCTGTTGTCGGAAATACGATTGATTGGAGCAATAAAAGCCCAAATTCCAACACAATACATTTCGGAAAGGTTTCAAAGCTATCCTATAACAGCGGTTCTGCGTTATCTCCACAGGTAGGAAATTATGCTTGTATACGCCCAGGTCAGAGCCTGCCGCGCATCATTTCTTCTGGCAGCTCCCCGGCAAGCATTGATGCCATCCGCAGCTACTTTACCGATGAGCAGGTTATCCGTGCCATTGCCGGGTATGTGGGGATGGATTTTGACACGCTCGTCGGCGGGGAATATAAGATCGTCATTGAGCCGATTGCATATCTGGTCTACCAGGGAGCACATTACGCAATGACTGCCACAGAAGCAGCTCTCTATGATCAGAAGGTCAATGGCAACCTTCGACGCTGGATGGCGTCACTGACGCACCAGAATCTGCCGCTGGCGATTTTTCTGGAGGAAGCGGATCTGGGATATCCTGCATGGTCCGGCAGCACAAGCAAAAGAGTCAGCAACGAGCAGATCATCTCCTCACTGGGTATCGGTATCGTGCGGTTCAATGAGGAGGTGGAGCCGCCTGATATAAACGAATTTGATTACGAATACCGGGTGAATACCGATGTCATCACCTCAGTGGAGGTATCTGGTGGACAGTCCGATCCAGACCATCCGGTATCTGTTCAATTTATCATAGAGGGGCGCACCTATACTGTAAGCAATGTCTATTACCCCGAAGGCGACAGCCAGCTGGTCTGGGTGAAATGGCATACCCCGGAAGAACCCTGCGTCTGTACCATCCAGGTTCTGGTACAAGGTGGCAGTGCGGCCCAAAGCACGATTATCGCCAACATCGTGAGTCTGGAGGGGCATGATCCTCCCAACCCTGTAGCAGATGACCGCAACGACAATTTCCGCCCTGCAGAAATTCCGGAGCAAGAAACAGTCACTTCTAACTCCTGGGGTATCTGGTCCCCCTGGTGGAGGGAAAACTGGGTGAAGTGCTGGCATACCGACCATTGGACCGACAGCGATGGAAAGAGCCACACTGACCGCTGGTATCATTGGGTGGACAATGGCTGGTGGGAGTTTGACTACAACAGCTGCACGGCCAGCCTGTCAGCGTCTATGGACATTGTGCCGGACAGCCTTTCTCCAACCGCTACAACCACCACGCTGAAAAGTGGATATGGCATCCAGCAGAGAGTGACCGCATCGGTCAGCACCAATCAAAGCTCTGCGGTAACCGCTGCACAGAATGCCGTGACCTATTTCCCCGAATTCGGCTACGAATCCTTCTGGCGGCTCCTGCGTCCAGGCATCAGCGGCAGACGCTCGTCCTTCACATTCCAAGATAACCCTTACAGCACCTATGACCGCCCGACCCATTTCACACCCATCTGGTACCCCGACGGCAGCTACACCCCTTATACCTGGCTGCTGGACTGTTGGACTCCGGCAGGTATGCTTTCTGTAAATCTGACCGATACTGTACGCATTTCCGGTGACCTGTGGGAAGAATGGCACATTGCCCCATCTAAGTAAAGCACAGAAATTGCAGCGTAAGGCCGTGAGCATGCTTCCGGCTTTCTGCCTGTGCGGTTCACGACCTTTCCTGCCCATAGGAGGTATTATATGAACCGCAAAACTAAAAGACTGCTCGTTTCCTTCGCTGCTGTCATGGCCATGGCCTGTATGATGGCAGTACCCGCCTTTGCAACCGGAACCGGAGATGTGGCCGGCGCTGTTGAAAGCACCTGGGCCACCGCATCCACGCAGATCAAGACGGTGGTCAACAATGTGGTATTCCCGGCTATCGACCTGATCCTCGCCGTGTTCTTCTTTGCGAAACTTGGCACCGCTTACTTTGATTACAGAAAAAGCGGTCAGTTTGAATGGATGGCGCCTGCCATCTTGTTTGCCTGTCTGGTCTTTACACTGACTGCCCCTATGTACATCTGGGGAATCATCGGCATCTAAGGAGAGATAACGATGAACTTTTACGAACAGGAGCTGAGGAGAATCGTAGAGGGTACATACCCCGACGCAACATTTGCAGGCAGAGCCTGTTATGTACGGCTGGATGCAATGAACCGTGCAAAAATCCAGTTTGTATCCACCCATATCTCCAATCAATACGACGCTCTGCGCATGACCATCCTGAACCGTAACGAGGGAGAAGTGGATCATCTTCTTCTCCGTTTTGGGGATCTGCTGGGAAAGAAAATGGTTCAAAACCGGAACTTCAAGGATGGTGTACTGCCGCATCTCTGGGATGATTATGGAAAGATATCCTGGTATGTCTACCAACCAGGCAGCAGGGACTACCAGCAGCTTACAGATGCTGTAACCGATTATCTGGAGGTGTTTCAGGAGCAGAGCCAGTCTGCCGACCAGCAGTGGCAGCAAACCATGTAAATCAAAATTGACCTAAGGGCCGTACCAGCTGTACGGCCCTTGCCTTTTATCCCAGACAGCTGGTGCGGCTCACCTTGAAAAGAGGTGAAGAAACCATTGTTTATTTGGGATTTTGTTGCGGATACCGTCCTTGGTCAGATCGTGGATTGGATCTACGGTCAGGTCATGGGATTTCTCGGCAACTTCTTTGCAGAGATGGGAAATATGGGCGTCGAGCTGTTCACCATGAGTTGGGTGCAGAGCGTCGTTCTGTTTTTCTCTTATCTGGCCTGGGCGCTGTATGGCACAGGACTGGTAGTGGCCTGCTTTGAATGCGGCATCGAATACTCCTCCGGCAGAGGCAATGTCAAAGAGGTCGCATTGGGTGCCATCAAGGGGTTTATGGCGGTCAGCCTTTTTACAGTCGTTCCGGTGCGGCTCTATGAATTGTCCGTGACCCTGCAAAGTCAGATGACTGCGGGGATCACTGGATATGGCACATCCATTGGGGAGGTAGCATCTGAAATTGTCGGCACACTTAATGGAGTAGAGTCGCTGACAGAAATGGCTCCCGGCTCGTATTTTGGATTTGCATCCATTACCAGCCCCATCATGCTGCTTTTCTGCATCATCCTGATGGCCTATGCCGTCATCAAAGTATTCTTTGCGAATCTGAAACGAGGCGGAATCCTGCTCATTCAGATTGCCGTGGGAAGCCTGTATATGTTCAGCGTACCCCGTGGTTTTACCGATGGATTTGTCCAGTGGTGCAAGCAGATCATCGGTTTGTGCCTAACTGCCTTTTTGCAATCCACTATCCTGATTGCAGGGCTAATGGTATTTAAAGATCATGCCTTGCTGGGACTTGGCCTGATGCTGTCTGCCGGTGAGATCCCCCGCATCGCCGGGACCTTCGGTCTGGACACTACCACCAGAGCCAATATCATGTCTGCCGTGTATACTGCCCAGGCGGCGGTGAATACCACAAGAACCGTTGTGCAGGCGGTGTCCAAATGACGGCACTGACGATGGGCAGTCTGTTTGATGGGATCGGCGGGTTTCCTCTTGCCGCAGTTCATAACGGAATTGTCCCTGTGTGGGCAAGTGAGATCGAAACCTTTCCCATGGAAGTGACACGCTTCCGCTTTCCGGATATGGTCCATGTGGGGGATATTACAAAGCTGAATGGCGCCAATCTGCTGCCCGTAGATATCATCTGCGGGGGCAGCCCATGCCAAGACCTCTCCGTGGCCGGGGCGAGAGCCGGACTTGCCGGTGAACGCTCCGGCCTTTTTATGGAGCAGGTGCGCATCGTAAAGGAGATGAGAAATGCAGATAGATTACGAGGTAGAGCAGCTGTCGATATTCGACCTCGATTCATGGTGTGGGAGAATGTACCCGGAGCCTTCTCCAGCGGCACACCCAAGGGCGAAGACTTCCGGATTGTCCTCGAGGAGATCGTCCGAATTAAAGTCAGTGGTGTTTCAGTCCCTCGACCTGACACCGGGCGCTGGGAATCTGCTGGGAGAATTCTACTGGGAACTGATTTCTCCCTGGCGTGGCGATGCCTTGACGCTCAATACTGGGGTGTCCCCCAGAGAAGAAAGCGTATCTTCCTTGTCGCAGATTTTACAGGAAGATCCGCCCCCAAAATACTATTTGACCCGGAAAGCTTGCCTGGGTATTCTGCGCAGGGCGTCTGAACGCGGAAAAGAACTTCCGGAAAAGCTGAAACGAGCGCTGAAGATCCAGTCAGGCATCATCCAGCCTGACGGCAAAACCACAGTGCTGGAAGCGTATCATATCAATCAGAGAGATGAAGGGATCGACCTGCACGGTGTGTCCGGCGCATTGATGGCAACAAATAATATGCAAATGCAAACCTTTGTGACCCAGCCGGATGAAGGTGAAACGAAAGGCTTTGACGGATATAACGGTGATTTGACCGGCGATGTTGCAGCAACGCTGGGCGTGAACTGCGGGATGTCCACCGACCGGAACGGACTGCTGCATCCCATGGCCTTTGCCGCCAATCAGCGTGACGAAGTGCGAGATCTTCATGATGTGGCAGGCGCACTTGGCGCACAGCCGGGTATGAAACAGCAGACCTTTATTGCAGAAGGTGTGGTATCCAAGGGGAACGGCGACTGTTTTTTGACTCCAGACAGCCATACTTCCCTCAGTACCGGAGGCGGGCAAGCCGGTCAGGGGTATCCTTGTGTCCTGACTGCCGGATTTTCTGCGGGAGCCGGCGCCACTGCCGGCAGCATAGGCTACAGCGAAGAACTTGCCCCAACCTTGAAAGGCAGCGCCAGCGGCAACTGTATGCCGTCCATTCTCTGTCTGAATGACCAAGGCGGACAGCGTATGGATGTAACCGAAGGCTTTTCCATGACCTTGCGTGCGCAAATGGGTGGTCATCAGCCGCTGATATGTCTGAACGACCAGGGTGGTGATGTTATGGAATGCAGCTATGATGTATCCGGTACGCTTCGTGCCCAGGAACATGGGCATCAGCCTGTAGTCATTGATGTGCATGGACAAGACAGCCGATATAAACTGGCGGGCGATACAGCTCAAACGGTGACCTCGGCCTTTGGTGAGGGCGGCGGCAATACACCTTTGGTCATTGCCCCGGAACAGAGAAAAGAACCGGAGCTTTATGAAAACCACGGGATTGACGCACGGTACAAAGGCCCCTACAAGGTAGCTCCCACCATGTCTGCCCGTATGGGTACCGGAGGCAACAATGTGCCTCTTGTAGAGCAGGAACCTGTTTTCTGCATTGCAGGAAATGCCATCGACCGCCAGCCCCAGAACGGAGGCAACGGTCTTGGCTATCAGCCGGATATCGCCTATACCCTGACCGCCACCGATCACCATGCTGTGTTCAGCCGCCAGCGGGTAGACATATTTAAAGACGGAACAGTTGTCAGCACCCAGAGTGCCAGACAGCACAAGGATGCCACGGATCTCGTGTTGGATACGGATAGCCACATTGGAGAAAACAGAAACGGATGCTTTGTTCCTCGGTGCGGACAGCTCATCCGCCGCTTGACACCATTGGAGTGTGAACGACTGCAAGGCTTCCCGGACGGATGGACAGATATTCCTTGTGCATCGGATTCCGCCCGATACAAAGCTTTGGGCAACAGCGTTGCGATTCCCTGTGTGGACTATGTCCTGCATGGGATTGCACTGGTGCTGCAGACCGGGTAAAAAAACGGCCCCCTCAAGCGAGGGGGCCGTCAAGTTTCCTATCAGGTCAGATATTACTGATCCAGATCCAGCAGCCAGTCAACCAAATTCTTGACCTGGATGCCATTATAGTTTCCAAGTGTCAGATGGTCGGCTGTGAGGATGATCTTTTCGTAGTTATCACGGATGAGTGTCAGCGGCCGCATTTCCCGCTCAAAGGTTTCTTCAGCAGTCATATCTGCTGTAACCTGAACATAGGTGTATGCGCCCTGCTTTTCCGCAACAAAGTCAACCTCGGTGTTTCCAACCTTGCCGATCATCACTTTATAGCCTCGGCGCAGGAGTTCAAAGTAAACAATGTTCTCCAAAGAAAACCCGAGATCATAGTTCCTCCGCGGCAGGATGTGGTTGCGAAGCCCCAGGTCAACGATATACATCTTCTTGTTGACCTTCAAAAGCTGTTTGCCGACAATATCAAATCGGTCTGCCGAGTAGAAGATAAAGGATTCCGTCAGCGCCTCCACATAGTCGTTGACTGTATTAGGCGATATCTTTCTGCCGCTGGAGATCAGATAGTCGGTAATGCTTCGAATCGAGATGGGGCTGCCCACCACGCTGGCAAGATATTTTGCGATGGACTTCAAAAGAGCGATGTCGGTGATCTTCCGCTTGGATGGGTCGCTTTCCTTCCGAGCCTGACGGTCTTCAATATCTCGGACGATTACAGTATTGTAGATACCTTCCAAATAAGTTTCTACCTTTTGCGGGGTGCGATCCATCACCGCCAGATAGGGCAAGCCGCCTGTTTTCAGGTATTCGGCAAATCCGCGCTCCCTTTCCAGTTCTGTAATAGAGAGAAATTCCCGGAACGAAAGCGGCAGCATTTTGATTTCCACATACCGCCCACTCAAAAGAGTCGCAAGGTCGCCGGAGAGCATATAAGCATTGGAACCAGTGATATAAATATCAACATCCGGTTTGACATACAGACTATCTACTACCTTTTCGAAAGCGGAAACCTTCTGAATTTCATCCAGAAAGATATAAGTCTTTGCGCCAGACACCAGCCGTGCTTTCAAATATTCATACAGCTTCTTATAGTCCAGCAACTCCTCATATTCCAGCTCTTCAAAGTTGACCGATATAATCTGATTCTCAGAAATACCGCTGTCTTTTAACCAGGACTGGTACTGCGTCAGAAGGGTGGATTTTCCGCACCGGCGAATCCCGGTCACCACCTTAATGACCTGTTCATCCTTCCACTGGATCAATTGGTCAAGATATTCTTTTCGTTCTACCAATGAATTCACCTCCATAATTTCGATGTTCTCATTATAGAATATAATACGCAGGAAGTCAAATAAATATTCCAGTTTCGGAATATTTTCAAAATATCTTATTGAGAAATTCTGAACAGGGAAAATGAGTGGAGGTAAATTGCATCAAAGCCGAGTAAGGATATCATCGGTGATCGGCAGTATGCTTGCTTTTGCAGAGAATCCTTTGTTGGTTTCTGTGAATAGCTATTTGCCCTTGCCTTCGGTATGCTTGTCTTGAAAAATCAAGGAAAGGAGCGCCCCATATGGAGCAAAAGAAAAATCTCTGTGCCATGATTCCGGCAGATCTGCACGCCAAAGTCATGGCAGAGAAAGAGCAGCTCGATCTCAAGACACTGGGCGAATATGTAGAGCTGATACTTAAGGAACATTTTGAAGGAGGAAAAACTACAATGGCAGCAACAAAAACACTGGCATTTCCCATCAGTGAGGAGCTGGATCAGAGGCTGAAAAACTTCATCGCAGCAGAAAAGAGCCGCGGCAGGAAAATCAACCAGAAAAGCTTCGTCGTCGGACTCATCGAGCAGGTGCTGGATGCATACGAAAGCCAGCAGCCTGCAGCAGAGCCAAATCAGGAATAACACAGCATCAAGCCGCCGGAAAATCCTCCGGCGGCTATATCTTTTCAGGAGGTGATCTATCGTGTACATCTATCCGGACAATCTGACCGCAAAGGCCATGCTGTGGCTCTGGGAGCTGCGGGATGTGGGTGTGATTGGTGTAGGGCTTTTGCTCTCTGTGCTGGCGCTCACCCAGACCGGAATTTTCATCCCTTTGGTGCTGACAGCAGTCTACGCCTTTCTCAGCATCCGTTTTGACGGCACCAGTATTCTGGACTTCATCCGGTATGCCGTTGCATTTCTCATTACCAAACAGCAATTTTATGAATGGAGGCTATCCGAATGAGCAAAAAACAGAGAAAGGACAACGCCCAGTCTACCCGGCAGCTCATGGGCATTGAGAGCATCACAGACTATTGCATCGCCACCCGTATGGGTGACCTGGTGTTCTTTATCATCAAACCCACTAACATCAGCGTTCTGCCGGATTCCAGTATCAGCGCAAGAATCTATGCCCTGTTGAATGTGGTAAAAGGTCAGGCGGAGATTGAAATGCTGGCGCTCAACTCCAAGGAGTCCTTTGAACGCAACAAGAACTTCTATCAGGAGCGACAGGAGCAGGAGGAGCTTCCCGCTATCCGCAGATTGCTGGAGCAGGACAGCAAGCACCTGGACCGCATTCAGGTTCTGATGGCATCCAGCCGGGAGTTTTATATCATCATCCGTTTGCGAGGGGAAAAGGATACGGATATCTTCCCGTATCTCAGCCGCATTGAGCAGAACATCAATGACAATGGTTTCACCACCCGCCGTGCTGCCGAGCAGGATCTCAAACGCATGCTGGGTGTCTACTTCGAACAGAATGTGACTACTGAAAAGTTTGAGGACTACGACGGCGACCGCTGGGTCATTGTAGGTGAGTAAGTCAGAAATCCAATTGAAATAACAGGCCGTGGGGGCATCCCACCCCATGGTCGGTCGGGATGCCCCTACGCCATAAGGAGGCATCCAATTTGGCAAAGAAAACAAAAAAATCCGCACCGCAGAGCCGTGAGGAGGCAAGCATCAAATCCTTTCTGGATATGATCGCCCCCTCTGTGGTCAGCTTTATGCCTGACCACTTCATCTGCGGCAACACCTACCGCTGCGTCTGGGCGCTTCGTGAGTACCCCACCAGTACAGACGAGCAGGCGATCCTTCGTCATCTGGGCGAAAAGGACGGCATCACCCTGCGTATCTATACCCGGCAGGTCACCCCTGCCGAGGAGAAACGCATCATTCAGAACGCCGCCAACAAGAACCGCTTGAACAGTTCCAACACCAACGACCTTCAGCAGACGGTAACCGCAGAAAGCAATTTGCAGGATGTGGCCACGCTGGTTGCTACCATGCACCGCAACCGTGAGCCACTGCTGCACTGTGCGGTATATATTGAACTGACTGCCGCAGACCACAACACCCTCAAGCTCCTTCAGACCGATGTGCTGACAGAACTGGTTCGAAGTAAGCTGAATGTGGACAAGCTCCTGCTCCGTCAGCAGCAGGGGTTCCGCTGCGTCAGCCCCAGTGGGTACAATGCGTTCGGAACGCAGTTTGAAAGAGTGCTGCCGGCAAGCTCTGTCGCCAATCTCTATCCCTTCAACTACTCCGGCAAGCTGGACAGCAAGGGGTTCTATATTGGCAAGGACAAATATGGAAGCAACATTCTGGTAGACTTCGACCAGAGAGATGAGGACAAGACCTCTGCCAACATCCTGATCCTGGGCAACTCCGGTCAGGGTAAGTCCTACCTCATGAAACTGCTCATCCTGAATCTGCTGGAATCCGGTAAATCGGTCATTACGCTGGATGCCGAGCATGAGCAGCAGGAAATGTGTGAGGCGGTGGGCGGCTGCTTTGCTGACCTCATGGCCGGACAGTATATCATCAATGTGCTGGAACCCAAGTGCTGGGATGATGGCGGAGATCCAGGCGCCACCGATGCGCCGGAGGCTTTCCGCAAAAGCACCTTGCTTGCACAGCATATCTCCTTCCTTAAGGATTTCTTTCGTGCTTACAAAGACTTCAGCGATGCTCACATCGATACCATTGAGATCATGCTCTCCAAGCTATACCAGAAGTTTGGGATTACGGAGCAGACCAATTTCAGCAGGATGCGTCCCTCCGACTATCCCATCCTCTCCGACCTGTATGACCTCATCGAGGAGGAGTTCCGAAACTACGATGTCAGCCGTCATCAGCTCTACACAGAAAAGCTGCTGCAGGAGGTGTTGCTGGGACTGCACTCCATGTGCAAGGGGGCCGATGCCCAGTTCTTCAATGGGCACACAAATATCACTTCAAGCCGCTTTCTGGTGTTCGGCGTCAAGGGGATGCTCAGCGCTGCCAAGAATGTCCGCAATGCCATGCTCTTCAATGTATTGTCCTTCATGTCGGATAAGCTCCTGACCGTGGGCAATACGGTGGCGGCACTGGACGAGCTGTATATCTGGCTGTCCAACCCCACCGCAATCGAGTACATCCGCAATTGCCTGAAGCGCGTTCGCAAGAAAGAGTCCGCCATGCTGCTGGCCAGTCAAAATCTGGAGGACTTTGACCAGGAGGGCATCCGTGAGATGACCAAACCTCTGTTCAGCATTCCTCCTCACCAGTTTCTGTTCAATGCAGGCTCCATCGACAAGCGCTCCTATATGGAAATGCTGCAGTTGGAGGAGTCGGAGTACAACCTCATCAAGTTCCCGCAGCGAGGTGTGTGTCTGTATAAGTGCGGCAACGAACGATACCTGCTGGAAGTCCACGCCCCGGCATATAAGGAAAAACTTTTCGGAACGGCAGGTGGTCGTTGATGGCGATATCTGCAGGCGTGATCGCAAAAACCGCTGCGGCAGTGCTGACCAACGAAAAGCTGCGCAAAGGTGTGGGATGGATACTGGTAGCAGTATTTTCACCCATCATCCTGCTCATCGCACTGCTGTGCTCCATCGGGTCGGGCGGCGCCGAGCATAACAATCATGCAGTGGCAGCATCCTTTTATGGAACCAGCTACTCCCAGGAGGTTCCGGCAGAGTTCCGCCATCACATCGAAGAGATGCGTACAGCTTTTTCTCTTCTGGACTCGGCGGTGTCCTCTGCAAATGGGCAGATGGACAGTGGCAGCGGTCTTGACCCCATTCGGATCAAGGCTGTTTTTTACGCTCTCTGCTTTGGGGAGGATGCCCCCTCTGCACGTGCGGCAGACCGTTTTGTGGAATGCTTCTACACCACAGAAACCTGCACCCGCACAGTAGAGGTCACTCAGGAGGATGGATCAGTCATCACGGAAGAAGAAACCTACACCGTACTGGTGCCGGTTTCAATGAATCAAGCATACGCCAATCTGGAAGCCCATCTGGGAAGGCCGATCACAGAAGATGACAGAAGCAACATCGATCACATCTATACCATGATTGCCGGACCTGCTGGCGGTGGGAATTATAATGGCGCCTTCCTCCGTGGTGATGGGAGCAGCGTGGAGCTGGATATCTCTACATTTACTGATCCTACCAGCAAGAATGCAGCAGATCTTGTTACCTATGCGATCCATGCGTGGGAATCCGGATGGGGGTATGTATGGGGAACCTATGGGTGCGTCCTGACCGATTCGCTTTTTGCATACAAGCTGGAGCAGTACCCGGATGGCGTAGGAAATTATGCCGACTTCATTCGTGCAAACTGGTTAGGCGGCAGAACGACTGACTGCGTCGGGCTCATCAAAGGCTACGGATGGCTGAACCCTGAAACACTCACCATTGACTATGGAACCAATGGTATGCCTGATCTTAGTGCAAACCAGATGTACTACAATGCGTCGGAATCCGGCCCCATCGCTACCATGCCGGACATCCCCGGTCTGGCAGTTTGGCATGACGGCCATATTGGGGTCTACATCGGGAACGGCGAAGTCATCGAGGCGATGGGCACCAAATACGGTGTTGTGAAAACAGAACTGGCCGGTCGGGGCTGGACCCATTGGCTCAAGGTTGAATATATCCAATACGATTGAACGGAGGTCGATAATGGAAAAGATTGATTTGACTGTCAGCATGGAGGAGATCCGCTTGGATGCACTGACCTTCTTCCTTGCGGAGAAGGAAAACACAACGCCCCAAAAGGAACTGGAAAAACTGCTGACAGAAATGTACGAAAAATATGTTCCCGCAGATACCCGGTTGTATCTGGACAGCAAACTCAAGCCTGCCGCCGCATCCAGGAGCAGACAAAAGCGTCCCGCTCCAAAGGCGGCAGAAATCAAAACAACACATGGTGCGGAGGTGACCCAATGAGCAGCAGAGAGATATCCTTCTGGATCGATGAGCGGTGGTATGATGCGCTGAGTAAGCACCTGAAAGATGAAACATTGGAGGAGCATCTGGAGGATGTGGTTGATGAGATGTGCAATCAACTTCCCCAGCGGGAGTATGAACGCATCAGCGAAGAAATCTGGCAGGAGGAGCAGCGTAGGAGACAGGAGCAGGAGGCAAACCGCCGTTTCGCCATATTCCATGTGACTGAGTGCGGTGAGGAGAAATACTTTCTGGCAGAAGAACCCTTGCAGCTGCTTCATGTTGCGTCAAAACTGAGAGGATATATCCGCAAAGCTCCTGACGAACAGCCAGCGCGGTTCACAGGTCTCTTCTTTCGGGGCAGACAGCTCACCCCGGAACAGTTCCAGACCTATGCAGCGGAACGGATGGAGAACACAGGCAGGGTGACTGGCGCCTTCGAAATTGATTTGGACAGGGGGCAGATCGATGCGCTGAACATCATGGATGGTTGGCAGAGTTTCCGCATCAAGGATGTGAGCACCGCCGTCTACTTTGCTTCTAAGCGCAGCAACGCTTCAATGGATGACCGTTGGAGAGTGTTCCTGGATCATCTGGAAGGCAAACAGCTTACCCAGGAAGAACCGGCATATCTTACCGGCAGCAGATGTTTGCAGCCTGGCGATATTACCTTCTCCGAAGATATTGTACAAAACGAAAATCTGCTGGAGTTTTACATGGATGTGAGTTTCGATGCAGATCAGGTCTTTGGAACCCATGTCTGTACCACTGAAAATGATGACTGGCTGAACATTTATGCCAACTACGACATGGACACGCAGCGCGTCTGCGATACCCTGGATGTCTATCTGGTACAGGCCGATTACAACGAACAGGCGTTTAAGTATCGGCTTTCCCCGGAGGAGCAGGCGATCCTTCTTCCCAAGATGGAGGAGTACTGCCATCAGAAGTGGGGCCAGAGCCTGCAGGATTGCTGCGAAGATTATCTGGCTGAGCAGCAGTCCGGACCAGAAATGCAAATGTGAGGCGAAGATGGATGAACAAGTATTTATCGAAAAGTGATTTCATAGAGCAATGCTTTCGGGAACGGTTGGATGATGGACAACCTCACTCGTATGGGGATGCAGCTGTGAGGTGTGGAACCGGTTCGCCTTTGTTGCCCCCTGTGTGCCGCTGTGTGCGACTTTGAGGAGGAAGGCAGGCAGCGACACCACTGCCCCAGTCACCGCCAAAGCTGGGCGATTTCCGAGGGGGGTTGCCTACCGTAAAGGCGTTCGATTTTAGTACAAGATAAAGGGGTGACGGCATTACGCCGCCACCCCGACCACAAAGCCCCGCAGTGCGGGGCTTTTCCAGGCTTTGCCCATGCAGTCAGTTTTGGCAGCACTCAAAAAATGCGCAGTCATGTAATGTGAAAAAACAAGGTGTGTCAAGGATTTTAGCCGTCTTTTGCAGATGGCGGAAAGGAGAAAAACAGCATGGACGAACAAAAGAGAAAAATCACGGTGTATCTGCCCAGCGGCATGGTGCGCCGAGTAGACGGTTGGCTGGAGGACGCCAACTGCTCCAGCCGCAATGAATTTGTAGAAAGGGCACTTCGATTCTACATGGGGTATCTCTCTACAGAAGATACCTCTGAGTACCTTTCCCGTGCGCTGGTGCAGACCTTGCGTGGAATCGTTGCAGACAACGGCAACCGTCTGCGCTGCCTATTGTTCAAGTGGTGTGTGGAGCTGAACATGGCAATGCATACAGTAGCCGCCCACTTCAAGGTGGATGAAATTGACCGCAGAGAGCTGCGCCGCTTCGCCGTAGATGAAGTAAAGCGCACCAATGGGCAGATCAGTTTTGACTCTGCGCTGGACATTCAGCGACAGCTACCCGATGAAGATGAATGGCAAGAATAATCTTCATCTCCGAATATCTCCGGGGCGGCGAACAGTCTTCCCGTCTTGCTAACCGAACCAGGTACTTTGCTACCCGCCCCGGTGTGGAAAAACTGCCGGATGGAAGGTTGGATGAATTGGCGACCAATCAGCAGCGAGCCTATGTACAGAGACTGGTGCGCAGCTTTCCGCAATCCAAGGAGCTGCTGGAATACGAGGATTACATGACACGCCCCTCCCGCGGCAATGCACAGGAATTCATTGACCAGGTGCAGGAGTTATATATAGACATACTGGATGAGCGTGAAAATCTTGTGGACTACATTGCAAACCGCCCCGGCGTTCAAGCCTACGGCGACCATGGGCTCTGGAATGCAGATGGAAAGGTTCCGGTTCTCTCCCAAGCGGTGGAGGAAGTCGCCAACCATCCGGGTATTGTATGGACACCGGTGGTATCCATCCGCCGTGAGGATGCCGAGCGGCTGGGCTACAACGACGCAGAGAACTGGCGCGGTTTGGTCTGCTCCATCCTGCCTGAGATTGCCCACGGGTATAAGATCCAACCGGATAACCTCCGTTGGTATGCGGCCCTCCACCGTAAGGAGAAACATGTCCACATCCACATGGTAGTCTATTCCTCTGATCCCAAAGAAGGATACCTCACCAAGAAAGGTATCCGGGAAGTGAAATCCGCCTTTGCAAAACAGATCTTCCGGCAGGATCTCATCTCCGTTTATGAAAAGCAGACAGAACACCGCAACCATCTGCAGCGAGATGCGCAGTCTCTTATGACAGAGCTGATCAGCCAGATGGCAAATGGCACACTTCAGAATGATGTGCTGATGCAGTTGGTTACAGAACTGGCGCATCGTCTACAAAATACCACCAGCCGTAAGGTGTATGGATATCTGCCTCCCACCAGCAAGCGGTTGGTGGATGCCATCGTGGACGAGCTGGAAAAAGACGAGCGGATTTCCGCATCCTACCAGCTGTGGTACGAGATGCAGGATGAAAAGTGCCGTACTTACAATGAGAAACTTCCGGAGCGTATTCCACTGTCGCAGCAGAAAGCCTTCAAACCGGTCCGCAACATGGTCATACAGGAAACACTTCATCTGTTGGAAAAGCCGATGGCTTTCGATGATACCGAGATAGAGGACGAGCCAGATACTGCAGAGGAAGAACTGATTCATGACGGAAAAAATGAATCTGCCTATGCGCTTGCCGCCCGATATTGTCTGGCTAAAAAAATCCTGATGGATGTTAAAACCGGCCCAGAGGAAAAGGCAGATGCAGTCAGAGAACTGGAACGGCTCTGGAATGAGGGATACTCAATAGCAGCGCATATGCTGGGCAAAGTATTCCGGGATGAGCTGGCAGGTACAATAGATTTCAAACTGGCAGAGCTTTGGTTTCGCCGCTCTGCTGAAGATGAAAATAACTTTTCTGCTTATGCATTGGCAAAGCTGCTGTTAAATCAGGGGCGCATGGATGAAGCTGTTCTGTGGTTTAGCAAAGCGGCACAGCAGAATAATCCGTTTGCTCAATACCGGCTCGGCAAACTGTATCTCACCGGAGAGGGTGTAGAGAAAGATATTGGTAAGGCGCTGGATTACCTGACAGCCTCTGCCCGACAGGGGAATCAATTTGCCCAGTACACGCTGGGCAAGCTTTATCTCTTTGGCCAGGAGGTAAAACAGGATCGGGAGCTGGCTGCCGAATGGCTTGGCAAAGCTGCAGCCCAGGGAAATCCCTATGCACAATACTTTCTGAACCATCAGGATGACTACCTCTCTGCATCGGTGGGCAGTGCCGTCCTTCGGATGCTCCATCATATGAGCCGAATCTTTCAGGAGAATATGGCCGCCGGGGATGCCTACACTGGATTGCAGATCGACCGCAAACGTCGGAAGAAACTCCAGCAGAAGCGGATCGCGCTGGGCCACAACCCGCATGATCATGAGGAGCATGCACAAAATCAGTATACGATGTAAGAGGAGGAACGCCATGTCAAGCTATATTCATTTTACGGAAGAACAAAAGGAACGGGCCGCCGCTGTGGATTTGGAGGAGTTCCTCCGGTGCCGTGGGGAAAAGCTGATCACCTCCGGCAGAGAGAAACGGCTGGCCAGCGATCACAGCATCACCGTCCGGGGCAATGAGTGGTATGACCATGCTGAGGAGCGTGGCGGTCGTGCGGTCAGTTTCGTACAGAAGTTCTATGGCCTCAGTTACCCGGAGGCGGTGACTCTGCTGTTGGGTGGAGAGATGGGGACAGTCTATCCTTCTGCAAAGGAGCGCGTGGAAGAACCGCCCAAACCGTTTGTTCTTCCACCTGTCAATCGCGATATGCGCCGGGTCTACGCCTACCTGGTAAAACACCGGGGAATCGACCGGTCGGTGATTGCTCACTTCGCAAAAGAGAAGCTCTTGTATGAGGATGCAGAATACCATAACGCAGTCTTTGTCGGAGCAGATGAGGACGGCATTCCCCGCCATGCCCACAAGCGCAGTGTCAACAGCTACGGCAAAGCCTTTCGCCTGAATGTGGAGGGCAGCGACCCAAGGTGCAGTTTTCACCACATCGGAACCGATGGGAGCCTCTATGTTTTTGAGGCGCCCATCGATCTGCTTTCCTACATCACCCTTCACCCGGAGGATTGGCAGCGGCACAGCTATGTGGCCTGCTGCGGTACTTCCATCCAGCCGGTGCTGAAACTGCTGGAGCGTCTGCCACAGATCAACGCGGTCCATCTCTGTTTGGATAACGACGAGGCAGGCCATCTTGCCAGCGAGCGCATGAAGATGCAGTTGGCAGACCGCTATGCGGTGGAACGCCTCATTCCGGAACACAAGGATTGGAACGACGATCTGACCGCAGAAGAACCAACCTATACACAAATTATGCAGTAAAATACAACGCACACCACTTCCTGTTCCGCTCCGGTAGGCCGAACTGAAAAGTGATGTGCGATTTTTATGAGCAGGAAGTGGTGTGCTGGGAAAGGAGTTTCCATGCCACATCAAGTCCTGATTTTGATTGCGGCCGGAGCAATTATGTTTCTGGTCATCGGCGGACTGGCTGCACTGTCCCATTATTACACCCTGAGTGGGATCAAGTCCAGAACCGTTGGCGATGGTCAGCACGGTACCGCCCGCTGGGCAACAGAGAAAGAAATCAAACAGACCTATGCCCATGTACCATTTCGGGTAAAGCAGTGGCGCAAAGGTCAGGATCGCCCAACAGAGCAGGGGCTGATCCTCGGCTGTAAGGGCAGAAAGAACGAGCTGACTGCACTGGTGGACAGTGACGATATCCATTGTCTGATGATCGGAGCCAGCGGCGTAGGCAAGACCGCATTTTTCTTGTATCCCAATCTGGAATATGCCTGTGCCAGCGGCATGAGCTGGCTGGCGCTGGATACCAAGGGCGACCTTGCCCGAAATTATGGAACCATTGCAAAAAAGTACTATGGCTACAATGTGTCGGTCATCGACCTGCGTAATCCCACCCGGTCAGACGGAAACAATCTGCTGACCCTTATCAACCGCTACATGGATATTGCCCGGAAAGATCCTAAGAATCTGGCAGCCCGTGCGAAAGCGGAAAAGTATGCCAAGATCCTTGCAAAGACTATCGTAAACCCGGAGGGAGACGACAGTGGACGCGGTCAGAACGCCTTCTTCTATGATGCTGCCGAAGGACTGCTCACCTCTGTCATTCTGATGCTGGCAGAGTTCCTGCCGCCCAAGGAGGGAGAACCGGAACAGCGGCACATTGTGTCTGTATTCAAGCTGGTGCAGGATCTACTGGAGCCAAGCAAGGTCAAAGGGAAAAGTATGTTTCAGCTGCTCATGAAAAAGTTGCCGGATGACCACAAAGCAAAGTGGTTTGCCGGTGCGGCTCTGAACAGTGCGGAGCAGGCCATGGCCTCCGTCATGTCTACGGTGCTGTCCCGGCTGAACGCTTTTCTGGACTCCGAGCTGGAACAGGTGCTGTGTTTTGACAGCGCCATTGATGCGGAGAAGTTTGCCTCTGAGAAGTCGGCTATTTTTCTTATCCTGCCGGAAGAAGACACCACCAAGAACTTTATGGCAGGTCTGATGATCCAGAACCTTTCGAGAGAACTGTTCGCTGTGGCCGATGAAAATGGCGGCAAGCTCAAAAATCGTGTAGTACTGTTTTGCGACGAGTTGGGAACTATGCCGCCCTTTGATATTCTTCCGCTATTCTCAGCGGGCCGATCTCGTCGGTTGACCCTTGTGCCAATCATTCAGTCATTGGCACAGCTTGAAAAAAACTATGGAAAAGAGGGCTGCGAGATCATACAGGATAACTGTCAGGATACGATCTTCGGCGGTTTTGCACCCAACAGCCAGACAGCCGAGGTTCTGTCCAAGGCCATGGGCAGCCGCACCGTGCTGTCCGGTACTGTGAGCCGAGGCAAGAACGACCCCAGCCAGAGCCTACAGATGATGGAACGTGCGCTGATGACTCCCGATGAGCTGAAATCCATTCCAAAGGGCAGCTTTGTTGTCATGAAAACAGGAACCCATCCCATGCGTACCCGGCTGCGCCTGTTTCTCGACTGGGGCATTACCTTTGAAGAACCATACACTGTTCCGGAACGCGCAGACCGCACTGTTGCCTATGCCAGCCGTGTGGATCTGGAAAAGAATCTGCCGCTTTCGTACAAAACCAAGGATGAGGATACCGCCGGTGAGGGGTATCCGGTGCCGCCCCACGGTGGTGCTGCCCATACTCCTGCAGAGGGGCGCCGATCCAAAAAGGCGTCGCCTTACAACACAATGAAGGAGGAATGCCCGTGAGTTACTTCGGTGCGATCTATGCCGACACCGAACTGCCTGCTCGAGCCAGGGCAGTCTATATGTATCTTCGTGACCGTTCTGACGCCGAGGGCAAATGCTGGCCGGGAATTAAAACAATTGTATCTGACCTAAAACTGTCCCGCTCTACTGTAAAGCGGGCGCTGAACGATTTGGAGAAAGCCGGGTATTTAAAAAGGACAGCTCGCCATCGTGCCAATGGAAGTAGCTCCTCCAATCTGTATACCGTGAAATAGCAAAAGAGGTTTGTCCTACATTTTGGGACAAACCTCTTTTCAGATTACCATTACACCATGGGGGCATTGCGCCCATTTGCTGAACCCAGGGGAGGTTCATGATGAACCTCCCGGAAGGACTCACTCTAAGGAGATCAAGACAGAGAAAGAACACTTATCATCGTTCTGATGAAAAATCTTACTTCTCAAGTCGAAATTTCAGCAGCAGATACGGCTCCACTTCAAGGACGGTGGCTATCCTAAACAGCAGATCCAGAGACAGGCCATGACTCATGCCGGGCGCTTCTACGGACGCGAGATGCTGGCGGCTAATATCAAGGATCTCTGCCAACTGTTCCTGGGAATATCCCTTTTTCTTGCGATAGTATCCGATAGCATAAGACAGGTTTTCCATGCGCTCGGAAAAGTCAAAATCCCATTCCAGAGTTATAACCACCTTACGGAATTAGTTTATCCGAAGGCAGCGCATACTAAAATTAACCCTAAAGCATTATTGACGCTTATAAAGCGTCAATATATAATTAAAACACTATTTTGCTGGATGTTATGTGAGGTGTCAATATGACAAGGGAACTTGCCTGTGCCATCACCGGCCATAGACCGACACGCTTTCGCTTTAAATATGATGAAAACAACAACGGCTGCAAGCGGATCAAGAAACGCATCCGGGATCAGTTGATCCAGCTCTATGAGCAAGGCTTTCGCCAGTTTTGGGTAGGCGGCGCTCTGGGCGTGGATATGTGGGCCGGGGAGATATTGCTGCGGCTCAAAGAACAGCCGGAATATAGCGAGATCCAACTGAAGATCGCTCTGCCCTTTGAGGGCCACGACACAGACTGGGAAGATCGCAGCCGCAGCCGTATGTCTTTTCTGATCCGGCACAGTGCGGAAACGGTTATCGTGGGTAATAAAGAAGCGCCCCCGGCGGTCAATTACCGGAGACGCAACGAGTATATGGTGGACCGTGCAGGCTGCTTACTGGCAGTCTATGACAACGACCGTTCTATCCGCAGCGGAACGGGCATGACCGTCAACTACGCCAGAAAAAAGGGACTGCCCATCACGCTGATCCACCCGGATAAGGCAACGATATCAAAAGAAAAACCTGAACGATGAAAACTACCCGCTGCGGATAGGGCATGTTTATGGAATCCATGTTATACTGAATTTAAATGGATACTCCACGAAATGAATTCAATAAAGTATCCTGTTTCAACTGGCTTTTTTTACCCTCAGCAGATATAATGAAAACGAGGTGATGCGATGTGAAGGTACGAAGAATTGCGGCGTTTTTGCTGGCAGGTATCTTGCTGGCCTGCTGCTGCGCGGGCTGTTCCGACACGGCAAAAAAAGAAGAGACGCCGACCACCATTACGGTCTGGCACGTCTATGGCGGTCAGACAGATTCCCCACTCAACGACCTCATCGATGCGTTCAACCAGACGGTGGGAAAGGAGCAGCGGATCAACGTGCAGGTCACCTCCGTGTCCAACACCAACACCATCCACGAGCTGGTGCTGGCCGCCGCCAACGGAGAGCCGGGTGCCTCGGAGCTGCCCGACCTCTTCATCTCCTACCCAAAGACGGTGATGGCCCTGCCCGACGACAGCATTTTGGTGGACTACCGGGACTATTTCAGCCAGGAGGAGCTGTCCGCCTTCCTCCCAGCCTTTCTGGAGGAGGGGACGGTCAATGACCGTCTGGTGGTGCTGCCGGTGGCCAAATCCACAGAGATCATGTTCATCAACCAGACCATCTTCGACCGCTTCTCCCAGGCTACCGGTGTAACGATTGAGGATCTGGATACATGGGAGGGGCTTTACAGGGCTGCGGAGATCTACGCGGACTGGACCGACGACCAGACGCCGGATATTCCGGGGGATGCCAAGTCCATGTTCGTTCACGACTACTACTTCAACTACTTCCAGGTAGGAGCCCAGTCCCTGGGCGAGGACTTCTTCCGGGGGGATGTGCTGGCCTTCGGCCCCGCCTTCCAAACGGCGTGGGAACCACTGGCCCGGGCCGCCCTGCGGGGCGGTGTCTGGCTCAAGGGCGGGTACGCCACCGAGTCTATCCGCACCGGCGACAGCATCGTCAGCGTGGCCTCCTCTGCCAGCATCCTCTATTACAGCGATGTGGTGACCTATCCGGACAACACCTCTGAGGACATCACCATCATCTCCCGGCCCTGCCCGGTGTTTGAAAACGGAGAAAAGCTGGTGATGCAGCGGGGCGCGGGCTTCTGTACCGTCCGCTCCACCCCGGAGCGGGAGCGGGCCGCGGTGACCTTCCTCAAATGGCTCACCGAGCCGGAGCACAATGTGGAGTTCGTGACCCGGACAGGCTACATGCCGGTGACCCAGGCTGCATTCGAAACGGAGCTGCCAAAGGCCATTGAAGGTCTGGAGAGCGCCAAATATACCTCTCTCTATCAGGCATATCTGAATACCCAGCAAAACTATAAATTCTATGTGCCGCCCCAGTTGGAGAGCTACCTGAGCCTGGAAACCACGCTGGAGGACCATGTGCGGGCCCAGCTGGCCCTGGGCCGCCGGGATTATCTGGAGGCCGGAGAGACCGGGCTGGAGCAGATCAGCGCGGACCGGCTCCAGTCCTTCCGGGAGATCATGGAACGATAACCTGCAAGAGAGGAGGAACCACCGTGCGCAACAGACTGAAAGAACTCCGGGCGTTGAACGCCTTTGCCAAAAAGCAGAGCGTAGGGATGCAGCGAAAGCTGATGCTCTACTGGGTGTCCATGATCCTGGTGGTCTTCGCGGCGGTGATCCTTCTGCTGTCCATCGCGGGGGCCTTCTCCCGGGATGATGAGCAGCTCCATGAGGTAATGGAGCTCCACCTGAGCAACACAGGAGATACGCTGGCCAGCCATCTGGACCATCTGACCGCCCAGAGCCTGAATCTCTCCAAGGAACTCAGCCGGGAGATCGAGGGAGCGCTGGTACAGGAGGGCATTTCGCTGCAGGAGGTCAACGATGATCCAGAGCGGCTGCTGAAGCTGCAGGAGGTCATGTACCCGCTGATCAGCACCACCCTCCAGACAGCCAACTGCAATGGCGCCTATGCGATCCTGGACGCCACCACCAACACCGGCCTGGAGGGGGCGGACCACTCCAGAAGCGGCATCCATCTGCGCTACTCCAACCTCAGCGCCAGCAGTCCGGTCACACCCACGGTGGTCTACTTCCGCGGCATCCCGGACATCGCCCGTCAAAAGGATCTGGAGCTGCACAACCGATGGAATCTGGAATTTGACACCGATCAGATCCCGGGCTGCCGGGAGCTGATGGATGCGCCGCTGAGCCGGCCTGCCGACCGTTACTTCTGGTCCCGCCGGATTGATCTGAAGGACACCTGGGAATCCGCTATGCTGCTGTGTGTTCCCATTGTGGGGAGTGGCGGAACGGTGTACGGCGTGTGCGGGGTAGAGCTCAGCGCCCTGTATTTCCAGTTTTCCTATCCCACCCTGGAGGGAAAGTTCGGCTCCGCTGTCACCGTGCTGGCTCCGGTCCAGGACAGCCGTCTGCTGCTGCCGGATGGATTGGTGGGCAGCGTCAACGGCACCTACCTGGACGGTCAGGAGACTCTGGCCATCCATCAGGGGCGATACTATAACGAATACGACACAGGCGCCGGACGGTATATTGGCCTGCACCAGACCATGCCCATCTCCAGAGGGAAACCGGAGGACACCGTCTGGGTCGCTGCCATCCTGATCCCCCAGGAGAGCTATGCCGCCTACACAGCCGGCGTCCAGCAGACCTGGATCATTGCGGCTCTGGGACTGCTCCTGGTGCTGCTGGCCCTGTCCTTCTTCCTGTCCCGGCGATTTGTCCGGCCCATCACCGACAGTCTGAAACGGTTCCAGCAGGCGGAGGGGCCGGAGCAGGGGATGTCCTCCGGCATCTCGGAGCTGGATGAACTGGCGGAGTTCCTCAATGCCCGGGCGCGGAATCAGCGGCTGGAGCAGGGAGAGCTTCCTCCCAACATTGCGGAACTGTTCGACCAGTTTGTGGAGCGGAAGGATCTGCTGACCGAGGCGGAGCGGAATATCCTGCGCTACTACATCGACGGGCACGAGATCGCGGAGATCCCGGACCTGGCCTTTATCAGCATGAGTACGGTCCGCAAGCACAACCGGAGCATCTACGAGAAGCTGGGGGTGGCCTCCCGGGATGAGCTGATGCTCTACATCGATCTGCTCCGCCGCTGCGGAAGGCTTCAGGAACTTTTCTAAGACAAGTTTCTACATCACAGCAAAGCGCACAAAACCGGTGCTATGGTTTTGTGCGCTTTCTCTATTATCCAATGGATACCTTCGCGAAAAAGCGGGAAAAAGTATCCGACAGACCATATACGCCTGCCCCTTACTCCTGTTATAACAGGAGTAGAAACGAGGAGGTGCGGAATATGACAAATCTCTTGTCCATCCACTTAGAGGACTGGTCCACGCCCCAGTATTTCTGCTTTTCCATCCGCTGCGAGGTGTGCGGAGAATTCTGGTACAGCAGCAGCATCCCCTTTTCCAAAGCGGAACAGGCGGCGGAACACCGGGAGAAGAAGGAACTCTATGACGCCATCTATCAGCGGGAGAAGCAGCGGGCCATGCAGGCGGCCGGTCAGGAGGCCAGGGAGCGGTTCAGCCAGTGTCCCATCTGCCGGCGGCTGGTCTGCGACGCCTGTTTCCTCATCTGCGATGAGATGGATCTGTGCCGGGAGTGTGCCGGCCGGATGGAGGAGTCCGGGGAGCCGGTGGCGCCATGAAAACGCGTTGGCTGCCGCTCCTCCTGCTGTGCCTGATTCTGGCCGGGTGCGGCACGGTGGACACAGGGGGCCGTCTGATCTCCGCGGCGGAGGGCGCCGAGGCATACAGCGGGGCCCTCGCCCCCTTCCTCCCCGGGTATTCCCTTCAGACGGCAGAGGATACCCTCTACGCGGAGGTGAGCCGGGGCAGCGCCGTGGCCTGCTTTGATGTACAGGCCATCCCGGCGCTGGAGCGGGGCATCGGCCGGTATTGGTATCCCCATGTCACGGCCACCGTGATCCTGGCAGTGGACCGCAGCCGGACGGACGCCGCCGTCACCGGCTGGAACAGCCTTCGGGACAGCCCGGTCCCCGTGGGCATCAGCAGCAGCTCCGTGATCCGCAATATGCTGGCTCTGGGCGCCCTGTCCTACGGTCTGGACCGGGAGGCGCCCTCCAAGCGTGACGCTCTGGAGCTGCTGGAACACCTTGGTCAGAACGGAAACTTCCGGCTGGAGGCGCCGGACGCCCCCATTCTGATCTGTCTGGACTGCGAGGCTGCCGCGTGGAACCGGAACGGAGGAAATTATGAGATCATCGTGCCGGCAGAGGGCACGCTGTCCTACCGTATGGGGCTGCTCTCCGATGTCCCTCTGACGCTGGAGCCGGGGCTGGATGAAACCCTTCTGTCAGCAGGGCTGCCCCTGGCAGACGGAGAGAGACCGGCTGATTA
Organism: uncultured Eubacteriales bacterium; assembly: GCA_900546485.1. Lineage (GTDB taxonomy): Bacteria > Bacillota > Clostridia > Oscillospirales > Oscillospiraceae > Scatomorpha. Next base: position 84,775 of record URDK01000001.1, read on the forward strand.
TCCCGATGATTACCGGTCGGCCCGTACCCTGAGCGAGGAGGACTACGGCTGGTTTCTGGAGTTGGCCGGGGACAGCAGCCGGGACCTGCGCCGGCAGGTGCTCCACACCCGGCGCTATGCCACAGCAGATCTCCGGGAGCATATTTTATCCGCCCTGTTCCTTGCCGCCGCCATCCTGCTGTGGAAGGGGACGGTATCCCATCGGATGATCCGCCGGGATGTCCGCAGAGTAGTCGGGGTCATGGGCTGGCTGATGGTGGGATGGCTGCTGCTGCGCCTGTTCAAATATCAGCTGACAGCAGATGGGCTTCTGTGCCGGATGTGCTGGTACGGCTATTACATCTTTCAGCTTGCCCTTCCGGTAACGCTGCTGTATCTGGCCGTAATCCTGGACCATCCGGAGGGTGAGAAAAAGCCGCTGCGCCCTCTGTGGCCGCCTCAGGCCTGCTATGCCCTCTCTGTGCTATTGATACTCACAAACGATCTCCACCAGCTGGTGTTTCGTTTTGACCCGGCCGGGGACTGGGCCTCAGACTACCGGTACGGTCCGGGATACTGGGGCGTAATGGCTTTATCCCTCCTGTTCCTGGCCTGCGCAGTCTGGAAGCTGCTCCACAGGGGGCGGTATAGCCCCTACTGGGCCGGCAGGGTGGTTCCGCTGCTGTTCTGCGTGGGATTGCTGGCCTACATCACTGCTTACATCAGGCGGGTGCCTCTGGCGTGGGAGAGCGATCTTACCGTGAACATCTGCGTGCTGTCCGCCCTGTTTTTTGAGTCGGCCCTCCACGCGGGGTTTATCCCGGTCAATCTTCAGTATCAGCGCCTGTTCACCGCCACTCCCATTGGGCTGACGCTGCTGGATGAGCAGGGCCGCACCGTCCTGTCCTCCCGGGGCGCGCCTCCCGTCTCCCGCTCCATCTGGCGGAGGATCTCCATGGATATGGCCCATCCGCTGCTGCGGGACAGCGACACCCAGCTTCACGCGGTTCCTATTCACGGCGGTATGGCGGTATGGCAGGAGGACCTCTCCCAGCTCAACCGGCTGCGCAGAGAGATCCAGGCTGTGCAGGCCCGTCTGGAGGCGGCCAACGCCCTGCTGCGTGAGGAGGGCGATGTGAAAAAGCGCCTGCTGGCTGCGGAGACAAACCGCACCATGTTTGAACAGCTGGACCGGGACATGGAGCGCCGCATCCAGACATTGGGACGGCTGATCGAGGCTCTGCCGGAGACCCCCCATCCCCGGGACCTGACCGCCTATATCACTCTTTGCCTGTGCCATATCAAACGCAGATGCAATCTGTTTTTCCTGGCACGTCAGGGAGATGGACTGCCCGGAGAGGAATTGAGCATTTATCTGGATGAGCTGGCAGAACTGGCCCGCTATGCAGGACTGCAGCTGCTCATTCGTTGCGGGCAGCGTGGAGTGCTGGAGATCCGCAGGGCGGCACTGTGCTACGACTTTGCCTTTGAAGCCATATCCTGGACCCTGGGGGAGAACGCCTCTCCTCTGCTGGGGTATCTGGAGCCGGAGGGCGCCCATCTGGTTTTCCGCTTTATTCCGGGCGGTGATCCCGGACAATGGCGCTTTTCGGAGGAACTGACGACGGCGGCTGCCGCGCTGGGCGGTCAGATCGCCTGCAAGGATCTGGACGATGCCGTTGGGATCTGCATGACGCTGCCCTTGGGAGGTGAGTCCTGTGGCTGAATTTTACCGGTTTCCCCATTGGGCGCTGACCACATTGGTGATGGCGGCCGCCCTGTGCATCGTGTTTCAAACAAGGGCCATCTCTTACAGCATCCGACGTCTGCCCACCGGCTGGGTGCGCCGGGTGGAAAATGGGATGGAGTGCGCCATCCTCGGGATGCTGTTCCTCTTCGCCGCCCTTCTTGCACAGGTGCAGTATGGGCTGTTCTGCGGCTTTTTGGCGCCCAGCGCCTACGGCCTTGTCCGGCAGGCGGTGTTTTTGCTGACTGCGGTGCTGGGAACCACCGCCGCGGTGGGGATGGAACTGATCTGGCCGTTTTTTGCCGTGGGCGGGGCGGCTGTCCTGCTCCCCCTGACAGAGACGGTCACAGGGCCCGCCTATCCCGTCTTTTTTCTGATGAGTATGGCGTTCTTTCTGCTGCGCAGCGTACATATCTGCGTGCTGCGCCGGCGGGAGCTCTACACCCAGCTCTCCTCCGTATCCGTCAAGGAAGCCATTGATACCCTGCATACCGGTCTGCTGTTCTTTCGGCGGTCGGGGGAACTCCTGCTATGCAACCGCAGCATGGAGGAGCTGGCACGGCAGATGACGGGGCAGCCGGTACAGGACGGAAGGCTGTTTCAGCGGCTGCTGGAGTGCGGCCCGCTGTGCGGCGGCTGCGCACGGGAAGTTCTGGGTGGACAGCAGGTGTTTCGCCTCCCCGATTCCTCCGTATGGAGCTTTTCCGCCCATGAGCTCCCCATGGGGCGCCAGACCATGCTTCTGCTGACTGCCGATGATGTCACGGAGCATTGGGACGCGGTGACCTTTCTTGCCCGGCAAAACCAGGCGCTGGAGCAGCGCGGACAGGAGCTTCGCAGCACCATTGCGCATTTACAGGCCATCTGTGAAGCGGAGGAGATCGCCCGAAGCAAGGCGAGGGTACATGACCTTTTGGGACAGCGGATCAGCCTGCTGCTCCGGGCGCTGCGGGATGACCGGCAGATGGATGAGTCGCTGCTGCTGGACTTTGCCCGCAGCCTTCCCACGGCCCTCCGGGAGGACCGCACACCCAGCCCTGCCCATCGTCTGGAGATGCTGCGGGAGACCTTCCAGGGCATGGAGGTGTCGGTGGAGTTCCAGGGCGCACTGCCGGAGGAAGGGGCGGTGGCGGACAGTTTTGCAGAGATCGCCGTGGAATGTGTCACCAACGCCGTGCGCCACGGGTATGCCACCCGCATCCAGTTCCACTTTTTCCAGAATGACTGCTGGCGCATGACGGTCACCGACAACGGCATCCCGCCCGCCGGACCCATCCGGGAGGGCGGCGGCATCGGCGAGATGCGCCGCAGGGTCCGTCAGCTTGGCGGCAGAATGGAGCTCTATACTGTCCCCCGATTCCGAATCGAACTGTCTGTTCCAAAGGAGGCTGTGGAGAAATGACAAACGTTCTGATTGTGGAGGATCACGTTTCCATGCGGGAATCGCTGACCACGGCGCTGACGGCGGCGGGAGATTTTTCTGTGGTGGGCGAAGTGCCCAACGCAGACTATGCTCTGGATTTCTGTAAGCATCTGCATCCGGAACTGGTGCTGATGGATGTCTGCACCGAGGGCGGCGCCTCTGGGCTGAAGGCGGTGGAGGCCATCCGCAAAACAGATCCGGAGGTCAAGATCATCGTCATGACCGCCTTTGACGAGATCACCTATATCCCCCGGGCCAGGGCCGCCGGGGCCAACGGCTTTGTCTACAAAAGCCGGAGCCTGCACGATTTTCTGGAGGTGGCCCGGACGGTGATGGCGGGGGGCAGCAGCTTCCCAGAGCCCAGGACCATTCCCATGCCCCAGGGAGAGGCTCCCCTCACCGACCGGGAGATGGAGGTACTCCGGCTGATGTGCAGGCACATGACCAACAAAGAGATCGCCCAGGAGCTGTTTATCAGCGAAAACACCGTCAAGTATCACAAGATGAACATGCTGGGCAAGACCGGCTTTTCCAAGGCGGTGGATCTGGCCTTCTACATGATCTCCAACGGCTGGATCAATCCCCTGTATTAAAGAATTGCACTTCCTATCCACCGGCTTTGTGCCGGTGGATTTTTTGTTTCAGGGAAAAGACTACCCGCAGCGGGTAGGGTGCAAATTCGAAATAAGCTCTACAATAAATCTGTAATACAGAAGGTATGGGAGGTGGGGAGGCTGAAAACTGTGCTCCTGATTATGCGGCGGGCATCGCTGGCTCAGGGCCTGATGGCGAAAGTGCGGGACGCCCCGGGAATACAGCTGTGCTATGAGCCGGACTATGCCAACGCGGATGTGGCCATCCGCAGCCATCTGGCCTCTGGGGCACTGCTGGAGGTCTCCGAGGACGGCGATCACGGCATTGACTTCTGTCTGGCCCTGTGCGCATGGCTGCGGGAAGTCACGCCCCACTGCCGGCTCATGCTGATGTGCCCCGAAGGACAGCCGGAGGCTGTGAGCCGCGCCATCGAGGCTAAGCGTAGGGGCGAGATCGACGACTTTGTGTTTTATGATGTATCTCTGGACTATTTGGCCGCCAGTCTGCAATCCCTTTGAGATAGGCAAAGATCATTTTGAAATGGGGGGTACCCCCCATTTCAACGCCTACCGTGGTAGGCGTTGATCCGGCTCTGGTCGATTCGGTTTTATACACAAAGACGGCCTGGCGACGAACACCAAGAGACAACGGAAAAAGTGCTGCGGTTTTAGGGGGCAGAAGGGAGGAAAAAAGAGGCCGCACGCCGAGAAACAATGCGCGGACAATGGGTATCCAATCAAAATAGGAGGAAGATAGAACATGAGAAAACGAATTACCAGTTTACTGCTGACGCTGGTGATGCTGCTCTCTCTCGTGCCCGCCATGGGCGTGACGGCGAGCGCGGCGGACGATACTTACGGATACGGCAACATCAAGGACTGGAGCGGGTTTAAAAGCTATCTCAGTTCGCCCACTTCAAGAGATCTCACGCTGGAAAATGACATCGATTATACGACGGGATATGATGATGATGCGATCATTATAAAGAAAAGCCAAAAACTGGACCTGAACGGCCATAAGATCAGGATCGACGCAAGCAAGCGGGCGGAGTTTTACAACCTGATCACAATTCGCTCCGGCGAATTCACGCTGTACGACAGCAAGGGCGGCGGCGCGATCGAGGTTGAATTTGCGAGGGACTCCAAGGGGCACTGCATCATCATGATAAGCCCCGACAGTGCTGGCGCGCCTGCCAAATTCACAATGAACGGCGGCACGCTGACAAGGCTGAATCCGCTGAAATCGGGAGCCTATGGAAACAACGGCTGCATCAGCGACAACTATTTTGTTCCGTTCAAGGGCGGTGAGCGCCCGCAGATCACGATCAACGGCGGCACGATCAACTGCGCATACGATTGGAACAACAGGGAAAGGAACACCATATCGGGGGTTCAGTATATGCCGACGGCGCTGCTGCTGCGCTATTCGCAGCTCACGGTCAACGGCGGCACCTTCAACGGCATAGTCTGGACAGATGAGCTGTCATGGAGAGAGGGAGATGCGGAGCCGCGCGTTCTCCTCAACGGCGGCGTGTTCAACTTCCCGTTTGCGGTGACCGGCCTGCTGAAAAATAAGACGCAGATGGTCATAGACGGGGCGCGCTTCAACGATGGCCTTTATGTTGCCAAAGGCATAAAATTACTCTCTTATGAGGGGAACGAGCCGGCGATGCTGATCAAAAGCGGCGTATTCGACGCGTCCGGCCAGAATCTCAAGCTCGATATTCGCAGTGTCACCGCAGACGGATGGTACACTGCACAGGGCAGGCAGAAGGCGATAAAATATGCTATGAAGCTCTTCCCGAACAGCGCGATAAAGCTGAACGGGAATATCTATACCTCCGAGAACATCGGCTCGCGCGTGAAATATGCCGACACGGATGGTTACTACCTGAATCTCAACCTGAAGGGCCCCATCGAGGTCATCCCCAACGCATGGGGCATGAAGTCCGTCACGCTGGACGGCAACCCCATCAACTACTTCAAGGACTGGAAGGGCACCGTTGAGAATCTGACCAACGACAAAGCGCATACCCTCAAGTTCGAGTGGTATCCTCTGGCGAGTGATTTGGTAAATGCGGGCTATACCTATCGAACCAAGTGCGAGCATTATATCTCCGGTTCTTCCGCGGTACAGCAGACAGATACCATCGATGCCGATAAAACCTCGCATACGATCACCATTGAGAAAGGTGCACACCCCAAGGTCTATTCCTATGATTTGCAGCTGAATCTGGATAAGAACGGCAGCTCCGTCGGTATCATAAGCAACGAGCATATCGTTAAGCTGGTGGTGAGCGAAGCGGCAGATACCTTCATTTCTACCGTTTCGTTCAACGTGGACAAGGCTGACGTCGGTGCGCCGGGTGAATTGAGCTTCGAAGCAACGGACAAAAACGGAAAGCCCGTGGCAATCAACCCTGATGTAACGTGGGACCCCACCAACATCAAAGAGGGCATCAACCATGTCTCCTTTACGATTCCCGCCCCGGATGGCTATACCTTTAGCGGCGAGAACGGCAAGATCACGACCCTGAAGTTCGGCGGCGTGGATGTCATCGGCTACGTCGATGGCGACGGTGCGCTCAATTACAGCTTCCCCCTGGATGTAGTTCACCGGCATAAGGCAGATCACGTGAGCTATAACGCCAAGTATCACTGGGAGGCCTGCTCCTGCGGCCAGAAGATGATGAACACCAGCGAAAAGCACAACATGGGCGGTTGGGTCCCGGGCGCTACGCTTCCGAGCGGCGGCGTGGTAAATACCCGCTCCTGCACCAGTGGCTGCGGCTATACCGAGACCACCATTGACTACTCCGGCGTGAAGCACGTCACCAGCCTTGTGCTGAACATGGAAAACTACCCCATGGACGGCATGAGACCGCATAACTTTGTGCATCAGGATGGCGACGAGTCCGTTGCGGATACCGAAATTCCCGGACAATCTTTTTATAAGCTGACCAAGCGCGATTCGACGATCAAGTACCCGTCCTTCTCTATCGCGACCGGCAATGAAAAGGTCGAGTTGTCCGCAACAAACCCGGAAGCCTATGAGGATTCTGCGGAAAATCCCGACTTTGCAAAGTGGACTACGGCAACTGGAACTCTTTGGCTCAGACCGGATACGGGATACACTGATTATGATACGGAGTTCCAGACCAACGGTAGGTATAAGGCCCATTTGACGCTTGACGCCAAGGAAGGCTATGCGTTCTACGAAGACTTCAAGACCAACCAGGATAACTTCAAGCTCTACACCGACATGGAAGGCATCACCATCGAACAATACGGTGTCCGGCGGTGGTATTATGACAGCAAGAGACCTTCGTATGATGATCCGAATGTCCCCGAAGGTTGGGGCTGGTATACTCAGGCGCCTGATGACGATAGCGCCGGTGCCAGCAGGGTTCAGATCACGTTTGTGATCACCGCAAGAAACGAGGGCGAGCTGAACATCACCCTGCCGGAGCTGAAGGCCGGCGACGATCTCAAGACAACGTGGGCCGATTTTGAAGGTATTGGCGCTGGCAATTTCGTAAAGGACTGTTACGGTAGCGAGACAATGGCGTGGTGGGGCGGCCCCAGCTGTGTGATTCACAATAGTGCTGTCACCGGCGAGAGCGTGAGCGTGATCGCGCAGGCCGGACAGACCTACAGGCTGACCACCCCTGCTGTGAATGAATACGTTCTGGCACACACCACCATTAAGAATCCGACGGCCGCAACCCGGATTGACGAGAGTCCGGACGGCGCGATCACCGTAACCTACAAGCTGCCTGCCGCTGCCGACGATAAGACCGTGAACGGCGCAGCCGTTAGCATCACGCCTCCGGCCTACGGCGTTGCGCCCGACACCACGGCGACGGTTGCCGGTACTGCTCACTGCACGGCTTCCGCTGTGACGTGGAACCCCACTGATGCAGCATTTGGCGAGAAGATTTATACCGCAACCGTTACGCTGACCGCGGATACGGACTATACCTTTGCAAATGATGCGGTATTCACCATCAACGGCCACAAGGCTACCGTTACCAAGAATACGGACGGCAGCGTGACCCTCAGCTACGCCTTCCCGGCACTGACTGGGCCCCATACGCATACCTATGTCGGTAACTGGATCTTTGCAACGCCTGATACGCATATCCGTTACTGCACGGCGAACGACGGTTCTTACGAGGAAGCCCCGCACAACATCCCCAGCTGGACGGATAAGGGCGACGGAAAGACCCACACCGGCACCTGTTCCGATTGTGTCTATGTAAAGACCGAGAACCACAGCTGGGAAGTCGATCACGAGGTCCCGCCCACTGTGACCGCCGAGGGGACTCGTTATTACAAGTGCTCTGCCTGCGCAGCCACCAAGACCGAGAGTATCCCCAAACTCATCGAGTACAGCGTTACGGTCAAGGACGATGGCAACGGTACGGCTTCCGCCTCTCCCGCAAAGGCTGTCGCCGGTACTGAGATCAAGCTGACCGCCAAGGCCGACAGCGGCTATCACTTCAAGGAGTGGAAGGTCGTCACGGGCAGCGTGATTATCACGGACAACAAGTTCACCATGCCTGACGAGGCTGTCGAGATCAAGGCAATCTTCGAGAAGAACACCTCCACCGGCGGCAGTACCGGCGGTGGTGGAGGCGGTGTCACCACCTACGCGATCACCGTGAAGGATTCCAAGAATGGTGACGTGACTGCCAGCCACAAGTCCGCTGCCAAGGGCACCACCGTCACCCTGACGGTCGATCCCGACAAGGGCTATGTACTGGATACCCTCACTGTGCTGGACGATAAGGACAAGGAAATCAAGCTGACTGAGAAAAACGGCAAGTATGTCTTTACTATGCCGTCCGGCAAGGTTACCGTAGCGGGCAGGTTCAAGGTCGAGCAGCCTGCCGGCGAGCATCCCTTCACGGACATTCCCTCCGGCGCTTATTATGAGAACGCTGTGATCTGGGCTGCGGACAAGGGCATCACCGGCGGCACCAGCGCCACCACCTTCTCCCCCAACGGCATCTGTACCCGCGCCCAGGCGGTCACCTTCCTGTGGAGGGCTGCCGGATCTCCCGCCCCCAAGAGCATGAACAGCTTTGCCGATGTCCCCGCGGATGCCTACTATGCCAAAGCGGTGGCCTGGGCCGTTGAGAACGGCATCACCAGCGGCACGGGCGGCGGTAAGTTCAGCCCCAACGCTACCTGTACCCGCGCTCAGATCGTCACCTTCCTGTACCGTGCGGCGGGCAGCCCTGCGGTCAGCGGAGGAAGTGCATTCAGCGATGTAAAGGCCGGCGCTTACTATGCCGACGCGGTCACATGGGCGGCGAACAAGGGCATCACTGGCGGGATCGGCAATGGCCTGTTCGGTTCGGATAACAACTGCACCCGCGCCCAGATTGTCACTTTCCTCTATCGGTATATGGAACAATAACAGGATATTCTTACCAAGCGGAGCGGTAAATGCCGCTCCGCTTTTTTGCGTTTTGTCCGAAAAACTACCCGCTGCGGGTAGGGCGCAAAACAGCGGCACCCGGTAAAATGAAACCATAGTAGAGCGCAGAGAAACAAAAACAGAAAGAAACGAGGTGTCGTCATGCAAGTAACTGTAAACAGGAAAATGATGATGTCAAGGTGTGCAGTGAGATGAAACGAGTATGGAAATCTATGCTGGCCTTGCTGCTGGCGCTCTGCCTGACGGCCTGCGGCGGCGCCCCCGGCGTCGGAGAAGAAGGGCCGCCCGAGTCTCCTGATGACACAGCGACCTCCGCCCCTCCGTCCGACCATAGCTCCGACAGTTCATTGGGCGGTACCTATTGGACGGCTGTACAGCACGAGTCCTATAACGAAGCCTTTGACCGCACTGAGGTAAGTCAAATGCCTACGGAAAGGTGGTGGGCCGATCTTTTCCTTAACGAGGATGGTACGGCACAATTTCGCGAAGTATTGGGAGACAGCTTTCAAGATTATCTGGGAGATGCAACCTGGTGGCTGGGAGTGGATAACACCCTGAGACTGGCAAGTGTGGATGACGGTGATAGCAATGAGATGAATGGCCGCATTGAAGATGAGAGTATCATATTGGAATCTGTTTATGGAGATCGGTTCTATTTTGAAAAAGCGGAGCGGCCGGGCCCGGGCGGCGAACTGTGCATCGCAAATCTGCACGGGACATGGCACATGACCACAGGAGAGGTGGAGGGCTGGAGCTATAACGCTCGGGAAGAAGGCCTGGCCTCCACGCTGGTTTTTGAAAGCAGGTGGAGCGACGCCATCGAGGGATATGTGCTGAGCGCGGATTATTACTTTGCGGACTTTCTGGATACGGATGAGCCGGAATACCGGCAGGAAGCCGAGCTTCGGACGGAGCTGCTGGAGGAACCGCTGTTCCACGGCCTCTCCAACGAGCTTTGGAGCGTCCGGCTCTATCATGATGATACCGGCGCGGAGTTCTTTCTCACGCTGACCGATCCGGATACGCTGTATCTCCAGGAGCATTACGAGAAGGACGGCGCTCCGGCGGTCCGCACGGCGGTCTACCAGCGGGTAGACGCATTCCTGCCGGAAACGCTGCAGACGGCTTTGTATGAGGAGCCCTCTGACTGCCTGACCTTCTACTGGCCCAACCCACCGGACGATGTATCCGCATGGCTGGAGGTACTGCCGGTCACAAAGCTGGAGCCGGATGGACTGGACAGGCTGCTGGTGGTGGGGCGCTGGTATGAAACACAGATCCGGTTCTGTACGGGCGAGCCCCTGTGGGATGACAGCGGACGGCTTCTGGATTGGGTCACGGACGAGATCCTGTACGACGAAACGCTCACCATTGATGAACCTCGGTGGTTTTCCCTGACGATCCCGGAAGGCGTACCGAACCTGTGCCTGCACATCAAGCGCCCCTGGGAGGATTTTTGGTACCTCTGGCCTATCACCGACACAAACGGGTATCTGGTGGATGGGTGGACGTTCCTGACACCATAACAAAATAAAACAAGAGAGGAGATCGCATTATGGGACTGATCAAAGCTGCATTGGGCGCAGCCGGCGGCGTGATGGCCGACCAGTGGAAGGAATTCTTCTACTGCGAAGCCATCCCCGCGGATGTGCTGGCGGTAAAGGGAAAGAAGAAGGCCACAGGCCGCTCCAGCAACACCAAGGGGGATGACAACATCATCACCAATGGCTCTGTCATCGCCGTGGCCAACGGCCAGTGTATGCTCATCGTGGAGCAGGGCAAGGTGGTGGATATGTGCGCCGAGCCGGGCGAGTACACCTACGATATGTCCACCGAGCCCAGCCTCTTCACCGGCGATCTGGGGGAATCCATCAAGGGCGTGTTCCAGAACATCGGCAAGCGCTTCACCTTCGGCGGCGAGGCCCCCAAGGACCAGCGCATCTACTATTTCAACACCAAGGAGCTCACCGGCAACAAGTACGGAACCCCCAGCCCCGTCCCCTTCCGGGTGGTGGACCAGCGGGCGGGTATCGACATCGATATCGCCATCCGCTGCTTCGGCGAGTACAGCATCCGCCTGAAAAACCCCATGCTGTTCTATACCAATGTCTGCGGCAACGTCAGCGAGGACTTTAAGACCGAGCAGATCGCGGGGCAGATGAAGACGGAGCTGCTCACCGCCCTGCAGCCCGCATTCGCAAAGATCTCGGAAATGGGTATCCGTTACTCCGCTCTCCCCGGCCACACCCTGGAGCTGGCAGAAGCCCTCAACGAGCAGCTCTCCTCCCGGTGGCGGGACCTGCGGGGCATGGAGATCGTTTCCTTTGGCGTCTCCAGCGTCAAGGCCAATGAGGAAGACGAGCAGATGATTAAGGAGCTGCAGCGCAACGCAGCCTTTATGGACCCCACCCGGGCGGCGGCCCATCTGGTGGGCGCACAGGCCAGCGCCATGCAGTCCGCGGCCAGCAACCCCAATGCCGGTCCCGCTATGGCTTTTATGGGCATGGGGATGGCTGGACAGATGGGCGGAATGAACGCCCAGAATCTCTATCAGATGGGCGCGCAGCAGCAGGCTCAGCCCACCCCCGCACCTGTACCCACGCCCCCGCCTGCCGCCCCTGGCTGGACCTGCGCCTGCGGACAAAGCGGCATCACCGGCAGCTTCTGCCCTAACTGCGGCAGCAAAAAGCCGGAGCCCAAGCCGGCAGCAGAGAGCTGGCAGTGTACCTGCGGTGCAGCCGTCACCGGAAAATTCTGCCCAGAGTGCGGCAAGCCCCGGCCCGCAGCGGACGGCTGGACCTGTTCCTGCGGCGCGGTGAACAAAGGGAAATTCTGCGCGGAGTGCGGGGCGAAAAAGCCCGCCGGCGTGCCCCAGTACAAATGCGACAAATGCGGCTGGGAGCCGGACGATCCCGCCCATCCGCCCAAGTTCTGCCCGGAGTGCGGCGATCCCTTTGACGATGGCGATGTGCAGGGATGACCCGTGGAAGAAAAACCGCCGTATTTTCTGTTGTAGGTCTGTTCCTGCTTCTGGCGGCTGCGGGATATTGTTTCAGAGGTCATCAGGGAGGTGATTCATCCATACAGAAGAAATCTGCCGTGCCGCCCGGTACCTTGACCGGCGTCACATACAGCCACACCAGCGGCATGGTTGCCAGAGCGGATTTTGCCATCACGCTTTCGCCGGAGGCCATTCTGGAAACAAGCTATTATCCGGCCCTTGCTCCGGATACGGCGGAGGACGAGGACTGGTATCATCCGTCCACCAAAGAGAATGTCCCCATCACCGCGGCTCAGTGGTCGGATGTGGAGCAGATCATTCTGGAGCTCTACCCGCTGATGGAGCCCATCCCGGAAAACCGGCGTGAGGTGAAGCTGCCACCGGGGATCGAAGTCATGGATGGCGGGGACTCCACCAGCCTGATCCTGACATGGAGCACAGAAGACGGAACACAGAGCATCCGTTATGATCCGCCAAACGACCGCCGTATCCATACGCTGATCGCTCTGCTGGAGGAGCTGGCCGACCCCATTGGACGGGAGATCCCCCGCTATGACCCGCCGGAGCTGAGCGGCTTCTATATGGTTCAGTCCGGGGCTCTCTTCTCCAAAGACTATTCCTTCCAATTCGACCGGGGTCCGTCTGTTGTGTACGGAGAGGACGCCCCCTATATCCTCCGGGCCAGATTTACCCCGTCCGGTCGGAAGCAGGAGATCTGGAGTGACTGGGCCGTGTCAGATGAGGAGTGGGATGCCTTCACCGCGTTTGCGGAGGAGATCCGTCTGGAAGAACAGCCGGACGGCAGCTCTGAAAAGCCGGCCTGCACCCTCTATTACTCTGACGGCAAACAGCAGCAGAAGAAATTGGATCAGGAAACAGCGAAGCAGCTCCGGGCGTATTTTACAGAGCTGGCCCTGTGCCTGCTGGATGAACAGCCATAGTACGCAAATCGATCCATAAAAACAGAACATAGGAGGTACTACAAATGAAAGGTCAGAAGATTTTGAAAGTCACATCCATTCTCATGATCATCGGCGGCATCATCGCCGCCATCGCCGGCGTCATCGCCATTCTCGGCGTCAGCGCCCTGGCAGCCCTGTCGGGGAGCGCGGAGGGTACCGGCCTGCTCTATGCCAGCTCCATTCTTGTAACTGTGGCCTCTGTGATCCAGTTTATCGCAGGCATTAAGGGCATCGGGGCCTGCAGCGTACCCCAGAAGGCCGTTTCCTGTGTCAAATGGGGCATTATCATTGCAATCTTAGCAATCATCTCCATCATCATCGGCCTTGTAGGCGGAGGCCAGTTCAGCATCACCAGTCTGGTGCTCAACCTTCTGCTGCCGGGATTGTATGTCTACGGCGCCATGCAGATGAAGGTCACCGCGTAAGCGGCTTCAGAAAGGGGTGCAGATGATGGGGCTCTTTGGAAAACTATTTGATAAAAAGGAATGCTCGGTCTGCGGCGGCGAGATCGGGCTGCTGGGTAACCGCAAGCTGGAGGACGGCAATCTGTGCAAGGAATGCGCCGCCAAGCTCTCCCCCTGGTTCAGCGACCGCCGCCAGAGCACGGTGGCGGAGATCCAGGAACAGCTGGCCTACCGGGAGGCCAATCAAGCCAAGGTATCCTCTTTTCGCGCCACCCGTACTCTGGGTGAGCGTACCAAGGTGCTGCTGGACGAGGATGCGGGTCTGTTTATGGTCACCTCCGCCAGAAATTGGGAGGAGGCCAATCCGGATGTGCTGTCCTTCTCCGATGTGACCGGCTGCAAGCTGGACATCGACGAGCGCAGGACGGAGATCGAATACAGGGATAAGGATGGAGAGCGGCAGAGCTTCAATCCCAAACGGTATGCCTATTCCTACGATTTCTACATCGTGATCAACGTCAACAATCCCTATTTCAGCGAGATCCGCTTCCAGCTCAACAGCAGCTCAGTGGATAACGATGAGGAAACACTGCTGGATGGGCCCGACGCCATGCGCAGACCCCGCGGGGCTCTCCGGGCTAAAGCCGGCGGAATGAGCGGCGGCTCCCTGACCTCCAACGCGGAGGAGGTGCGCTCCAGCGTGGAATACCGGCAATATGAGGAAATGGGCTGTGAGATCCGGGATGCGCTGTTGCAGGTCCGGCAGCAGGCGCGGGAGGAAGCGGCCGCGGCCGCAGCACCCAAGGCGGCGGTGACCTGTCCGTACTGCGGGGCGACCACCACACCGGATGCCAGCGGCTGCTGCGAGTTTTGCGGCGGCGCAATCAACGGATAAGAATACCTTGGAGCAATAGAAAACAACGAAAATGAAAGGAGCTTCACCATGAAAAAGTATGAAATTTTAGGAGAAAATCTGCCGGTCGTCGTATGTGAATTGTCCCCAGGCGAATCCATGATCACGGAGAGCGGCAGCATGAGCTGGATGAGCCCAAACATGAAAATGGAAACCACCACCGGAGGCGGTATGAAGAAGATGCTGGGGCGGCTGGTGTCCGGCGATTCCGCATTCCAGAACAAGTTCACCGCAGAGGGCGGGGACGGGATCATCGCCTTCGCGTCCAGCTTTCCCGGGGCCATCAAGGCCCTGCAGATCAGCGCAGGCCGGTCCATGATCGTGCAGAAAAGTGCGTTTCTTGCCTCCGAGGAGGGCGTGGAACTATCCATGCACTTCCAGAAAAAACTGGGGAAAGGGCTGTTTGGAGGCGAAGGCTTCATCATGCAACGGCTGAGCGGGAGCGGAACCGCCTTTATCGAGATCGACGGACATGCAGCAGAGTATGAACTGAGTGCTGGGCAGGAACTGGTGGTCAGCACAGGGTACCTGGCGGCCATGGAGGAGAGCTGCACTATGGATGTGGTAGCGGTCAAAGGCGCCAAAAATATGCTGCTGGGCGGAGAGGGTGTTTTTAATACCGTTGTCAGAGGGCCTGGCAAGGTTATTTTGCAGACCATGCCCATCAGCAAGGTTGCCGAGCTGCTGACTCCGTTTTTTGCCGACAAAAAATAGAAATAAAAAGAGGTGAATGGCCATGAAAAACAAGTCAAAGATATCGTGTCTGCTTCTCGCGGCGATGATGCTGTTCAGCCTCACTGCCTGCGGCAAGGACAACCCGGAGCCCAGCTCGACATCGGAAGGAACCGAGCAGACAAAGCCTCCTGTGGAAGCGGGAAGTGGAACAACGATCCATACAAATCTGTGGGATCTTACTTATGATGAGGCGGACGGCTGGGTCTATGAGCAGGACGACTTTCATGACGATGAAACATCCTCCAAGATCATTCTGACGCTTCCCAAGGAGGGAGAGGAAGGGAGCATTGTCGATGCGGAGATCCGCGTTTCCGTGGAAGAGCCGTATACCTTCCGCGACTATCTCACCAGTTATGGCTTTGATGAGTACGAATATGCAGTCGATCAGGCCTATGATCTTACTCCCGTCGGCGGCATCGATTGCCTCAAAGCAGAAGGAAACTATTGGGGATCCCCCTGCCTGCGGTATATGAACCGGGTGGAGGGCGCGGGAGCCACCGTATTTATGGAGATCATCGGCGAGTACGAGGATGAGCGTGTAGACAAGCTGCTCTCCGGCCTGACGATCCATCTGGAGGATACCGGAAACGAGGATGGCCCCTGGTACTGGGAGGGTGAGCCCTTTTCCGCCCAGCCCCGTAGCGTCATGGTGGGGACGTATACGCTCAGCAGCCAGTGGCTGCCTATTACAGACTGCATCATCACAAAGGAGACCTTCAATCACGCGGCTGCTGTCACGGGAGATCAGGCTTACCTTCTGGTGGACGGAGAATTGAAGCGCTTCGATTACGACGGCGCCTCTTTGAAATTTGCGGAGGATATTGTGCTGGACGCGGAATATGAGGATATTTCCGCCGACACCACAGGGACCCTCTGGCTGGCGAATTTTATGGAGCCGCTGATCAGCTGGAAGGACGACGCACAGACGGCGTCCTATGAGGGCCCGGATCACGTCACCATGCACCCATCCGGGACCTGGGGCGTCAGCTGGTTCTCCGGACCGGAATGTGAAAAGATCACGCTCTCCGGCGGAGCTCTCAAGACGGAGCCAATGGTATTCCAGGAAGTAGATACACTCAACCATCTGCTGATGGACGAAAACCACATCTATGCCTGTGGCTCTGCTGCGGATGGCAGCGGTCACAAGGTGTTTGTCTATGATACGGCAGGCAGCTTGCAGTTAACGCTGACAGATTCCGACGGAGGCGGCCTGGGAAGCATTACATTTATCACAGAGACTGCAAACGGCTATCTTGCTTTGGATGGAAATATGCGAGAGGTGGTGCTCTGGAGCAAGGACGGCGCCTATCTCGGCGAGGCGGATGACGGCGACCTGTTCGGCACGGACTATCCCTGGTTCTGCGGCGGCGTGAAGCTGGCTGACGGCAGCATCCTTGCTATTATGACCGAAGACAGAGCAGACGAGTCCGCAATGGAACTGGTGGCATTCAAACTCAGCGGCTTTTAAGGAGGATCTGACATGAAACGCACGAGGTTATTCTGCGTCCTGTTTGCGGTGGCGATGCTGTTCAGCCTCACCGCCTGTGGCAAGGGCACACCGGCAGAGTCCAATTTGATCAAACTCGGAGATTATGAACTGCTCTATAAAGGGGCCAGCATCATGGAGGACTCAGATGGAAACGACGCGCTCGTCCTGACGCTGGATTTTACCAACAACAGCAAGGACAGCGGCTCCTATGTCTGGTCAGTCTCTGAAACAGCGATGCAGAACGGCGCAGAGCTGGCCGTCGCCACCGTCTTTACGGACAGCGACTCCTACGACACGGTGATCGACAGTCAATTTACGGATGTCGCGCCGGGTGAAACCCTTGAACTCCGCACCGCCTTTGTGCTGGCGGATACCACCAGCAAGGTCGAGGTGACCTTTGAGGAGGCGTTCGGTGACAAAAACGGTAAAATCACCGTTGATCCGTCCACACTCAGCCGGGAAACGGCGGGAAGCGGTACAGGTCAGGATACTGGGACCGGAGATATACTGCTGGACTGGTGGAACGGTGACTGGTACGGCTGGTGGACTATGACTGGATGCTCCGGCTATTACGAGGATATGGAGGGCGCCTGGTGGGACATCTGTGGTGCCATTGACATCGGCGAAGACGGCATGGGCACTGTCACCCTCTGGGATGAGGACTACACGAAATCGGAACCGATGGTCTCTGCGTCAGTCAGCCTCAGTGGTGATGGAACCAGCATATATGGCACCATGACATCCGAGGGCGGTTCCTTTACGGATATTGCGCTGGAGCACGGGGAGTGGATCGTTGATCCGGGACTGGTGGACTATGGGGACATGATCCACATTGACGGTGATTACGAAAACGGCGGAGATGCATTCCACTATGATATCTACCTGCGCCCGTGGGGGACCTATTGGGTGGATGTGGACGAGGAGGATCTGCCCAATCTCTATGACAGCTGGTATCTGCCTCTGATCGATGCGGAGGAGCCTATGCCGGACAGCATCGGATGACACCGGAATGGGGATCGTTCCCGCCCCATTTGGGGCGGAGCGATCCCCGTTTGCGCAATGGTATGGAGCAGTGACGTTTGAAAGGAGCGGTTATGGAAAGGACATCAAAACGAGTGATCGCATTTTTTCTAATACTGGTTCTGATGCTGTCTCTCTGTGCCTGCGCGCAAAAACAGCAAGCGGGAACAGACGAACCAAATCGAAGTGCCGATGGTGAGACGCTGTCTGGTATGCCCGATCAGAAACTGCCGGAAAAGCTGCGCCCGGGGGCCGGGGGATCGGATATGCAGCCGACACCGACCGGATTCTCCGCGGAAGCGGAACAATCTCTTGTTTGGCTGCGGGAGAGAATGGCTTTTCCGCAGACCATGTTCGGCGCGGCCTTCCTGGGCTATACCGGAGAAGCGTCTGATGGAGATTGGCTGTCAGAAACAGACCAAGCGATGCTGCAGAAATACCCCTTTATTTCCGAAATCGATACGGGGCATACCATCGGGGACGATGATTATCTGTATTGTCTCGTGCCGCTTGATGAAAATGCCACGGTTTCCGTCAATCTCATGCGGTGGGATCCGAAATCAGATACCGAAGAGGTCATCGAGGTTCTCTACCGGTCTGAAGTTGGAGATCCGCTACTGATCTTTGCAGCCGGCGGGGACGATGCATACGCATACCTGTCCTACATACAGGTCCAGATCGTAGACAACGCAGGCAACAGCTGCGTGTGGGAGCCGCAGCTCTATACATCAACGGGGCACATCGTGCCATGTTTCTCGGAAAACGGAGACTACCTCTCCTTCGACTTTACGGAATACGGCTGGCAGGGCGTTCCTTCCGAGCTTGCACCGTGGCTGGCAGACGGCTGGAGCGGCGTCTATGCCTCCGGGCTTGGCGGCAGCTGGACAACGCAGGCAGCGGCATGGGATACGGACCGTATCGCAAATTACTACCTGTGGTTCTTTTCCGAGGATGAGATGGGAGGAACGGTCGAACTGTATTGGGAATACGAGGGTGCCGATCCTTCTAAAACGACGTGGGAAGAGGTGTGGAGCGGTTTCTGGACGACCACATCCGTCATGGATGGGCCCAGTTATGTGACCGTCAGCCTGTCCCTTGTTGGCGGTGATAACTATGGCGTCACAGACGGCCCGTATTATATCTCGGAGACTTATCCGATTTTGATGAGTCCCAGCGGCGAGGAGATGGTGATCGGCGCTGGGGAGAACGAAGTCAGCCTGCCGTTTATGCCGAAGTACGACGCGCAGCTGTGCGTCCTGACGCTGGACAGCTTGCTCACCGACCCGCTCGGCTGATCTTCTGCGGATTACGGCCTGTTTCGGTATAGACCGTTACAGCGCCGGCATGGGAAGGAGGAATTTCAGATGCCAACACAGGTAACAAATTATCAATGCCCCAGCTGCACGGGACCGCTGCATTTCTCCGGTGCGTCCGGCCGGTTGGAGTGCGAATACTGCGGCGCCAGTTATGATGTGGCGGAGATCGAGGCGCTCTACGCAGAGAAAGAAAAAAAGGCGGCAGAAGCCCAGCAGGCGGCGGAGAAAGGCGGCGCCGGGCAGGGCGCGCCAGCCGCGGATGGAGGCGCATGGGACACCTCTGACTTTTGCGAGGATTGGGGGGCTGAGGGCGACGGTATGCGGGCCTACGGCTGCCCCAGCTGCGGCGCGGAGCTCATCTGCGAGGAGAGCACGGCGGCGACCTCCTGCCCCTATTGCGGGAACCCCACCGTGGTGCCGGGCCAGTTCTCCGGGGCACTGCGGCCGGATTTCATCGTTCCGTTCAAGCTGAGCAAGGAGGATGCGGTAAAGGCCCTCAAGTCCCACTACAAAGGGAAGTTTTTCCTGCCGAAAAGCTTTACCGGTGAAAATCATGTGCAGGAGATCCGGGGGATCTATGTTCCCTTCTGGATGTTCGACGGCGAGGCGGAGGGCGACGCCCATTATGAGGCTGCCCGCTCCCGTACATACCGCTCCGGCGACTACGAGATCACGGAGACGAAACACTACGATGTCTACCGGGCCGGAGCCGTCACCTTTGAGAAGGTGCCGGTGGACGCCTCCAGCAAGATGCCGGACGGCCACATGGACTCCATTGAACCCTATGACTACAAGGAGCTGAAGCCGTTTTCCACCGCGTATCTCCCCGGCTTCCTGGCCGATAAGTTCGATGTGACGGTGGAACAGAGCCGGCAGCGGGCGGATCAGCGCTGTGAGGGGACCCTTGCCTCCGCGCTGCGCGGCACAGTGAAGCGTTATGACCTCTGCGTTCTCAGAGAAAGCAGCGTTCACCTGCGCAGGGGCAAGGTGCATTACGCCCTGATGCCCGTCTGGATGCTGAATACCAAGTGGCATGGGAAGGACTTCCTCTTTGCCATGAATGGACAGACCGGAAAGCTGGTGGGCGATCTGCCGGTCAGCTGGGGGAAGTTCTGGGGGCTGTTTGCCGCCATCGCCGTCCCCCTATCTGTGATCAGTTCGGCGCTGGTCCTATTGCCGTGAGAAAGGAGGCGGACCGGATATGAAGAAAGCATATACTGCTCTCGCACTGGCGTTCCTGCTGGCGCTGTCCCTCTGCACTCCCGCAATGGCGGCAATGGAGTACGGCGTGATTTATGACGAAACAGAATCCTTGGGATCGCAGGAACTGACCATGCAGGGAGAACAGACCCTCCCCCAACTCTCCCAGGCGCTGGGCCTTGATCTGCGGGTGGATGTATTGACCCAAAACAGCTATGACGGACTTGGCGACGCCGCCGCGGGGATCTATGAGGAATATGATTACGGCTATGGCGAGCACAAGGAGGGCGTTACGCTGACCATTCTGCTGGAACCGCAGGATGGGGATACCTACAGGATGGTTGACGAAAATGACTGGTGTGTCTACACCAGACTGAGCGATGAGCGGGGCAGCGGCCAGGAATTGTCCGACGCCGTCTACGATGCGGTACAGCCCTATATGGCGGCGCGGGCGTGGAACGGTGAGGACATGACCATGAGCGCCGTGGCGCTGACCCAGGCAGTGGACGCCATGGCAGAAACGGCGGAGGAGTACATCCGCACAAATTGCCCGCCGGCCGGCTCCGGCGAGGATGCCGGTGTGGAAGAACCGGTGCAGGGCAGCGTCACGATGCAGTATGTATTTGATGCTGCAGACCTTCTTCCCTATGAGAAGTGGGAAAAGCTGGAGGCTCGGGCCGAAGCTATTTCCCAAAAGCAGGATTGCGGCGTTTATTTTGCTCTTGTAGATGATTACACGGAATACGGAAACGGCAGTATCTTTGAGGTCACCTATCAGCTCTATCACGGCAGCGAGCTCGGTATGGGCAGCGGGCGGGATGGGATCATCGTGCTCCTGAGCATGGCCGAGCGGGACTACGCCATGTTCGTCTACGGCGAGTACGCAGAGTATGTCTTTGATGAATATGGGCAGGAGAAGCTGGAGGAGCAATTCCTGGGCGATTTTGGGGAAAACGACTGGTATGGCGGCATTTCCAATTACTTGGACGCCTGTGAGGAATATCTGACGAAGGCCGACGCCGGCAAACCGGTGCGCCGTCCTTACTGGATCTGGTTCGTCATTTCAGCAGGATGCTCCTGTCTGACCGCAGGGACGGTTTGCCTATGGCTGCTGCGTAAGATGAAGTCCGTCCATCAAAAGGCGGAAGCCGATGCGTACCTCACCGCTGGCGGCTTACACCTGACAAAGCAGTACGACCGGTACACCCATACCACCGAAACACGCACCAAGATCCAGAAAGAGAGCTCGGGCGGCAGCGGCGGCAGCACCTACAGCGAAAGCGGGGGCGGCGGCAGCGGCCGCAGCGGGAAATTCTGAGAAGGAGGCCGGATGATGAAGAATTTGCTCCGGAGCCGCTTTCTCCCGGCGATTTTGTGCATGGCGCTGGCCCTTGGCCTGTCCGCCTGCGGAGGAAAAGACACACCGCCCGTTGAAACGGAAACGGACGGTGCGATGGGCACCCTTTCCGGCAGCAAGGGAGAAAAAGATTCCGGGGTGGGTGTGTTCTCCGGCAGCGGGGAAGAAACAGCGGAGGCGGAATTGGCGGAGGAGTCCCTGAACCTGTTGTATGACGCCATGGCATACGATGACCAGTACGCCGGCGCGGTCGCCTATCTGGGATACAGGAAGCAGGGGGGACTCCACCCCGCTGTCGGACTGGCTGGTGGAGAATTGTGCCGGATTGGTGGAGGCCATGCCGTTTCTACTAAATATACCGGCCGAACATATCCTTGGCCCGGGCTATGGTGATTTATTCTGCATCGTTCCCCGGGATAAGAATACCAGCCTTGCCGTGAACCATGTCACCTGGGAATCTCTCGGTAACGGCGTTTGGCCTGTACCGGGTGAGGTGCTCTACCGGGAGGAGTGTGCCCAGCCTGTACTGATATTCGTAAATTATGAGCAATGGCGGGATGAACCGGACACGGAGATCGTCCTTGTGACAAACGATGGCGTGGAGGTGAAGTGGCTTCCGTTGACCGATGAATACGGCATTCCCATCGTGCCCACCGGGGAGAACTACCTTCCCATGCTGATGGATTTCGGCATCTGGGGCTATGTGACCGGGTTGGACTACCCCGAGGACTGGGAGCCGTCCGGGGACGACTGGTGGCTGCCGCCCACAGACTGGGGGCTGGCTTACACAAATTGGACCTGCGAGCAGTGGTACATGGAGTTCGGCTGGGGCGACAGCGACCCGGACTATTCCGGACGCATCGATCTCTACCATCAGCCGGAGGATGGGCAGGAGTATGCGTACTCGTATTCCGGCATCTGGCGTATGGAGGGCGACTGCCTGCATCTGGACCTCTCGGACGGCGCGGGCACCCGCATGAGCGGCAGCTTCCCGGTGCTGATCGACCCCTCCGGCGAATCTCTCCATATCCAGCAGGATCGTGAAACCGGTGTGTGTCCGCCCTTTTTTGGCGAGGGCATGACCTGTATGGATCTGATACGCGCCTATGGCTGAGAGAACATCAGGCGCACGAGTGTGGGACAGGCGTGAAAGGAGTATTTGCATGAGTATTTTTGACAGGCTAAAGCAGTCCGCCGTGGATGCCGCGGCGACAGCAGCCACAGCCATTGGAAACAAGCGGGAAACCTTTACCTTTGCGGCCCTCCCTGAGAGCCTTGCCCAGCTGCAGGCTCTCCCGGAGGCGGCCCTTGACACCCCCTTTCAGGCGGCGGCGCTGACCGTGCTGGCCCTGTGCGCCTATGCCGCTGACCGGCAGATCGGCACGGATATGCTGAATTGGCTGCGGGGGCCCCGTCCTTTGAGCGGACAGGAGATCTCCTTCTTAAACGACCGCTTCCGTGACGGAAAGACCTACCTTCCCTTCACCTACTTTGCCGGCTCTACCCCCGACAACAATTACACACCCAACCAGCCCTATACCATCCGGGTGGAAAGCAACCATGTTTCCGGTGAGGAGCAGGGCTATATGAAACTGTTTATCCCCTGCGGCGGCGCGGACAGCCCTCGCCCCATCAAACTCCGACAGCGGGGTAGCGATGGGAAGTGGTTCCTCTGGGAGCAATACCTGCTCACCGGTGTCCGTACCCCCAAGTCCGCCGACCCCTGGGCGTGAGTCAGGCGGCGCGGCTGTGGAGGCTCGGCTCATGGAAGCCGGAGCAGGCGGGAGCGATCAGAAAACCATCTGTATTTATCGGATTGGATAGAGGGTGCCGATCATGAAAACAGTGCTGTTTATATCATCCAATAAGGTGCTGGGACAGGGGTTGTCAGCGGCCATCCAGGCAAAGCCGGAGCTTGACTTCCTGTGGGCGGCCCAGCTCCATTATCCGCAGGCTGTGGTCGGCGTTGATATCTTTCATGCGGATGTGGTGATATTGGATATTGTGGATCAGGCGGATATGGATCAGGCGGTCGGGATCTGCCAACCTCTTCGGCAGGTTGAACAGGACCTCAAGATCCTGCTTCTGGTCAGGCCGGAACAGTCCGCCGTATGCAGCCGTGTCATAGATGCAAAAAATGCCGGACTGATCGATGATTTCGTCTTCTATGATAGTTCTCTGGCGTATCTGCTGGCGAAATTGGCGGCGTTTTCATAGAATGATTGGATATCAATGAAGAAAAACCGACTGCAATTATCTAACTTGTAACTACGAATAAATGAGTGATTGCTATGCGGCATGAGTCAAAATGGATCTGCTGTCCTCAGTGCGGCAGCAAAACGAAAGTCAAAGTATATGAAGAAACGGTTTTAGTAAAATTCCCGCTATACTGTCCAAAATGTAAAAAGGAATTCATGGTCAATGTGGTAAAACTGAAGATGGTATTGAGCGACGAGCCGGATGCTTAAAGCACAGAGCCTGCTGATCCCCCTGTCGGGGAAAAGCAGGCTCTGTTTTTTTATGTAGTCATCCAATCTCAATGGCGTCCTTTGTCCGGAGTGCGGCAATGACTGATTCCACCACTGGGATCAACGCTTCGGCTTCCTGCTCACTGCATTCCTCAATCATAAGCCGAAGTTGTTGTAGAGCGGGAGTTTCGCGCTGCAACTCAGGGTTAAAAATGGTTCTGGCATCAATACGGAGGGCACGGATCAAAGGGTAGAGCACCTCCATCTTGGGATTTGCCTTGTAGTTCTCAATATTCATCACGGTTCGCACATCGATATCCGCCATGTCTGCTACCTGAAGCTGGGTCAGACCGCGCTGATAACGTGTGCTCTTCACCGCATTTCCCAATGGATAGGAGAAATCATACATCGCAGTTCACCTCAAAGATATTCTACAATACATCTTTTTGCGGGTGAATGCGACACAATTCGCTTGTTGAGTGTATCGCGATACACGAACAAACAAGCCTGAGATACATAAAACTGAATTATATTATCGGCAAGACAGTCGCATTTGCCGAAGAACAAAAATTTTAAGGGGGTGATGCTGGCTGTCTGTGTGCCGGCCGTATAAGTGGACAAGGAGAAATGCAACATGGCAGATAACAGCTGCCGCATTAAGTTGTTCCATCTGGTTAAGCCGAGTCACACTGCTTTCAGGACAGCACGAGGAAGACTGTCAAGAAAAAGACGGGATACGCAAGCTGGGCATATAAGAAAGGAAGAAAAACCTCCGCCTGCTGCCCCTGTATCCCGCCCTGGACTTCTTAATGCAGATCAAGCACAGGTTGCCGATTCTCCGTTTTTGCACGGGATCGGCAATTTATTTTTTAATGATAATCTTTCTGTTGGGTGCCGTGATCCTCCGAACTGAAATTCGGTCTCATCCAAATTTCAGAAAACGGAGGAAAGTGTTATGGGCTTCAACAGAGATAGCTATGCCGCTCGAATCAAGAATTTACGGAAAAGCCGAAGACTTACGCAGGAGCAACTGGCAGAGAAAATGAACATCACCAGTACATACATCCTGAAAATTGAAAACGGAAAGCAGACCGGCTCAGTTGAACTGGCTGTGGAGCTTGCAGCATTCTTCGATGTCTCTCTGGATTATCTTTTGTTGGGGAGAGAATTTAAAGCTAAGGATCAGAAGCAGAACCTGCGAATGACCATTGCATTTTTGTCTGAATTGGAGGCAAAACTCTAAAACCTTCCATTTTGGGTAGGTAACCTTCCATTCTGTTTATGTAATTCTGAAACACACAGAGTTACAATCTTAGTGAGATCAGTAAATCTCGCAGTACCTTGAAAAATACTGCCCCAGGCAGTCATATCCGGCAATATAAATACATCAGCTGACGGAGCCAGCGTCAGGCCGAGTGCGCGAAGACCACCTGTGCGGAGCACTTCCGCATCTAAGGACGGCCAATTAAGGTGCAGAGCGATACCCACTCAGGCCAGGGCAGGATTGGCACCCTGCTCCGCCAAGATCCCGTCAGCCCACAATGGTACTCCTGTACGCAGCTTCGGGCGTTCCCCGGAGGGGTGAGATTCCCGTGATGTGCGCCAGCACAGTTTATGTTGCCGCCCTGCCTGGGGAAATAGTGTCGAATACAGGCAAAAATTCTTGATATTAGAAGCAATGGAGGTCGCCTGCAATGTAGTAGAGCAAGCCAAGGCTTCCCCAACCAAATTGGGCGGCCTCTATTTTTGTGGTATCAAGAGTCAAAAAAACAGGAAATGAAGGGAGGATCACTATGACAGTACAGAATGTAAACATCGATTACTGCGGCATTATCACGCTGCTTAAAAAACTTGTCCAGATTGGAAAATGCACCGAAAAAGAAGCCAAAAAAATTGCCGGCTACCTCTCTGTGCAAGATGGTGTCGAAATCATTCTGTTTCCCTGATTTTCGTTGCATTTGGTGATAGCTATTTGGCCAAAAGTGTGGTAGTGTTTGTTGCAGCAAGGAGGTGAACTGACATGGAGAAAAAGCAGCTGACCGATGGAAGCATGGCTCTGCAGGAAAAACAGTACAGAGTTATTACGATAGAGGCCACAGAGAAGCCGCAAGACATTAAACTGCGGGTAGCTGCCTACGCCCGTGTCAGCTCTGCTTCCGATGACCAGCTCAACTCCTTCGCCGCTCAGAACCGGCACTACGCAGACCTGATCTCTGGAAAAGAAAACTGGAGCATGGTGGACATTTATGCTGATGAGGGCATCACAGGCACTTCCGCTGAAAAGCGTGAAGACTTCCAGAGACTTCTGGCAGACTGCCGCCGGGGACTGATTGACCAGATATTGGTAAAATCCATCTCCCGATTTGCCCGAAACACCACAGAATGTCTGGAAACGATCCGAGAGCTGAAATCACTGGGCGTCAGCATCTACTTCGAAAAGGAAAATATAGACACAGCCACCATGTCCGGCGAGATGATGACAGCCCTGTTCGCTGCCTTCGCTCAGGCGGAAAGCGAGTCGATTTCCGGCAATATGCGGTGGAGCTACCAGAAACGAATGCAAAGCGGTAAGTTCATCACCTGCAAGGCTCCGTTTGGATACCGCCTGTGCAATGGAAAGCTTGAAATTGTAGAATCCGAAGCACAAATCGTGCGGTTGATCTTCGACAGGTTCCTGGCTGGGTACAGTACCACAGAAATCGCATCGGAAATCACAAGCTTGGGAATTCCCACAAGAGATAAAATCCCATACTGGCAGCACACGACGGTCTGCTATGTCTTGAAAAACGAAAAATATGTCGGTGACTCCCTTCTGCAGAAACGATATTCGACTGACACCCTCCCAGTCAAAAAGAAGATTAACCATGGAAATAAGGATCAGTACTACATTACAGACAGTCACCCACCCATTGTGGACAGACTTGTATTTGAAAGAGCACAGGCACTATATAAAGCAAAAAGCTCTAAAATTACCCATGCACCTCGGGAGCAATATCCCTTCACCATGACGATCCTGTGTGGAAACTGTGGGACACACTTCAAAAGGAGAAAGTTAAAGGACATAACATACTGGGTGTGCCGCAAACACGACAGACAAAAAGATGCCTGCGCCATGGAACAGATACCAGAGTCCCAAATCGAGGAAGCCTTCCTGCGTCTGTACTATAACCTCAAGCACTATGGAGAGCCGATCCTCTCCCAGATGATCACCAGTCTCCTGACGATCCGCAACCGCAGAATGCTCTGGAGTCTGGATGTCATTGAGTTGAACAAACAAATATCTGAACTTTCCAGTCAGAATCAAATGTTGACCACGCTGAAACAGCAGGGTCTCATTGATCCTGACATTTTTATATCCCAGAGCAATGAGCTGACCGAACAGCTCCGCACTGCAAAGCTGAAAAAGGAACGCCTGTTAGCCTCCGATGGCGACAACACCATCGCTCAAACGCAGGAGCTGATGGATATCTTAGAAGCAGGGCCGGATTTCCTTGATGCCTTCGATGCAGAGCTGTTCGGTGAACTGGTTGACAAGATTATCGTGGACAGTAAAGAACAGCTTCGATTCCGCCTGAAAAACGGATTGGAGCTTACAGAAACTATTGAAAGGACGGTGCGCTGATGGGAAAACGGAAACTGCCCTTCGGCTATCACATGGAACTGGGTGAGATCGTACCTCATCCACCGGAGGCAGCGCTGGTAAAGCATATCTTCCAGGCGTATATCGCCGGAGAATCCTACAACAGTCTGGTTGAGTGGCTTCGGGAGCAGAAGATTCCATACGATGTTGGAAGGGTCTGGAACAAAAATATGGTAGCACGGATTCTGGAGGATCGCCGATATATCGGTGACAAGGGCTATCCTGCCATCCTGCTGGAAGAAATCGTTGCAAATGCGATGAAAAAGCGCAGTGTCAAGCAAGTGACTTCCCATATTACAGAGGCACAGAAGATCCTTCGCCGTCTCAGTGGATGGACAAAAACGGGGCAAATAGAACAGCAGGTGTTAGGTCTACTCAATACGCTAATCAACAATCCGGAACGGATTCAAGTGGTGTCGCTCCATCCTAAAAGCGAGAATGTGGAACTGCAAAGACAATTGGATGCAGTGCTATCCTGCCAGCCAATCGACGAAGATGCAGCTCAAGGGCTCATTCGCTCCATCGCCTCTGTACAATATAGTGCTATCGATGCAAATGAATATGAGAGTATCCGGCTCCGGCGAATATTTGCCCAGCATCCGGTCATGCGTGAACTGGACGCAAAACTGCTGAAAACCACGGTATCCGCAATCCGTGTATACAGTGATAAATCCATAGCCATACGACTGAAAAATAATCAAATCATAGGAAGGAGTGAACCACAATGAGAGACAATCCACCCAGAGTCATTACGATCCCTGCAAAGGTGGAAAGCACAGCACAACAGGCTGTCCAGCGGCAGCTGCGGGTCGCTGCTTACTGCCGGGTATCTACGGATGACGAGGAACAGCTCACCAGCTACGAAGCCCAGCAGACCTACTATACCGACAAAATCATGGGCAATAAGGACTGGACGATGGCAGGCATTTTTGCAGATGAGGGCATCACAGGCACTTCTGCCCGAAAGCGTCCTGAATTTCTGAAGATGATCCGCCAGTGCAAGCGGAAGAAAATCGATATCATCCTGACCAAGTCCATCTCCCGCTTTGCCAGAACTACGGTAGACTGCCTGAACTATATCCGCGCCCTCCGGGAATTGGGTATCGCAGTCATCTTCGAAAAGGAAAACATCAACACCATGGAGTCGGACAGCGAGATCCTCATCACCATGCTGGGCGCCTTCGCCCAGGCGGAAAGTGAGAGCATCAGCGCCAATGTCCGCTGGGGCAAGCGGCAGGCCATGCGGGAAGGTAAAGCCATCATTCAGTACAAACGCCTGTATGCATACGAGAAGGGTGAGGATGGCATGCCCCAGATTATTCCGGGACAGGCAGATGTCGTCCGGTCGATTTATAGTCGGTACCTGACTGGCGCCAGCCTGCGGATGCTCAAAGACTGGCTGGAATCGGAGCAGATCCCCAATGTGGCAGGAGGTATAGAGTGGACGATATCTTCGATTCGCAGCATCCTGACCAATGAAAAATACTGCGGTGATGTCCTGCTCCAAAAGACCTACATCAGTGACTGCATCAGCCGGAAGGTAATCCGCAATACAGGTCAGCTCCCCATGTATCTGGTGGAAAATCATCATGATGGGATCGTAGACCGAAAGACATTCGATGCGGTACAGGCAGAAATGGCAAGGCGCAACGCAGGAAAAAGTCCTTCAAAAAAGAATGCTCCCACGGGAATGACCTCCTATGCCAGCAAATATGCGCTCTCAGAGCGACTTGTATGTGGAGAATGTGGAACACTGTACCGCCGATGCACATGGTCCAAACGGGGCAAGAAACGGGTGGTATGGCGCTGTGTCAGCCGACTGGATTATGGAACAAAATATTGCCACAACTCCCCATCAGTAGATGAAGATCAGCTTCAGCGGTCGATTCTCGCAGCCATCAACTCTGCAATGAGCCAGAAAAGCACACTCATCCGGAAAATCACCGGAGCTATGGAACAGGTGCTGGCGCCAATTCCAGGCGAGAGCATGAGTCTGTCGGATATTGAGAGCCGGCTGGATGAACTGAATGACCTGACAAGGACTCTGGTGGCAAAAGCCGCTCATACAGAAAATCCATCCATCTATACAGCCCAGCTCAAGGAAATTATGGACGAGGCCGCTGTTCTGAAGGAAAAGCGGCAAGCCATAGAAGGACAGCGAAAAAGTAATACGCAGGCAATTCGACGGATCGAAGAAGCTGCTGCGGTCATGGAGGGTACATCTGCAGAGATCCAGGAATGGGATGAAACCCTCATCCGACAGCTGGTTGATACGGTGAAGGTCGTCTCTGCGGAACATATCACGGTGATCCTGCGCGGGGGCATTCAAGTGGAGCAGGATATGATATAATAAGTAAAAGAAGGTGAACCGATATGATTTATGTCACCGGCGATACCCATGGCAATTTCGAGCGATTTCAGCCCGAACACTTCCCGGAGCAAGCTGAAATGACCAAAGAGGATTACATGATCATCTGCGGTGACTTTGGTGGCTTGTGGGACGGGCGAAAAAAAGATAATCGGAACCTGGACTGGCTGGAGTCCTTACCCTTCACCGTGCTGTTTGTCAGCGGCAATCACGAGAACTTTGATCTGCTGGGGAAATACCCTGCCGAGGAATGGAACGGCGGGAAAGTCCAGCGCATTCGCCCTCATGTGATTCACTTGATGCGGGGACAGGTATTTGAACTGCAGGGATACACATTCTTTACTATGGGTGGAGCAAAGAGCCACGATATGGAATACGGTGTACTGAACCCCTACGCTCCAGATTTTGAAGAACAATACTGGACACTCCGCAGGATGGGGGTCAGCTTCCGTGTAAACCATCGTTCCTGGTGGAAACAGGAGCTTCCGAGTGCTGCGGAATATGAAGAAGCCCGGCGCAATTTGGAGCGCGTTCGGCATCAAGTGGACTATATTATCACCCACTGCGCTCCCAGCAGTATTGTAGACCAACTGGGCGCAGGAGGCTATACCCATGATCCACTGACGGATTATCTGGAAGAAGTCAAAGCAAGAACCCGGTTTCATTACTGGCTGTTCGGACACTATCATGACAACAAAATCCTGGATGACCGATTTGTTCTCCTCTGGGAACAGATGACCCGGGTGGTGTAAACAGGCCAAAGAGAAGTGCAGGAATATCCTGCGTTTCTCTTTGGCCTGTTTTCGGTTAAGCATAATTTATTGAAAGGAGAAACTATGAACACTCGCAAAAACATCGACTATTCTGCCATGTTTGCAGCTTTGAATGCAGCAGTAACTGCTGACTTTTCTCAAGTGCAACTATACTGCGAATTAGGCCAAATTGTATGTGGTCGTTCTGAAAAGGGTGCTGCGGTTGCTGCCGCAGAATACCTGTCTGAACAGTATCCGGGTGTCTCCGGTTTCTCCCCGCGCAATCTGCGGAGGATGCGTGATTTTTACCGGATGTATGGTGAAAACGAAGAACTTTTGAAAGTTGCCGCAGAGATCTCCTGGACACAAAATGTTGTGCTTCTGGAGGCGGATCTGAACATGGAGGAGCGACACTGGTATCTGCTGGCCACAAAACAGTTTGGATGGTCAAAATCCGCACTTCAGAACGCTATCCAGGAATGTGCTCACCAGGAACTCACGCTCGACGAATTTGAGGTTCCATGTTATACTGATCATGAAGAAAATCAATTGGAGAGTTCCGAAAATGATCAAGATACTTTTTCTCTGTCATGGCAATATTTGCAGAAGCCCGATGGCCGAGTTTGTGATGAAAGATATGGTGAAGAAAGCTGGTCTGGCGCAGGAGTTCCAAATCGAATCAGCAGCTACCAGCACCGAGGAAATCGGAAATCCTGTTTACCCGCCTGCCCGCCGGAAATTGGCCGAGCATGGAATCGACTGTTCCGGCAAAACAGCACGGCAGCTCCAGAACAGCGACTACGACAAGTACGACCTGCTGATCGGCATGGATCGCGCCAATATCCGGAGTATGTACCAGATCTGTGGTGGCGACTTCGCAGACAAAATACACCTTCTGATGGATTTTACAAGTCGTCCCGGAGAAGTAGCCGACCCGTGGTACACCGGCGACTTCGATGCGACCTGGCGGGATGTTATGGAAGGCTGTCAGGGGTTGCTTGATGATTTGCTGAAGAAAAGAGGTGAGATATGAATGGTGCAAGAGGATAAGATCCAGCTTTTTGACGATAAACGCATCCGCACCGCCTGGGACGAGGATAAAGAGGAATGGTACTTTTCTGTTGTTGATGTCGTTGCAGTTTTGACCGATCAGCCGGATCAGCGTGGCGCAAGCAACTACTGGGCAAAGCTGAAACAACGCCTTAAAGAAGAAGGTGCAGATCAGTTGCTGACAAATTGTCAGCAACTGAAATTGAGGTCCCCAAAGGATGGGAAACGGTATAATACAGATGTGGCAGATACGGAACAGCTTCTGCGTATCATCCAGTCTATCCCATCTCCCAAAGCTGAGCCGTTTAAGCTGTGGCTGGCACAGGTTGGTCGGGAGCGAATCGAAGAAACGATAGATCCGGAACTGACCATTGAACGGGCATTGGAAACCTATCTGAAGAAAGGCTATACCCGTGAATGGATCAATCAGCGACTGCAGGCGATCCAGGTCCGCAAAGAGCTGACCGATGAATGGGATGCCCGTGGTGTTCAGAAAGGCATCGAGTATGCCATTCTTACGGATGAGATCTCCCGCGCATGGTCCGGGATGTCTACCAGACAGTATAAGAATCTCAAGGGGCTGAAAAAGGAAAACCTGCGGGACAATATGACTACGCTGGAATTAGTTCTGAATATGCTGGCCGAGGCTACGACTACAGAAATTTCCAAGCAGAAAGCACCGGAATCTTTTTCTGATAATATCGAAGTGGCTCGTGCAGGCGGTAAAGTCGCTGGAGATGCCCGGAAGGCTATTGAGTTGCAAACAGGTGTCCCTGTTATTACGGAAAAGAATGCTGCCCAACTCAATCAGGTGGTAACCGATATGATTGAAGGAGCTATCTCCGAATCGAAAATGACTCATCAAAACAAGAATAAATAATTTGAGTTTTGCGGAGATAACATGACATCTACAGCGTTTTGATGTTACAGATAAGGACCGTGATCTTCAATGGTCGCGGCCCTTATTTTTATAAGTATATGGAGGGCTTCACATGGAAGCGGACGATATAATAAAGCATTTCGACCTGCCGAGCACGGTACAGCCGGTTGTCACGCAGCTTGTGCACGAGGAGGACGGAGAGCCCTACCAGGTCTGGAAGCTCGATTGCGGCGGCGACATGTACCTTCTGAAGGAGGCCAAGGAATACGAGGCCGAGCTCTACCGCAGCATACTTCCCAGGGTCGGCGGAAGCGTGCCCGCCCTGTATCAGACGGCAGACATTGACGGCAAGACATACCTGCTCATGGAGTTTGTGGAGGGCTCTGACCTGCGCGAGTGCAGCCGCTGGAAGCTGAGCCTGGTTCTGGATGCCCTGATATGCATGCAGAGGGCCACCTGGGGCGACAGGACCTTGTCCGGCTGCGCGTACACGTTTGAAAAGAGCCTGAAAGACCGCGAACACCGCGGGAAATACCTCAACGACCCTGAGCTTGAGGCGGCTTACGCGAGGTTTCTGGACGTGTACAGTTCCACGCCCAGGGCCCTGTGCCACGACGACCTGCTCCCCTTCAACGTCATCGTCTCCGAGGATAGGGCCGTGCTGATAGACTGGGAATTTGCGGGCTTGCTCCCCTACCCCGTCTCCTTCGCGCGCCTTATCGCCCACGGTGAAGACAATGAAAACGCCTTCTTCCGGATGACGCAGGCGGACAAGGCGTATGCAATAGATTACTACCATGACCATCTGCTGAAGGAAATAGGCATAGGCTATGAGGAGTGGCGCCGCACTCTTGAGTTCTTTCTCTTTTATGAGTATTGCGAGTGGGTCTTCATCGGCAACAAGTACGAGGGCACCAACGAAGAATACTACAGGAAATATCTCTGCCTTGCAAAACGGCAGGCAGACAAGATACTGCGTATGTCGTGAAGAAAGAGCCGGGGTCAGCCCCGGCTCTTTCCTGTTTTGCGCCCCAAACGTAACCCACACGTATTTTGCAGCATAGAATACTGCAAGGCTCAAAACTGGGGGTGCGGGTTTTATGAAGCGTTATAATTGCCGGGAGGAGTGCTGCGTTCCGTGCACCCACATATGCGCCGTCACCGGCCCTGCGGGTCCCGCCGGGCCGACCGGGCCAACAGGCCCCGCAGGCATTGGTGCACCAGGGCCAACCGGTCCCACAGGCCCAACAGGCCCGACGGGAGTGACTGGTCCCACGGGCCCGGCAGGTACAGGTACACCCGGGCCAACCGGTCCGACGGGCCCCGCAGGCGCGGCGGGAGTGACCGGCCCCACGGGTCCCGCAGGCGCAGGAGCGCCTGGACCGACCGGCCCGACGGGTCCCACGGGGCCAGCGGGAGCGGCCGGAGCCGCGGGGCTCACAGGCCCTGCGGGGCCCACAGGCGCGACAGGGCCCACCGGGCCCACGGGACCGACCGGGAGCATCCAGCCGAATCCTTACGACCTGTACGTTCAGGCCTCCGCGGCTCCGGGCGGGGACGGCAGTCAGGCCGCGCCGTTTCAGACCATCGCCGAGGCGCTGGCGGCAGTGGAACCCGACGGCACCATCAACGTCCTGCGGGGCACATATCCCATCACGCAGCAGCTCGCGGTCAACAAACCCGGCGTCACCATAAGGGGCACAGCCGGGGCGGATATACTACTTCAGGCGCCGATAGTCCCCTTCCTGCTCAACGGCGGCGACGACACGATCGACGGCCTGACGATGACCAGCGACCAGCCCTACCCCGTCGAATTCATACAGGTGGCCGGAGACGGGAATCAGATCCTGAACTGTCAGATCTATGGCCCCGCTCAGGCGGGAGACTCCTCCACCTGGGTGGTCAACAGAGGCTTTGTAACGCAGTTGAATTCAACGAACCTGCTCGTGCGTGGCAACATTTTTCACACCCTGCGCCAGCCGGCATATCTGAACCCCGGCTCGACCGGGACGCTCATGGACAACGTCTGCTATAACACCCGCGGGTACGTGGTCGATCAGGCGACGTTTGTGTTCTCAGGCAACTCCTGGGGTCTCCCGGCAAACGCGGTGGATATCGCGCTCCTGGCGGGCACGGCCTCGGGCGCGCCGTACGACCCGCTTTCGGCACTGGAAGCCAGCAACAGCAGCGCCACGGTGAGCGACCAGCGCTGACATGGAAAAAGCGCCCCGGCGTTTGGCCGGGGCGCTGCTCATTCAGTTTTCGGTACCGTTTCCAGCGGGCCGTCAGTGGCCTTGCGGCCGCGCTGCACGTCCTCCTTGACAAGGCGGTACACGCAGGCGGTCAAAGGCACGCCAAGTATCATGCCCGCTATGCCGCCGAGGCCGCCGCCCACTATGACCGCCGCCAGCACCCAGATGCCCGGCAGTCCCAGGGAGGTGCCCACGACCTTGGGATAGATGATGTTGCCCTCCAGCTGCTGGAGTATCACCAGATACACCACAAACAGCACCGCTTTGATCGGCGAGACCGTCAGTATTAGCAGGAAGCCAACCGCTCCGCCGATGTAGGCTCCGGCGATAGGTATCAGAGCCATCAGGCCCACCGTAGCGCCCACCACCGCGGCGTACGGGAAGCCGAATATCAGCATGCCCACGGCGCAGAGCACTCCGAGTATGACCGCCTCAGTGCACTGGCCGACAATATAGTGGTGGAAGCAGTTGTCGGCTGTTTTCAGCACGTGGTTCCCGCCATCCCGCCAGCTTTGGCGAAGATAACGGCCCGTAAGCGCGCCGAGCTGTCGGCCAAGCCTCTCCTTGCCGCCCAGCAGATATACGGCGAATATCAGCGCGATGAAGAAGTCGGCAAGTCCAGACACCAGCGCGGTCATGAACCGCACCGCCCAGTCCGTAACGGCGCCCACGCCCGTCTTGAGGAAATTGAAGGCGTTCGTAAGGATGCTCTCCCAGTCCAGGCCCTCGAGGTAGTTTGCGATGTTCTCGGAGAGCATCGGGGACTTCGACAGGGCCTCGGTGACATCCTGGAGCATGGGCGGCACCGCCGACAAAAGCAGCGCCACGCACTTGCCCACCTCCGGTACGACTATCCGCAGGACCAGGAACACGACCGCGGCAATACTCGCGAAGGCCAACAGCATGCAAACCGGTCTGCGGCTGCGCACCGCCAGGGGCTTGGAGCTCTGCGGGAAATAGTGGCGCTCATAAAAGCTCATCGGAATATTTGTGACATAGGCTATCAGGCAGCCGGTCAGCAGCGGAGCCGCGGCTGTGACCATTGTCTGCAGTATTCCTGCAACGGCATCCCAGTAATGGATGCACAGATAGAGCACAAAAATGCTCAGGCCCACTCGGAAGCATGTTTTTATGTCAGGTTTCATACAGCTGTCCCTCAGTAGTCAGTTTTCTTCCCGAAAAAGCGTGTGAAAAGCACGCGGAACGTGTCCCCTGCCATAGTGGCTGCGGCCGGGAAGCTCCGGAGCCTGGCAGGAATACTTTACATTTCGACACTTTTAAGATAAGATATATATGTATATTTTGCAACTGTCAGTTTAATTATCATGTAATACACGCAACGGCTACCGGTGCTTTTGCCAACCGCTCCATGATGGGATGGCTGGGTAAAAATGCAAAATCAACGCATTATGCTTACCAGGCGGCTGCTGAAAGAGGCGCTGCTGCGTCTGCTGGAGAGTGCGCCGCTTGATAGAATATCGGTAACTCAGCTGTGCCAGGAGGCCGGAGTAAACCGCGCCACCTTTTACCGCCACTACACCAGTCAGGAGGACGTCCTGCTGGAAATACAGCTGATACTCCAAATCGCCCAGCGCAGTCTAGACGCGGAAAAGCACCCGTCCTGAACCCTGCGGTGAGCGCTCCGGCTCGACTCCCTCTAGCACCAGCAGCTTCAGCTTGATGTCGAGACCGGCGGCATAGCCGGTCGGGGCCCCGCCGGCGCCCACCACGCGGTGGCAGGGTATGATTATGGATATGGGGTTGTGCCCCACCGCGCCGCCGACAGCCCTTGCGCCCGCGCCGAGCGCACGCGCTATCTCGCCATAGGTGGTCAGCTGGCCGCTCGGTATCTTCTCCAGCAGCCGCCAGACGCTGCGGCGAAACTCGCTGCCCCGCGGCGAGAGCGGGAGTTCCGAGGGCTCGGGCCTTTCCCCGGCAAAATAGCGTCCCAGCCAGTCCGCCGCTGCGGCAAATACCGGCAGCTCAGCCTCGAGAGCATCCGCTCCCAGCCCGGCCGAGTGGTACTTCTGGCCGGCTATCCAAAGCCCCGTCAGGGCCTCGCCATCCGAGGCCAGGGTCAGCTCGCCCACCGACGAGGCAATGCGCGCAACATACTCCATCTCAACACCCCCGTGGTTTTTTACAGTATAGCACAAACCCGTAAGCTTCGGTTTGCTTTTTACATTCGGACACGCATTAATGCATCAAAAGGAGGACAATGCTTTGGCGTTGGACATGAAGGCCACCATCGCGGAGAGCTTCAACTCTCTCGTCCGCCAACGCGGTATCGACAAGGTCACGGTCAAGGCCGTCATTGAGGACTGCGGCATTTCTCGGCAGACCTTTTACTATCATTTTCAGGACATAATGGACGTTGTGGAATGGTGCGCGCGCCAGGCCACGCAGCGCATGGTGGAGCGAAGTCTGGCAGCAGGCTCAGCCCACGAGGCGTTGAGCGAGCTGATACGCTCGACTGCGGACAATTACGCTCTGCTTCGCAAGCTGATGAACTCTCAGCGGCGGGAACAGATAGAGCGCATTCTGGGTCAGGCCGCGCGCTCCTATCTTGAGGAGCTCATCCGGCGCAAGTCGCCAGCGCTCCAGGCCAGCTACTGCGATGCAGAGCTTGCGCTGGACTTCCTGACCTTCGGTCTCGTGGGCATGCTGCTCAAGCACTGCGGCGAGCCCGACCTCGACCCCGATGCCCTCGCAGAGCAGATAATCCGCATACTCAGCGCAAAGCTCCCAATCGCCGGAAACCAGTAAGGGCCGCAGCGGAAAATACTGAGTGCAAAAAGGCCGGGACGCATATGCGTCCCGGCCCTCGTCGTTTTTGCCTTCCTACGCGCCCTTGGCCATACCCTTCTGCCTGGCGTACTCCGCGGCGCCCAGCGCGC
>URDK01000002.1 GCA_900546485.1 uncultured Eubacteriales bacterium
TCTTCAGGTCCACCAAAATCGACAAGCACCGTCAAGGGCTTGTCGATTTTTTCTTTTGTACGCCTCACTTTTACTATATTGATGGGTCGATTTTTGAAAGTTAACAGGGAATATTACAAACCGCAGATAAGTTGAGATCATGAATCAAATTGTGGTCTTTTCCAAACCCCATTTCGGGGGGTGACAAAGCGGCCGTTTATCCCTATAATAGAAGCGCAGAAAAGTGGGGTGCGCGCCTATGGAGCAGCTATATTTTTCGGATGAGATACAACATAAACTTTTGGGCATATATAGAAGCGGGCTATCCATGATTGAAGCGCCTGCAGGCTATGGGAAAAGTACGGCGATACGCTGGGCGATGAGGGCGCTGCCTGCTGATCAGGTGCGCTGGTTTACTGCAGTTAGCTTTCAGCAGGACACCAGTCTGGACTGGTTCATTCGTCAGATAGGCAGCCTGGATGCCGCGGCGGGGGATTCGCTGCGGAAACTGGGCTTTCTCAACCGCAGCAATGTGAGCGATGCTGCGGATATCCTGTCCCGGTTTTCGATATCTGAGCCCTGCTATCTTATCCTAGACAATTTTCAGTTGGTCGGTGACAACTGGCCCCTGCCTCTTCTGCAGGTTTTGGCAGACCGCCAGCAGGATGGGCTGCACGTGGTACTTATCTCCCAAAACTTCAAAAAGCTGAGGGCTGTTTTTGAAAGCTCTTCCAGCGTGACCCGCCTAAATTCCCGGGATTTCCTGCTGGGCAAGAAAGATGTTCTGAAATACGCCCAGCAGCTGGGACTGAGTTTATCCAGACAGCAGGCGGATGCCGTCCATCGCAACACAGAGGGCTGGGCTGTTGCAGTTGCCCTGTATTTGAGGAACTTAAAGGAAAATCCGGACAAATTGCCTGAATTTCAGGACATGGATGGACTGCTCCACGAGTTTTTCTGGAGGAAACTATCCGGCATGGAGCAGGAAATGCTGCTGCGGATAGCGGTATTCGACTGTATCCGAGAGGGACAGCTGTCCGAGATCGCCCCTGGTCAGGAGACGGCTCTTAAAAATCTTCTGGTGCGGACACCGCTTATGCACCACGATCTGCGGGCCGGAGCCAGCTATCCCCATGAATTACTGCGGCATTTTCTTCTGGACATGCTGGAAGCGATGCCGCCGAATTTCCGCTGTCAGGTTTATGAGGTATCCGGAGAGATCTACCGCCGGACAGGGTATAACAAAAAAGCTGTGGAATGCTTTTTTCAGGCGGGCAATTATGAGCAGTTGCTCTCCTGCGAACTGATCGGACTCCTGGGAGAGAGTTTCGGCTCGGTTAGCTATAC
Source organism: uncultured Eubacteriales bacterium (assembly GCA_900546485.1). Lineage (GTDB taxonomy): Bacteria > Bacillota > Clostridia > Oscillospirales > Oscillospiraceae > Scatomorpha. The sequence continues at coordinate 1,327 of URDK01000002.1, forward strand.
GGCCCTGGCCAGCAGGGTGCTGCAGCGGTGTTCCACGGAGACCCTGGCCCGCTATCCGATCTCTATGCTGCGGCTATGCCTGGCGCTGTTTGGCGGCACAGACTTCAGCGGCTTTGAGGCCGCGCTGGAGCAGAGCCGAGAAATCGTGGAGAAAATCGGCAGCAAACAGCTGATGGGCGAGTGGTATCTCCTTTCCGCCTTCCGGGAGTTCCCCAATATTCCGCGCATGAGGGAACAGTATCAGAAGGCTGCTGAGCTGATGACCGCTCCGTCCCAGCTTTTCAGCCAGCGGGAGCCGTATATGTTCGGCACTACCTCCATGTGGTATCTTTTTTACCGCACACCAGGCAAAATGATGGAGACTGCGGATGAGCTGCGGGATATGCTGGATGTCTATAACCCGCTTACCGGTAATCACGGCGCTGGGGCTTATGAGCTGTATATGGGTGAGGCGCTCAGCGTCCAGGGCCGCTTCGACGAGTCGGACATCTACGCACACCGGGCGGCCATGTTGTCCGAGCAGTGGCAGAACGCCACGGTCACCTACGGCGCGGCGCTGCTGCTGGGCATCAACGCCATCTACCAGTCGGACATGATCTCCCTGCAAAAGGCCATTGAGTACCTAGAGACCAAGGCCCTGTCCTATCCTTTTTTGCAGCACACCGCCATAAACACCCAGATGGCGGAGACCGTACGCACCTACCTCCTGGGTCTTATGATGGAGCCGGACCGCTCGGCTGCATGGGCCAGGGGATCGGCGGATGTGCTGGGGGACCTTACCTTCACCAACTTCATGGCGAAAACCAACCGCATCACCGACCTCATCCTGAAAAAGGAGTACAAGCGGGCCATCGCCAGCGTGGAGGCCTCCCTCAATCTGGACAGCCGGCTGATCTCTCTGTCCACACGCAACTTCATGTGCGTGGGGCTGGCGCTGTGCTACCTGGCCATGGGCTCCATCCCAAAGGCGACGGAGTGGCTGGATCAGTCCCTGACTCTGGCTGCGCCGGATCACAACTACACTTTTTTGGCCTGTTTTCGGAAATATCTTTCTGTTCTGTTCCTGCTGCCCTCCATCAAAAAGAAGCACGAGACCGCCATTGCGGAGATCAGGATGCTGGAAATCCACTACACCAAGGCGGAGGAGAGCCGGATCTTTGCCATGCTGGAAAAGTACCCTGAGCAGATGACGGAGCTCAGCGAACGGGAGCGTGAAGTTGCCCAGCTGGCGGCGGAGGGATTGCGCAATAAAGAGATCGCACAAAAGCTCTTTATCTCCGAGGAGACGGTGAAGAGCCATATCCGCAGTATTTTCAATAAGACAAATATAGACCGTCGGAGCAAATTGGTGGATCTGCTGAAATGATCCCTCAAAATCCCCCCTTCGGGTGATGTGCACAGCATGGGAGTCCTGTATGATATAGGCAGGATTCCCATGCTTTTATTTTATACGCGGGGGAGGTCGCGCTATGGATAACACCGGGGTAACACTGCAAGTATTGCCGAACTATCAGCTCAGGCTGCGCTTTTCAAACGGCAGTGAAGCGCTCATCAACATGAGTCACCGATTACACGCCATACGATTCGGACGGCTGTCGTCACCGGAGCTGTTTGCGGCGGCCAGACTGTCAGACGGTGAAGTGGTGTGGGACAACGGAAGCTTCTGCGTACGGGCGTCCATCAATGAACTGCTGGACTCCATGCAGATGAACGGATAATTGGAGGATGACTATGAAAAAACGAATGATAAGCCTGCTGCTGGCCTTGGTTTTGATCCTGAGCCTGCTGCCCGCCACGGCGCTGGCCGCGGGTGAGATCGGGGAGCTGATAACGGTCAACGGCCAGAAACTGATCTATAACGGGACCCCCGTTACCTGCCAGTTCGATAACGGCAGGGGCAGCGTCACCTGGGATGGCGAGACCTTGACGCTGGACAGCGTGAATCTTAAATATACAGATTACGACTGCCCCGGAGACATCACTGACAGCATCCTTTATGAAGGCGAGGATCTCATCATCGAGCTCCAGGGGGAGAACAACATTCTCGGCCTCGATAATGGTATCTACATCACCGGCGGCAGCCTTACCATTACCGGTGAAGGCTCGCTCACAGTCGACGCTTCAGATTACAGCATCAATGTCCGCGGCAACATCGCTTTTACCGGCGGGAGCGTGACTGCCAAAACCATCATCGATGCCGCAAATGATATCATCATCAGCGGTGACAGTACGTATGTCAAAGCCGATGACGCGTCCAGCTCAGCGGATGCCCGCGGAATCTCTGCCGGACGCGATGTTATAATTTCCGGCGGTACAGTCATCGCCAGCGGAAACGCTTCAGGCAGCACTACAAAGTTATTGGGCATAGGCATCTCCGCCTGGCGCCATGTTGTGATCTCCGGCGGCACTGTCACTGCCACTGGAACACTCAGGGGCAGCGGGCTGCAATCATCCGACATGGGCATCCGGGGCAGAAACACCGTCATCATCACCGGCGGCACGGTCACCGCCACCGGAACAGTCGGGGACGGTATCAATGGCTCTAACGGCGTCTTCATCTCCGGCGGCACGGTCACCGCCATCGGCGGCAGCAGTGGTATTCCCGATTATGTAACCATTGACCCCCAGCATAACAGGCAGATCACCATCCGGCACGGCGCCGACAACGAGAGCGCGACAGAGGAAACATATCTGGAGAAAAAAACGCAGCTGAGCTTTTCCGGTGAGAAATATTTCCACAGCGTTGATAGATCCCGCGATGCCCTGAAGATCGAGGTCGAAGGGCGGGAACTGACCGGCAGCCCGGAAAACCCGGCTGTGGAAAGCTTTGGGGACGGAACCGTCACCTGGGACGGCGCTGCGCTGACTCTGAATAATGCAACGATAGAAAATAAAGGCGGCAGCGGCATCTATTACGCCGGCAGCAATGCCGTTACCATGGAGCTGGTGGGCGAAAACAGCGTCACAGGCAGCGAGAACGGCATCGATATCCATGACCTCACCATCACCGGCGAAGGCTCCCTCAGCGTGATGAGTGAAAAACTTGATGGCTATAATGGCGGTATCCATGCCTATAAGCTCAACATCAACAGCGGCGAAGTCACCGCGACGGGCAACGTGTATGGTATCTTTGGAGACAGCGGCAAGATCACGATTTCAGGCGGTACAGTTGTTGTCAGCAGCAACTATGGTTATGGCATTAATATCGCGGGTTCCGGGGGCAATGTCAAGATCACCGGCGGTACCGTCACCATCCATAAGGGTATTTTTCAAAATGTAAGCACTGTCTATGTCGACCCTAAAAATGGAGGGCAGATAACCATTCAATACGGCGATGACGCTTCGCATGTGACGACTGAGACTTACTCTGATTATGTACGGCTTGAGCCCAACTTCACCTGGATCAAATATTTTCACAGCGAATACAGCGAGGGCGGGCCCAACATCACGGTCGGCGGCCTGGGGCTGTATGGGGACGCGTCTGCCCCGGCCTACGCCAGAACAGATGGGAGCGGCGCGGTTACGCAGTGCAGCGCCGCCGAAGCCGATATCATATGGGACGGCGCTGTGCTGACTCTGGATAACGCAACGATAGCGAACGCGGACGGCAGCGGCATCCTCTACACCGGCAGCGCCCCCATCACCTTGAAGCTGCTGGGCGAAAACAGCGTAACAGGCAGCACCAGCGGCATTGAAGCTCCGTCCATCATCATAGCCGGCGAAGGCTCGCTTTCCGCTCAAGGCGCGAACGGCAGCGGCATAAGCGGCGCTGTCACTATCACCGGCGCGAGCCTTACAGCCACCGGCAGCACCAGCAGCATAAGCGGCGAAGTCACCATCGACCCGGCGGCGGTTGGCGCCATCACCGTGCAGTACGGCGAAAGTGCGGCGAGCACTGTCACAGAACATATCACCGAAGAGGTTTCCGGGACATACAGCAGCAAATACTTCCACAGCGAAGTCTATGTGCCTGAATTCTCCATCACCGGCGTGTCCATAGAGCCGGAGTCCGCGGCCGTGGAAAAAGGCGGAGAACTGCAGTTTGCCGCCACCGTGACAGGCACAGGCGCTTATGACCAGACTGTCATCTGGACCGTAACCGGCAATGAGGACAGCCGCACTGCGATTACCAACGGCGGCCTGCTTGTGGTTGGAGATAACGAGACTGCGGCCAGTCTTACCGTTACGGCAACTGCCAAAGGAGATTCCGGTAAGTCTGCTTCCGCCAGCGTTGCCGTCAAAATGCCTCCCAACATTTATATCGACGGCGTTGGCCGTTACGGTACCCCTGATGCCCCGTACACAAGCGAGGATGGCACATATACCTGGGACGGCGAGACGCTGAAGCTGAACAACGCCACGATAAACAATGCATACAAATTCAACAGCCATGTGTCAAGCAGCCAATGCGCTTCCATCTACCGTGCAGGCCACCTCACAATAGAGCTTTCCGGCGTGAACAACGTGAGATGCGATGCCGCCGCATGGAATTCTTATGGTATCTATGTTGCCGGTGATCTCACCATTAAAGGCGACGGTACGCTCAACACAACCGCCACATACAGCCTCAAACACGGTATTTCTGCCTGGAATATGACCATCGAGAGCGGCACAGTCAACTCTTTTCCCGCGTGGGGAAACGGCCGCGGTATTTACACGGGCAGCATCACCATCCGCGGCGGCACGCTCAGGGCGAACGGCGACGAATACGGCATTGGCCCTAATCCGGTCAATGTCATCATAGACCCGCCGGAGGGGAAACTGATTGCCGTCAAAACGGGCAATTACGGAGACAATGATGACAGCGCTGTGAGCATCAAGGACTCGCCATTCTCAAGCAGAACTGAAATCCAAATCAATCGCCCAGGATACTTTTACAGCTATGTCCCCCAGACCTACACCGTTAAATTCGACGCCAACGGCGGTGAGGGGCAAATGGACGAGCGCATCTTCCTGTATGATGAAGAACAGGCTCTGCCCGCCTGCACCTTCACCCACGCGGACGCCACCTTCGTCGGGTGGAGCGAAACGCCGGAGGGGCAGGTTGCATATGCCGACGGAGCCAAGGTGAAAAACCTCACTGCTGAAGACGGCGGCACCGTCACCCTCTATGCGCGCTGGGGAACGACATCCTACAATGTCACGCTCGACGCCAACGGCGGCACGATAAACAGCGGCAGCATCACAAGCTACTTCCAGGGCTTTGGCGCCAAGCTGCCTACGGACGTCACCAGAACCGGCTACATCTTTGACGGATGGTATGACGACAATGGCAGCAAAGTGACGGAGATCGGCAGTGACGCCACCGGGGACAAGTCCTACACAGCCCGCTGGACGCCCGTCACCTACACCGTGGCATTCAGCGCCAACGGCGGCGACGGCAATATGGATGACCAGACTTTCGCCTATGACGTGGAGCAGAATCTCGCCGCCAACACCTTCACCCGCACGGGTTATGACTTTGTCGGGTGGAGTGATGTACCGGACGGCAATGTTGTCTACGCTGACCGGGACGCGGTGAAAAACCTCACTGATGTTGACGATGCGGTTATCACGCTCTATGCCCAGTGGACGCCCATTACATACACCGTTGCCTTTAATGCCAACGGTGGTAACGGTGAGATGGATAGCCAGGACTTTACCTATGGTGAAGAACAGTCACTGTCCCCCAACACCTTCACCCGCACAGGCTATACCTTCGCCGGATGGAGCGAAACACAGGACGGCGATGTTGCATATTCCGACGCTGAAAGTGTGTGCAACCTGACCAGCGAAAGCAGCGGCACCGTCACCTTGTATGCACAATGGACGCCCATTACCTACACCGTTGCCTTTAATGCCAACGGCGGAGACGGCAATATGGATAACCAGACCTTCACCTATGATGTGGAGCAGGGTCTCAATGTCAACACCTTCACCCGCACAGACGCCACCTTTGTCGGGTGGAGCGAAACGCCGGAGGGGCAGGTTGCATATGCCGACGGAGCCAAGGTGAAAAACCTCACTGCTGAAGACGGCGGCACCGTCACCCTCTATGCGCGCTGGGGAACGACATCCTACAATGTCACGCTCGACGCCAACGGCGGCACGATAAACAGCGGCAGCATCACAAGCTACTTCCAGGGCTTTGGCGCCAAGCTGCCTACGGACGTCACCAGAACCGGCTACATCTTTGACGGATGGTATGACGACAATGGCAGCAAAGTGACGGAGATCGGCAGTGACGCCACCGGAGATAAGTCTTACACGGCTCGATGGACACCTATCACCTACACCGTTGCCTTTGATGCCAACGGCGGCGACGGCAATATGGATAATCAAACCTTCACCTATGACGTGGAGCAGAGTCTCACCGCCAATGCCTTCACCCGCACAGGCTATGACTTCGCCGGGTGGAGTGATACGCAGGACGGAGACATACTCTACGCTGACCGGGAAGCGGTGAAAAATCTTGCTGCTATAGACGGTGCAGTTGTCACGCTCTACGCCCAGTGGGCTGCCAAGACTAATCCAGGCGGCGTGCCGACTTATCCGGTTACTGTTTCGGCAGATATTGAAAACGGTGCTGTTTACGTCAGCACGAGCCGCGCTCCCGCGGGCAGCATGGTGACTGTAACAATTGCCCCGGATGAGGGGTACGAGCTTTACGGGCTTACGATTACCGACAGAAACGGAAATGAGGTAAAGCCTGCAAAAGTCAGCGATACCAAGTACACTTTCAAAATGCCTGCCAGCGGGGTGGAAATCTGGGCCTCCTTCCGTGAGCTTTACACGGGGCCGTTGCCCTTTACGGATGTGGCAGAGAATGCTTGGTATGCCGAGGCTGTGCGTTATGTCTATAAGCACGGCCTTATGGATGGCACCGGCGTGAACACCTTTGACCCCGATGCAACAACCTCCCGCGCCATGATTGCCACGATCCTATGGCGCATGGCGGGCAGTCCCGTGGTCATCGGCGATATAGGATTCTCCGACGTGGCCAATGGGCAGTGGTATTCCGAAGCGATCCGATGGGCGGCCACCGAAGGTATCGTCGACGGCTATGACAATGGGAAATTCGGCCCCAACGACCCCATTACCCGGGAGCAGTTCGCCGCTATGCTGTGGCGTTATGCCAAGTCCGAAGGCTATGATGTATCCGTCGGTGAGAATTCAAACATCCTGTCCTATACGGATGCGGCGGATGTGTCCGAATACGCCATTCCCGCCATACAGTGGGCCTGCGGCACCGGGATTATCAACGGCACCGGCGATGGCTCCACCCTCAGCCCTCAGGATGCGGCCACAAGAGCCCAGGCAGCAATGATGCTCATGCGGTTTTGTGAGAAATAAGTAAAATGGTGATTCCTTGAAATATAAACTGGCTCATTGATTGAAGGCGTTGCGTTATCCATGCGACACAGCAAGCGAAACCAACGTTTCAAGAACTGCGGGCTAACACCCGAATGAGCAAATGCAGGAGATGAACCCCCTTGGCGCAAAACGAACCCATGACGCCAAAGGGGGTTCACTTTGCATCACAATTAGGAGCATTTGCCATAAGATAATCGGCACTGACTCAGTGAGCAGTGCCGATTATTATAATGAGCGCGGGAGGGGTCAGTATGGCTGATTACAAGGCAATGTGCTGGGCGTATGGCAACTGCTGTCGACGCGCTGGAAGCCACTACAAATGCGCTGGTAGAGATTACTGAGAAGCTTGAGCTGGCGCAGCTGACCACGGAAGAAATGTTCATTTCCTGCCCTGACGACAATGAGAATTTCCAGGAGAATGATTCAGGTTCGGAGTAAGAGCCGTAAATAACATTCTAAATGATCACTGACGAGCGTCCTCGCGTTTAGCGCACGGGGCGCTCGTTTTGTTCCCTTTGCTTCGTGCGTACGAGCCAGAATAGAAAACGCGTAGTAGCTGCCCGGCTCTATCTCCGCGAGCTTCATGCGCACGACCTGTTCGACCATGGAATCCACCTTGGGCACGGGGTAGTCGGACTGACCGTCGCATTCGCTGGGTGCAGGACGTTGTAGCGGCACTGGTAGCAGATGCGCTTGGCCATCGGGGTGTACCGGTTCTTCTTACGCCCGCTGGTCGTAAGAGTCAGCCTATTGCCGCAGTGCGCGCAGAAGATGTTGCCGACGAGCAGGGAGCTGCCCTTACGGTTGCGCTTGTTCACGTGCCCGCGCTTTTCAAGGTGGAAGCCATATGGCACGGTGCCACATGTGTAGCGCCCCACTTCCGTCATCTGACTGAGGCGGGTCTTGACACGGATAGAGGTCTTGATGCTCTTTCATGAGGCCTGCCAGCAGCAGATGTAGTTCATCAGCTTGTCAACGTGCATGTCGAATCTCTGGTGTCGAGGTCACGTGCCGAGACCTTGAAGCCGGAGACGCCCTTTTCGGAGAGTTCACACACGATGTTCTAACCCTGCGTAGCCGCAGATTCGCGGCAGTGCTGCTTTTGCGTGGGTATATCGTCCTTTTCAATATACTATGCCTGCATTATCTCACACCCGGTCCTCCGCGGCGCGGCTGTCATAGCTCCACAGCGCCAATTGCTGTACACCATAGGGCTGTCCCCCAAGTCCTCGAGAGCACCTGAGCAAGTGCCTTTATCATCCGCGCTTTCATTGCGAAACCGGCTTGCCAAAGCCGTTTTTGGATCCGCGTTCATTGCTCTGGCTCGTGCCGTCATCGTGCCGCGCCCCACGTCGCTGACCGCCTTTTGTAACACGGGATTTGCGCTCGCTGTACCGTGTATTCAGTCGTAAAAATAAGTGCCTCTATAATGAAACCTCCGTGTTCATATTGCAGGCTCCATTATGTATTATTGTGATAGGCGGGTGCTGTGTGTGATTCACAACTCATGCTTGAACACGTCAGGTAAGCGAATGCACAATACTGACACCAGTTGCTTTTACTGAATAAAGATTCTAAACCATTGTTGACAAATCAGTGAAAAAGTGCTAGTTTTATATCAAGTAACACGGTTGCATTAGAACAAATTGAAATAAATAATTATATGCACAAATAGCTGGAGATAAATTGTAGCAATTATACAAAACAACCGCAATCAATCATGCAACAACGGGCGTTAATATCGGAAACCGGTTGCACAGGAGGGCTTATGTCAGTCACTATACGGGACGTTGCGCAGATGGCTGGGGTTTCGGCCTCGACCGTGTCGAGGGTGCTAAACGGCAAGGGCGCCATTTCGGAGGAGACAAAAAAACGAATATATGACGCGATGGAGCAGCTCAAGTATGTGCCCAACGACTTTGCGCGCAGCTTTGCCACCGGCAGCCCGCGCGCCGTGGCGTTGGTCATCGATGTGGCCGACCCGGGCGCCTACTCTAACAACTTCTTCAATAACACGGTGTTCGGCATAGAGACCGTCGCTCACAGGCGGGATTACAGCCTTATGGTCACGAACGGCTCGCGCGCATTCGGCGGCATCTCCAGCGTCGAGCGACTCATCCTCGGTAAAAAGGTGGACGGCGTAGTGTTTCCCATATCGCTTGTCAGCCGGGAGTTCATCCGCAAGGTAGAGGAGCTGCATTTCCCATGCGTCATCTTGGGCCGGGCAGAGGACGTGGGCGCGGAAACCAGCTGGCTCGATATAAACAACACCCAGGCGGGCGTGCTCGCCGTCCGGCACCTGGTGGCGAAGGGCTATCGCCGCATTGGCTACCTCGGCGGGCCGGAGAGCGACCTATTCTCGCGCGACAGGCTCTCAGGCTGCTGCCGCGAGCTGGACGCCTGCGGGCTAAGCGTGGATCGCGAGCTTATACTGCACAACGACGCCATGAGCATCGACGCTGTCATCGCTCAGGTCACGGATCTGCTTGCCTCCGAAAACAGGCCTGACGCGCTTGCCTGCGGGAGCGACATGCTCGCGCTTGGCGCGCTGAGGGCAGCGCAGAGGTTGGGACTGCGCGTGCCCGAGGACTTTGGCGTACTCAGCTTTGATGACACGGCCGTCACCGCCCTGGCCGAGCCCGGTATCACCAGCATTGAGGTGGACACCTTCGAGCTCGGCGTGCAGGCGGCGGAGATACTCATAAACCAGATAGAAAATCCGGACGCCAGCATACGTCAGACGCTGCTGAGCACAAAAATAATGGCACGCGCCTCGACGGAGCGTGCTTGAGAGGAGGTTCGCCATGGAGCTTGCCGCAGTTTTGCATCGCCCCACGGCCGAGTTTGTCTACCCCAGTTCGAGGACCGGTCTGGTGATACGGCTCTTCGCCGCGAGGGGAGACCTGGACGAGGTCGGGCTGCTGTACTGGGAGAGGGGGGAGACAGACCCGGAAAGGCGCAGAAAGATACTGGTGAGACCGAAGCTCCGGGATGCCTGGCGGGACTGTTATGAGGCGGAGATCAAGACAGAGCCCATAACAGCCTATGTGCGCTATTGCTTCCGACTGCGTTCCGGGAAGCGCGAGCTCTGGTACGGGCCGAACGGCTTCCGGGACACGGAGCCGGGGCCGGATGAGGACTTCTTCGAGTTTCTCTGGCCGAACCCCGAGGACTGCTTCAAAGCCCCGGACTGGAGCTCTGGACAGGTCTACTATCAGCTCTTTCCCGAGAGGTTCAAAAACGGCGACTCATCGCTCACGCCGGAGGGCGCGGACGCCTGGGGCTCCGTCCCCACGCGGGAGAACTTCATGGGCGGCGACCTGCGCGGCATACGCGAGAAGCTGCCCTACATATCGGCCCTCGGCGCGACCTGCCTGTACCTCACGCCGGTGTTCGAGGCACTGTCCAACCACAAGTACGACACGGTGGACTATTACCGCATCGACCCTCATTTCGGCACGGAGGAGGATTTGCGTTCGCTCATCTCGGACGCGCACGCGCTCGGCATCCGCGTGCTGCTCGACGGCGTTTTCAACCACTGCGGGTACTACTGGCCGCCCTTTCAGGACGTGGTGAAAAACGGAGAGGCCTCAAAATACCGAGACTGGTTTTTCATCAACACCTACCCTGTCACGCACGAGACGCGCACCTACGACTGCGTGGGCCACTACAAGTGGATGCCCAAGCTGAACCTTGCAAACCCGGAGCTGCGGCGCTATTTCATCGAGGTGGGCAAGCACTGGCTACGCGCCGTGGGGGCTGACGGCTGGCGGCTGGATGTGGCAGACGAGGTGCCTGCGGTGTTCTGGGAGGAGTTTTCCCGTGAAATGAAGCTGGCGAAGCCGGACTGCCTGCTCCTGGGCGAGACCTGGGGTGACGCCTGGCGGCTCGTGGGCCCCGGCCGGCTGGACAGCGCGATGAACTACCTCTTCCGCGACGCCGCACGCGACTGGCTGGCGCTCTCAAAGCTCGGGGCCTCGGGTTTCGTGGACAGGGCGAACCGGCTGCTCTCGCTCTACCCCTACGAGGTGTCGCTGCGGATGTACAATCCCCTCGACAGCCACGACACGCCGAGGTTCCTCACATTCTGCGGCGGGGATATCGAAAAATACCGCCTCGCCGTGGCCTTGCAGATGTGCTTCCCCGGCTGCCCCGCGGTGTATTACGGCGACGAGCTGGGCATGGAGGGCGAAAACGACCCGGATTGCCGCCGGGCCATGGACTGGGAGGCCGCGGAGAGGGAGCCGGAGCTGTTCGGCTGGTTCCGGGAGCTCATAGCCCTGCGCAAGGGCTCACCAGCCCTCCGGGAAGGCGGGTTTTACAACTCCGTCTGCGACGACGGCGCCAACGTGTTCGGTTTTTGCCGCACGCACGAGAGAGAGGACGTGCTAGTAGTCATCAACGCAGGGGAGCGCTGGTACAAGGGTGAGGCGCGGGTGCCGGACGGCTCCGGCGAGTGGCTCGAGGCCTTCTCCGGAGAGACAGTGACTTCTGTGATAAACCCCGCAAGGGATGCGTATTCGGCGGAATGCCCGGCGGTGCTCAGCCTGAGCGTACCGGCGCGGACCGTGAAAATATTCAAACAGGAAAGAAAGCGAGGTCAGAAATGAAAATGAAGAAGTACGCAAAAATGCTGGCGCTCCTGCTTGCCGTGGCAGTAATGGTAGCGACATTAGCTGCCTGCGGCAATGAAGCGCCAGACACCAGTTCACCCCCGCAGACCGACGAGACGCCCGGAAGCAGCCCGGACGCCGCGGAGCCGACAGTCATCAACTTCTGGCACCATTACAGCGCCCAGTCCGCAGAGAATGAAACCCTTATGAATGTGCTCATCCCCAAGTTCGAGGAGGAGCATCCCGAGTACAAGGTCAACGCCGTCTCCCACGAGTGGGCGGACCTGCACGACAAGATATTGATAAGCGCGAACTCCGACACCCTGCCCGACGTGGCGAGGCTGGACATAGCCTGGGTGCCCGAGTTTGAGTCCATGGGCATACTCGCCGCGCTCGACCAGGAGATGGCCGACTTCGACGACGTGGCCGCAACGCTCCTGCCCAGCGCCATGAGCACCGGTATGGTCAACGGCAGCTATTACGCCCTCGCGCTCAATACCAACACGAAAATACTGTTCTATAACGCCGAGGCCTTCGAGAATGCGGGCCTTGCCGCACCCGAAACCATCGACGACATGTTCGCCGCCATCGCCGCGCTCTCCGGAACGAACGAGAACGGCCAGCAGGTCTGGGGCCTCAACGAGCCCGCGCTCGCCGGCTGGAACATCCTGCCCTACATCTGGAGCATGGGCGGCGAGATCACCAACGAGGACTACACCCAGGCCACCGGCTATCTCAACAGCGCCGAGACCGTGGCCGCCGTGCAGATGCTTGCCGACCTCTATAAAAACGGCCAGTTTACCGGCTTCAACAGCGGCGACATCCCGATGACCGACGGTTTCGGGACCGGGCGCTACATGATGCTGCTCGAGGGCCCGTGGAAGACCGCAGAGATGGCGGGCGCATACCCCGACTTCAAGTATGCCACGACCGAGATGCCCGCCGGCTCCGCCGGTTCCATTTCCGTACTCGGCGGCGAGGACATTGCGATGTTCAACACCGGCAACAAGGAGGGCGCCTGGGAGTTCATGAAGTTCATGGTCAGCGACTTTGCCCAGGAGGAGATGGCCAAGGTCGGCCAGATCCCGGTGAACACCACCGCGCTCGAGAGCGACACGGTGAAGAACGCGGACTACGCGCCCTTCCTGGAGGCCATCACCACCGCCAAGGCCCGCCCGCCCGTGGCGGCCTGGTCCGACATCGACAGCGAGCTCACCACCGCCGTGACCGACATCATCGTCAACGGCGCGGACGCCCAGACCACTCTGGATGCGCTGGCTGCGAAGGTCGACACGCTGCTTGCCGGATAACACTAAAAGTATACCAGAAACTGCCCAAAATCGCAACAGCTTTGCGCGCGGGAGCGCCCACGCCGGACCTCCCGCGCGCTTTTTGAAAGGAGCCTCGATATGGAGCTGAAGCCGAGGCGAAACCGGATGCAGCTTGCGGCGCTGCTACTGCCGGGCGTGCTTGTCTTTGCCATGTTCACCATCTACCCGATAGTGAAGCTGCTGTACATGAGCTTTCTTGAGTGGAACCGTGACAACATGTTCGAGCACAGCTTTGCCGGTCTTTCGAACTATGCGGCCGTGCTGAGTGACGCCACCTTCAGGACGGCCTTTGCAAACACGCTCATCTACACCCTCGTCACCGTGCCGGGGCAGATGGTGCTGGGCTTGCTGGCGGCGGTGCTCATAAATTCCATCCCGCGCTTTCGCGTGACCTTCCGGGTCATTTACTACCTGCCGGTCATAACCTCCTGGGTCATCGTCTCACTGGTGTTCAGGTACATCTTCAACACCGAGGGCATGCTCAACTACCTGCTCACCAATGTCCTGCACCTGAGTGAGAGCAACATCCGCTGGCTGGATACCCGCTGGGGCGGGCTGACCGTGGCCATGATGCTGGGCATCTGGAAGGGCGTGGGCTGGAACCTCGTCGTGTTCCTCGCAGCCTTGCAGAGCGTGCCGCAGGAGCTTTATGAATCTGCTTCCATCGACGGCTGCGGGCCCTTCGCCCGGTTCTTCTACATAACCCTGCCCAGCATAAAGCCGACCATACTCTTTGCCCTGGTCATGCTGACCATCGGCGGCTTCAACGTGTTCACGTCGATAAAGATGATAACGGACGGCAAGCCCATGCACCAGACCGAGGTGGTGCTGACGTGGATGTACTCCAAGGCCTTCAGCTCCGGCGACTTCGGCTACGCTGCGGCGCTGTCCTTCATAGTGGCCGTGACGCTGGCTTTCCTGGCGGTGCTGCAGTTCAAGGCCATGCGCAGAAACGGCGAGAGCCAGTTTTGAGGTGTGATATGCACAGGAGATTTACAAAGAAAAATGCCGCAAACGCGCTCAAATATCTGCTGCTGCTCATAGGCGGAGCCGTGTCCGTCATGCCTATGGTGTACATGATAAGCACCTCGCTCAAGCCCAACGGCGCGCTCTATGAGTTCCCGCCGAGGTTCTTCCCCTCGGCCAAGGAGCTGACGGCGGAGAACTATCAGTACATCTTCGCCCAGGAGAAGTTCTATCAGAACTTCCTAAACAGCGCGGCGGTCACGATACTCACCGTGATTATCGCGGCCTTCATCGCCACGGCGCTGGCTTTCTGCCTTGCCCGCTTCCGCTTCCCAGGCCGAAAGCTGCTTTTCGGGCTTGTCATAGGCACGATGATAATCCCGGGCACGACGCTTATCATAACGCAGTATCAGCTCGCCACCTTCCTCAAGCTCACGAACAAGCTCTTCGGCCTCGTGCCATTTTACGTCGCATGGGTCATTCCGTTCTCGACCTTCATGATAAAGGGATATATCGAGAGCATCCCGCGCGACTATGACGAGGCGGTGTATATGGACGGCGGGAGCGTGTTCACGGTGTTCTTCAAGGTCATCTGCCCGCTCGCGAGCCCGGCCATAGCCTCGGTGAGCATCTTCAACTTCCTGACCGCTTGGGAGGAGTTCCCTTGGGCAATGACGGTCATCAACGACAACGCCAAGCGCACGCTGCCCATAGCTATCTCCGGCTTCTTCGGTCAGCACCAGTTCACGCAGTGGGGCTACGTCTTCGCCATGAGCGTCGCGAGCCTCGTGCCGGTGCTGATAGTGTTCATCTGCTGCCAGAAATACTTCGTCTCCGGCCTGCAGGCAGGAGGCATTAAGGGATAATTATAACGGGAGGTATAGTATGCATAGCAAAAAAACAAGCTTTAAAGCAACTAGTCTACTGTTGGCATTGCTCCTCTGTTTCTCGCTTATACTTACACCCGCATTTGCAACTACTTCAAATGTTTTTGGCTCCGTTCTGCCAGGTTCTGATATTGGAGAGAATTTTACTCCCACAGATGCAATGGCGGACTCGGATATTCAAGAGATCACAGATACAAGCAGTGTCCTTGATGAAAGCGACATCATTTATATGGTGCTTACGGACAGATTCTATGACGGAGACAGTTCCAATAATGGGACATTGAATCTGGAATACCGTCCGGGAGAACTGAAATATACCCAGGGAGGTGACTGGAAGGGTCTCACTGAGAAACTCGATTATATAAAAAATCTTGGGATGACAGCCATCTGGATCTCTCCGCCATCGGAAAATGAACTGCTGAGCAGGGATGGCAGTGAGTCGGGATATCACGGTTACTTCACTCATGACTATAATTCCGCAGATCCCCACTTCGGCACCAAGCAGGAGCTCGTCAATCTTGTAAATACGGCACATGAGAAGGGACTAAAAATTATTCTGGATGTGGTTCCGAATCACTCGGCAGACTATTTTGCCGGAACAAGTACTACATACAGCTCTGCCGACTATCAGCCAGCGGCTCCGTTTAATAATCCTGACTGGTATCATCACTATGGTGATATTACGGATTGGAACAACGAATTCCAGGTCTTGAATTACGATTTGGGTGGTCTGGATGACTTGAATCAGGACAATCCCGATGCCAGGCAGGCCATAAAGGATGCGTACAAGGACTGGATCACTCTTACCGGTGCGGATGGAATCAGAGTTGACGCAGCTCGCTCTATACCCAAAGATTTTCTTAAGGAGTTCGAGGAGTATGTAGGAGTTCCAACATTCGGAGAGATATTCGTTGGCGATGTAGACTATGTCAGCGCGTTTTCAGAGTATCAGTGGGGAGTCCTAGATTTCCCGCTGTTCTTCCAGGCCCGTGAAGTGTTTGCGCATGATGCCAGCTTTGAAACTGTAAAGGCAATTTTTGATCAGGATTATAAATATGAGAACGTAAACCATCTGATAACGTTCATAGATAATCATGACAGGGACAGATTCCTTTGCCTTGCTGATGACAATTATCAGAAACTAAGGCTGGCGCTTACGTTCCTGTTTACGGTGCGCGGTATACCTGATGTATATTACGGAACAGAACAGAACTGCTATGGCGGCGGCGTGCCGACCGAGTGGGCAGGTATTGCAAATAAAGAAAACCGTGAAATGATGCCGAGCTTTTCTGAAGATGGGATTAACTACAAATACATACAACGCCTGGCTGAGATACGGAAAGAGTACCAATGCCTGCAAACCGGAACGCAGCGCGAAATGTGGTGTGAGGCCAACATTTACGCCTACTCGCGCCGCGATGACTCTACGGGTCAGGAGATAATCACCGTCATTAACAATGGCACGAGCAATGAGACAAGGCAAATACCTATCAGGGCCGAGAGCAGTCTGACGGTTGGAACGATTCTCACCAATTTGCTTGACACATATGTGACCGCCCAAATCACTTCCGGTGGTGTTACGGGCAAGCAGATAGAACTTACTATCCCAGCCAAAACGGCATTTGTGTTTACCTCTGACTCCGTAGAATACTACACACCGACCGCCCGCACAGTTACCACCATAAGGGTGCATTATGATGTCGGATTGGGCAATACGATGTATTTGCGCGGCGACGAGTATCCGCTCACCTGGGATAGAGGCCGCAGCATGCTGAATATAGCTTCGGACTGTTGGATATATGAGAGCGAACGAATTCCTGCGGGCGAGACTTTCGAATTCAAACCCCTAATAAACAATGAGACATGGTCAACGGGCAATAACTTTGTCGGAACCGGCGGAACGACTATCGACATATATCCAACGTTCTAAGTGGCTAGCTTGCCCTTAGAAAGCAGAGTACAGAGGGCCCAGACCCTCAAAATGTGAGGAGCGCGGGGATGTCCCCGCGCTCCTTTTGTTTGTTGGGGCGGATGCACAAACCACGGATACTTCGCAACGGCGCGCCCGGGCGGGCGCTTATCTCTCGCCACGGGTGCGGCGGTTTTGCTCAGTATTGTCGTCGAGGAGTAAACTCTCGACGTTTTGCCGGTGAATCAGCAGCTCACGCTGCTCATCACGGAGGGCGCGGTACTCGGCATAGGCCGCACGCTTTTCTGCAACGAGAGCGTTGAACTCGGTGTTCAGGTCTTTGACCTTCGGCAGCTTTTTGAGACCGTGGTCGTTGAAGTACCGCTTAGCCTCGCGGTGCCGTGCTGTGTCAGCTTCGTGCTTTTTGTAGAACTCTCGTGAGTATCCGCTTGCCTTGTATTGTATGCGGTAAAAACTTCGCGTGTCCTTGCATAGCTGACTATTTGCTTCCGCAGCTGGGCGATCTCGTCTATACTTGCCTCAGCTGCCTTGATATCCTTTCTGATGTCAGCTATTTTTTCACTTGCAGCATCGGCACAGGCGATAAGCTTTGCGCAGCTGCTGATGCCATGCTCCTGCAAATACAGCAGCGTTTTGGCATTTGCTTGACATTGAACAGTTTTGCCAATCGCTCATAGCCCGCACCCTTTCCTTCAGCCAGTTTTGCCTCAATGCCTATGACTAGGCCTGTACATTCGCGCTTGCCGCGTGGAGAATGTGCTGCACCTCCGGCAATGACCGCCCGCAGCTCTGCCTCAGAATAGCCCTCGCCGAGCGAGCGGAGCCGTATGGCGTGCTGGCCGGCTCTGCGGAAAGTGACGTGCGCTCCGGCGCTGACTTCCCAGCCGGTTTGCCTCAGAAGGTAGAGCAGTTCGTCAAAGCCCTTTGGCTTTTCGGGAAGTGCAGTGCCGATGCCTGCTCGCAGGATGCCTCTATGAGATGCAGGCTTTTTCTCACTGAGCCACTTGTCGTAGGTCAAGTGCGTGTAGCGGTGCGGGTTTTGTATCACGGACTCTCCTTAATGTGGTCGAGCACGAACTCGACGTGGAAGCGGTTGAGCTTCAGCAGCCTTGAACGCACAACATCCGCGCTGCGGCTTTCGCCGCCAACGCGGATGTAGTCTTTTGAGGAACTCACAGCGTCTACGATCTGCTCCACAGCCTCGTCCACGCAGTCCTTGTCGTAGCCGTCCTCGCCGATAATGAGGTCGTACTCGATGTTTTCAAGGATTATCTCCCGCCACATCGCTTCGTCCTCGCTTCGCCTCGGGGCAGAGGAAGGAATTGAATGAGTTCTTGATTCATTTAGTTTTTTATTCTTGGGTTCTTGATTGAATTTAGTATTTAATTGCGGCGGGGTTTCCGTCCGGCGGTTTTATAGAGCGCGGTACCTCGTAGATGACGTGCTCTTTGTCTATGAACCGCTCATGCTCGTCACGCAGCTGCCGGCGCTCAAGGTAGCCGAGGCGCTCCAGCTCGTTGTGCCCGGTGGAGACATAGCTCTTGCCATGCGGCGAGATCGCGGTCAACCCCGCCAGCGTGTAGTCCCAGTCATCCCTCGGCGTGAGCATAGTCCCCAGCAGCCCCCGCCCCTTAAACGACAGCCGCATATCCCGGAACGGATAGTTCGGCATGAGGGTAAAGTCGCTGTTTTTATCAATGCGGAAGACCGCCATGTGTGACACCTCCAAAATAAAAGGCCCACAAGAAAAACTTGCGGGCTATCATATTGCCAGATAGAGGCAACGAATATATAATGATTAAAAACGTACTTTTAGAAAGGGGAATTAATATTAACTCGCATATACAGCTGCCAAAAGCAATACTCAAGCAGTTTAAAGAAAAAACAGGAAGGTTTTTTATCTGAACCTAGATTGTAACGAAATAGGTCTTGCAGGAGTTAGTGTGCTAGGAACGGAGAGAGACTATTATTCAGAAGAAATTGAAAAGCTGTTGAGCAAAGAAATTGAGAAGCCTATTTCAGATTTAGCACATAAAGTGACCGATTTCTTTGAGTCCGAAGACAGACAGTTAGTTTTAACTCTAGAGGAAGAGCAAATACTAAAGGACTATATGAGCTATTCTGTGATACGCAGCAAACTAATGCAAGCGATAGGTGAGCGCAGAAGTAATATAATACCTATGTTAAGTTACCAACAAAAGCATGATGTTTTAGTATACTTTTTAAAAAATAAAGCCAGAAATTCCGTATGCGTCCAGAGATTCGTCTTTGTCTGTGCTATATAATTGTACCGATGTCAGCTTTGTGGTTCCTCAAAACTGTTTTTATACAATAAAGAGTAGCGGCATGTTTTGTACAATTGCTCCAATTAGCCCCAAGATAGTACTTGCGTTGCTTCCGAACGGATACACAGGCAATATTGTAAACGGTGAAGAACTGCGCCTTGGGAAAATTAGCAATACAAAAGATATTATGAACTTTAACATTGCTGCTTTAACCATTGAGTATGTGATGAATAAAGGTTTCGTTGTGTCCGACAATTCAATGGTTTTGCGTGAATTGCAGCAATACATTGATGAACACTGGAGCGAACTTGATGCATTAAGGAAAGATGTAATTGATATTCTACATAAACAATAGATTAGCGTTTAACTTCGCGCTTTCTTCGTTTCTGCCACTGTTCCAGCAGCCTTATGATAGTCTCCTCCATGCGCTTTGTCGTGTAGCTGGCGGGAAAGTATTTACGGAGCGTGTCGCCTTTGATGGTGACGCGCTCCGCTTCTTTTTTCTCCTCGGTCATGATGGATCGCATGACCTCGGCGGTCAGCTCACCACGCTGGGAGAACTGCTTCAATCGCTGCGCCTGCGACAGCGACGGCGTGGCCTGTTCACTATCCATAGCGTCGATAAGGAGCCGCTGCTCACTTTCGGATAAGTACGACAACAATAGGCACGAGCACGCCGAAAGTCTTAACGCTTTCCGCTGTTTCACGCATGGATTCGTCATCGCGCACTTTGTACGGATGACAGGAGAAGTCCCTCAGACTGCTTATGGGGAGCTTTACGACAACGTCCGACTTGGAATCACTTTTTGCTGACATAATACCTCCTAAAATGACAGCACCGGATGCAAACATGACGAGGGTACTGTGTTTGCATCCGATGGTGAAAATGCGTTATGTGACCCGCTTGGCAGCCGCGTGAGATACAGGGAGCGGGGCAGGGGAGAGACGAAAAATGCCTCAAGAACAATCCCGGCCCGCTTGAGAAAGCGTTCGGTTCGCATCCGAGAGGCCGAGAGTTCGAGTCTCTTCAGGTCCACCACAAAGACGGCAAGCGTTTTAAACTTGCCGTCTTTGCTTTTTGTTTATTAAATCCTGTGGGGTTTAGCCGTGGAGCGAGAGGCCGTTTATTGCGGAGGTGGCTTCGACCCAGGCGCCGGAAGCGTCCTCTATTTCAAACAGCTCGCGCACCTTGAGGTAGTGCTGCGCGCCGGAGGTGTCCTCCGCCAGGGCACAGGAGCCGTGCGCGCCCTCGCCGGCGTCCCAGCTGCCACCCTCGCCATAGATCGAGAGCAACGTGCCCGCCTTGATGACGTGCTGCTCGGCGCCGTCATCGGGCGCGTCGTAGGCGTAGATGTCAATGAACGTTTCCTTGTCCGCAGTCTTGTATCGCTCGTCGGTGTAGAAGTCCTGCTCCACGAGCTCAAGCCCGCTGTCCGTGAGGACGTAGTCCGCCGAGAAGGCCCAGTTTTGCAGTACACCGCTCAAAATCGAGGCGCTGACGCTGCCGTCGCCGTTTACCGTCACGGGAAAATAAACCGTGTCCCCGATGAGCCCGGGAACCCGGCCAAGGTAGACGGCCACCTCGCCGTCGAAGCGGATGAAATTCGTGTAGTAGTCCGCGCTTTGTCCGTCCTCCGGCACGGCGAGTTCGATATAACCGTCGGCGGTGTCGAGGTCAACTGCGGCGCACTCAGCGTGGACGTTGGTGGCGTTGAAGCCCTGCTCAGCAAGGCTCTTGTCCAAGGAAACGCCGTCGACGCTCAGGCGGCACCGGCTGCCGGGCGCGCCCTCGCGCGAGATTGCGCTGTACTCGACCGTTTCCTCTTGCCCGTCGCCGTCCAAGTCCGCAGACAGACTCTGGGTGCTGAGCAGTTCTTCCCCGGAAACTGTAGCCTCTCCGCAGGCCGAAAGCAACAGGGCGGCACATAGAATATACACCAGAGCACGACATTTTGCATGCATCGTTTCGCCTCCTTTTGATGTGATAAAGCACGATTATAAATTTTGGAAGTGTCTATAAAGACTTTAAACCTGGCCACTCCCAATGTCAAGGAAATGGATCATGACTGAGCCACATGTGTAGCGCCCCGCTTCCGTCATCGGACTGAGGCGGGTCTTGACACGGATGGAGGTCTTGATGCTCTCGCCGGAGGCCTGCCAGTAGCGGATGTAGTTCATCAGCTTGTCAACGTGCATGTCAAATCTCTGGCGTCGCGATCTCGGGCCGGGACTATGCTCCAGCCGTGAGCCACCGCAAATTCGCGGAAGCACTGCTTTTGCATGGGTATGTCATCCTTTTTGACCTGACCGAGAGTGGAGACGCGGTAAAGGCAATAGACGCGCTTGACGGAAAAGTAAGTATTGTAGTTGTTCATCAACGCTTCATTTTGATGTGTCTGATCTTTGCCGTCTGTCCGCAATATGTGATTTTAAAGGTGCATTCGTAGACGAAGACTCATGTCCCTCCAATTATCAGCGACAAGCCCGGTGGAAAACAGACACCCGATTTCAAAAATACTCATACAATAGTTTTGACTGTGTTTTTAACCCGCGTAAAATACTATAATATATACGCCTGAAAGCAGCTCTCTCAGAGCTGGTTGTTTCATTAGGCGTCATACCGAGCCACAATTGTGAGTAGTACGTGGAGATTGATTTTCGAGCAGTGATTACACTGACCTGAGCAGCTGTTTACAAAGTAGCTTTTGTTCCAAGACCTACCCAAGTGTTGGCGAAGGCTTTGACATAGCCTATTCAACCACAATGCCGCAATTGAGAGAAGCTCAGATTATTTCGATGGAGCTGACGCCTATACGTTTTCTGAGCCCTTCGTCAGTCACTTCCGCAGAAATATCTGCATTGTACGTTTCAGGTTAATGCTTTCTAAGATTCAGCTTTTGCAACATGTGTTTCCGACTTAATTCAGGATTTGTATGCGGTTAATCAAATGCAGGGGGACAACAGTCTTAACAAAACCAACAGGCTTTAGGAGAACCTATGTTTTTGTAGTGGTTATAAGAAAACCTTGCCTAAAATAATGGTGCGGATAATCGCTGTGTTATCCGCACCATTATTTTTAAGTGACGTGGATCTGTCACATATTAATAGTCGCTTTTATAAACAAGCTTGTAGATACCCGGGCTGCAAGTTTCATATACAGCTTCGAGATCCTCATCCACCCATTCTATGAGAAAGCTTGCATTGAAGCGGACGCAGGTTCCGCAAGAGGCGGAGAGCTTCCGCGGCACGGGCGCCATGGCTGCGCTCTCGCCGAGCTTCTTGAGCCGCCGCTCGAAGCGCAGCGCCCCGAGGTGGGTGTGGAAGGTCGCGATGCGCTCCATCACTCGATGGTGATCTCGAACTCGCCGTCCACTTCCTTATAGCTGGTCTTGTAGCCCGCGTTGGAGGCGAAGCGGCAGATGTTCTGCAGCGGTATCTCGCTCTCGGCGAGCACGACGAGCGGGGTGCCCTTTTCAAGGGCCCTCTTGGTCATGAGTACTGGTTCCGGGCAGGAAAAGCCCCTGGTGTCTATCTTGTTCATAACTCACGCCTCCACTTTCTTGGTATTCATCGCCGCAACGACGGAGACGACCACTATGCCGATGACGACGGCGATCTTGCCGTTGAGGGTCGGGCCGTCGCCGGAGGAGGCGAGGCCGAAGTTGTGGCAGAAGGCCGCGCCGACGAACATGCCGAGGACGGCGACGGCGCTGTCGCTGTTGCCGCTGCCGGCGAGGATGAGCTGGCGCAGCGGGCAGCCGCCGAGCAGGACGGAGGCAAAGCCTACGAGAGCCATGCCGAGGAAGTTCCATAGGAAATCGGTGTGGGCGACAGGCTGTCCGGCGAAGCCGAGGTTGAACTTGTTGAGGATGATGTTGCCGACGAGGACGGCGACGAATATGGAGACGAAGCCGATGAGCAGGTGGAAATCCTTCAGCAGGATGGCGTCGCGGATGCCTCCGGCCATGCAGAGCCTGGAGCGCTGGGCCAGCGCGCCGACGACGAGCCCGGCTATGAGCGCCGCGGCGATGGGGGCGCGCATGGAGCCGGGGCCCTCGGTTGAGAAGAAGATGAAGGCGGGCGCCGCTATGACGAGCACGAGCAGCGCGACGCTGATAACGGGCATCGCCACGCCCTCGAGCACGGGCTGGGGGTTGTTGCGGCGGAGGGTGAAGCCCCTCTTGAGGAAGATGGTGCCGACCCAGATGCCGACGGCGAAGCCGACCAGGCCGAGGATGGCGTTGAGGTCGCCGCCGCCGAGGCGGATGACCATGCGCAGCGGGCAGCCCAGGAACATCAGCGCGCCGACCATGACAAAGAAGCCCAGCACGAAGCGGGTCACGGGCGAGGAGCCGCCGCGGACCTTGAACTCCCTGGCGCCGAGGCTCATTATCATCGCGCCCAGCACGAGGCCGATTATCTCGGGACGTATGTACTGCACTATGCCCGCGCGGTGCAGGCCGACCGCGCCGGCGATGTCGCGCAGGAAGCAGGCTATGCAGAAGCCCATGTTCCCCGGGTTGCCCAGCGCGACGAGGACCACCGAGGCTATGCCGACCACAAGGCCGGTTATTATCACCCAGAGATGCTTTTTGACGGTTGTCATACAATTTTCCTCCAGATTCTCTTTTTTTATCGAATCTGCGCGGCGGAAAACATCAGCCTTTTCCGCCATGCCGTTTCCGATATATAAAGCGCCCTGCAAAGCTCAGCCCCTTTGAAGGGAGCCCATAGACCAACGGCTCACTGCTTTTTCAAGAGAACGCGTCTGTCTCCGATGAGCTTGGTTATCTTCTTGTCGTCAAAGTTTTCGAGGTACATAACAGCGTATTTGCGCGAGACGCCCAGCCGGGTGCGGTAGTTGCCGAGGGTTATGAAGTCGCCCTCGTGGAACATGTCCAGCATGACGTTATAGGCGCGCTTGTAGACGCTGTAATGCACGGCGGTGCCGGTGTTGAGCGGGATGAGCGTGCCGTCCTGCACCATGCGGGCGAACACCTGCTTGAAGAGCCGGAGGTCGTTCCTGAAGCGCTCCTGCAGCTCCGCGTTGGACGGCGGCTCTAGCGCGGCCTCGAGATATATGCTCTCCAGCTTGTCGTGCATGGCCGTCTGCTCCGAGGAGAAGCCGGAGCTGAACTCCGCAAGGGCGGCGACGCTGCCGTTGAAGCGGAGTTTTTCCTGCTTTATGAAGTGCTCCAGTATGGCGTTGGCGGCCCTGGTGGAGGAGGAGAAGACGCGCTCGCGCAGCTCTCCGAGGTTCATGCCGTCGGCAAGGGACTGCTCCTGGTGGAAGCGGCGCAGCAGCTCTTCTATCCTCTGCCACACGTCGTCCAGCCTGCGGGCGGATATGAGCCCGCCGCTTATGTTCACGACCTTGTCAGACTGGGTGAGTTCCTTCACAGCGGCGCGCACCTCGGAGGCGGAGAGGCCGCTGACATTGGCCAGCTCGCTCTCCTTTATGAGCGTGCAGCCCGCGTCGTCTATCATCTGCATGATGCGCGCGAGCGGCCGCCCGCTGAGGCGGTCCAGCCTCTCGAGCACGGCGGGGTCGTTGCGCTTGAGGCGCGGCGATTCCATGTCCAGTATCACGCCGCCGCCGATGGTGGTCATGGGGGAGAAGAAGCGGATGATGAACTTGTCCAGGTTCCTCGCCGTCAGCTTTTCCTCGAACATGATGAGCGCGTAGCCCTTCTGCCCCGGCTTGAGCACGTTGCAGGAGAGCAGGCGCACCCGGCCCACCAGCTCCTGCGTGCCCTGATAAAAGTGGACCAGGGAGGCGTTTTTCACGCTGTATGGGGAGTCCTTGGTGAGCTGGATGGAGGCGGCGATGCGGTATGTGAGCTGCATGGAGTACGGCTTGGCTATGGTGCAGCCGCGCATGAGCTCCTTCTTCTCCACGCCGCCGAGGTTTATGGCCACGCGCATGCCGGCGCTCACGCGCTCTTGCCTGACGTCGTGGTTTTGCAGCTCGCGCACGCGGGCGAGCTTTTCCAGGGGATAGATCTCTACGCTCTCGCCGGTCTCTATCTTGCCGTCCACCAGCGTGCCGGTCACAACGGTGCCGAAGCCCTTGATGGAGAACACGCGGTCGACGGGCAGGCGAAAGGGCCTGTCGGTCGGGCGCTCGTCCGCGTCGCGCACCAGCTCCACGATCATCTGTTTGAGCTCGTCTATGCCCTCCATCGTGTAGGCGGAGACTGCGATCATCGGCGCGTCCTCCAGAAAGCTGCCCTTAACATGCTCGCGGATGTCGTCCTTGACGACCTCGAGCCACTCCTCGTCCACCATGTCCTTCTTGGTCACGACAATTATGCCCTTCTTGACGCCGAGCATGGTGAGGATCTCAAGGTGCTCCTTCGTCTGCGGCATGAAGCCCTCGTCCGCGGCGACCACGAGCAACACCACATCTATACCCGTCGCGCCGACGAGCATGTTCTTTATCAGCTTCTCGTGGCCGGGGACGTCTATGATGCTGGCGGTCTGGCCGTTGGGCAGAGTGAGCTGCGCAAAGCCTATCTCTATCGTGATGCCGCGCCGCTGCTCCTCCTTCAGCCGGTCGGTGTCCACGCCGGTGAGCGCCTTTGTGAGGCAGGTCTTGCCGTGGTCGACGTGGCCCGCAGTGCCTATTATTATGTGCTTCATTTTTCCTTCCCCCACAGTTCGCCGACGGCCAGAGCCAACTCCTCGCCGTCGCGCTCGAACAGTGTCCGCACGGAGAACAACACCCCGTCGCGGTTCACCCTCGCGATGATGGGTACGCTTCGCGCACGCAGCCGCGCCTCGGCCTCCTCCACGGAGAGGCCGGGGAAGTCCACAGCCACGGCCCAGCCGGGCAGTGTGACGCCCGGCAGAGAGCCGCCGCCCGCCTCGTCGCCCACCTCCACGAGCCTGGACTCGCAGCCGGGCACGCGCGCCGCTATGAGCTGCCTGAGCGCTTCCGCCCGCTCGCGGCACTCCTCCGCCTTCATGGACAGCATCCTCAGCGAGGGCAGCTTTTCGGCAGCGAGCTGTGAGTCGCGGCAGTATTGTAGGCAGATCTCCAGCGCCGCAAGCGAGAGCTTGTCTATCCTCAGCATGCGGGTGAGCTGGTTTTTCTTTATGCGCTCGATGCACTCGCGCCGGCCGAGGAGTATGCCTCCCTGGGCTGTGCCCAGCAGCTTGTCTGCGGAGAAGCAGACTATGTCCGCCCCGTCGCGCAGGCTGCTCCACACAGCGTGGCCGTCGTGCAGGCCCAGCGCCTCGGCGGGGAACATGAATCCGGAGCCCAGATCGTGCATCAGCAGCCCGCCGCGCTCGTGGGCTATCTGCGCCAGCTCGCGGACGGACACCTCCTCGGTGAAGCCGAGCATGACGAAGTTGCTGGTGTGCACTTTCAGGAGCATCCCGGCGCCGTAGTCGTCCATGGCGCTTATGTAGTCGCGCGGGTGGGTCTTGTTCGTCGTGCCGACCTCGAGCAGTTCCGCGCCGCTCTCGCGCATTATCTCCGGCACGCGGAAGGAGCCGCCGATCTCGACCAGCTCGCCGCGCGAGACGGCCACGCCCCGGCCCTTCGCCAGGGTGTTCAGCGCCAGGAATACCGCGCCGGCGTTGTTGTTCACTACCATAGCGGCCTCCGCGCCTGTGAGCTCGCACAGCAGCTTTTCAACGTGGGCGTAACGGCTGCCGCGGCTGCCCGCGGCCAGGTCGTATTCGAGGTTGCAGTAGCCCTGCGCGACGGCGGCGACATGCGCGGCCGCCTCCTCGCCGAGCGGAGCGCGGCCCAGGTTCGTGTGCAGCACGACGCCCGTGGCGTTTATCACTCGCCTGAGGCTGTACAGCCCGCCGTGCTCCAGACTGGAGAGCACCGCGGCCTCGATGCTCTGCGTGTCCGGCATCTCCGTGAGCGCGCCGGACATGGCCGCGTCGCGCAGCGCGTCGAGCTGGGATTGCACCGCGGCCTTTACCAGGGCGCGCGAATAGCGCTCCCCGGCCTCGCGCAGCGCGGGGCGGGAGAGCATAAGGTCGGTTTTGGGTATTTGTCGGAGAAGTTCGCTGGACATATGCAGCACCTCGTTATCAGGATACAGAAAAGGCAGGAGACATGCTGTAAAAACACATCTCCTGCCTGTCTTGGCGAGAGTAGGTGGGAATCGAACCCACCCGAGCAGGCTGCTGCTCATACTGGTTTTGAAGACCAGAGGGCACACCAGTTACCCTTCTACTCCCATATGGCCTCTTGTGGTCGCCGGGTTCCGGTTTTCTGCGGGCAAATATATTATAACTGCGATTAGTTAAAAAGTCAACCGGAACCTCGGCAATCTTTTGCAGGGGGCTGTGTCTTGACTTGGTTTGCCGCGCGCCGCGGCATCTTCAGTTTTGCTGCTACTCCGCCCTGACATATGCACAGTCGTAGGGGCGGAACTCGCCGATGAGCGCGGAGACGACGCCGAAGTCCCTCAGACGCCGCAGAAGGCTCTCCGCGTCGCGCGCGGCGACGGCGAACATCAGCCCACCCGAAGTCTGCGGGTCGAACATGATGTCGGCGAGCTCGGTGGATATGCCGTCAAGGGCGGTCCGGCCACCGAAGTGGCCGCGGTTGCGATAGGCGCCTGCGGGGATCAGGCCCATACGGGCCATCTCCACGGTCTTGGGGAGGATGGGCAGGCTGGAGGTATCCACCACGGCGGTCAGGCCGCAGCCCTCCGCTATCTCGCAGAGGTGGCCCGCCAGGCCGAAGCCGGTTATGTCCGTGCAGGAGTGCACGTCCAACCCCTGGGCGGCCTCGGCAGCCCTGCGGTTGAGTGTGCGCATGCTGTCCGTCGCGGGGACGAGCTCTGCGTCGGTGAGCATCCCGCCCTTGTGGGCCGTCGTGAGTATGCCGGTGCCAAGGGCTTTGGTCATGATGAGCGCGTCGCCCTCGCGGGCGGAGCTGTTGGAGAGGATGTGCCTAGGGTCGACCACGCCGTTCACGCACAGGCCGTATTTCGGCTCGTTGTCGGTTATGGAGTGACCTCCGGCTATGGAGCAGCCGGCCTCGATGGCCTTGTCCGCGCCGCCGGCGAGTATCTCGCCCGCCACCTCCAGACTGAGGCAGTTCGGGAAGCACAGCAGGTTCATGGCGTGGGTCGGCCTGCCGCCCATGGCGTATATGTCCGAGAGCGCGTTGGCCGCCGCTATCTGGCCGAAGAGGAAGGGGTCGTCCACCATCGGCGGGAAGAAGTCGACCGTCTGCACGATGGCGACGTCGTCCGTTATCTTGTACACGCAGGCGTCGTCGGATGTGTCGAAGCCTATGAGCAGGTTCGGGTCGGGCAGTCTGGGTATGTCGCGCAGCACCTGCGCGAGAGCTCCGGGCGGGAGCTTGGCCGCTCACCCTGCCGCGGTGACCATCTGCGTCAGCTTTACCTTCTTCGTCTCCATCGTACACACCCCCTTCCGGAGCCTGTTTGCCGCCCGTGTCAGGCCAGAGCACGGACGGCGCTGACAGCGTAGTCTACCTCCTCGGCGGTAGTGGCCCAGCCGAAGGAGAAGCGCACCGTCCCCTGCGGGAAGGTGCCGAGAGTTTTGTGCGCGTTGGGCGCGCAGTGCAGGCCACAGCGCGTCATGATGCCGTAGTCGCGCTCGAGCCGGTAGGCGATCTCGCCGTTGTCGCGCCCGGTGAAGTCCAGCGAGACTACGCCGACCTGTTCGTCGGCATTTGCCGGACCGGCGACGCGGACATTCACCCCGCGCAGGCCGTCGAGGAACTGCGCCGTACAGCGCCTGTCGTGGGCCTCGAGCGCCGGAACGCCGCGCTCGAGTATGAAGCCCAGCGCCGCATTCAGGCCGATGATGCCCGGTATGTTCACGGTGCCGGACTCGAACCGGTCGGGCATGAACGCGGGCTGCTCCTCGCTGTCCGAGGCGCTGCCCGTGCCGCCCGTGACGAGCGGCGTCAGCCGGGAGGCGAAGTCCCGGTCCAGCAGCAGCGCGCCTATGCCCTGCGGGCCGAGCAGGCCCTTGTGCCCCGGCACGGCGAGCGCCGCGAGATGCAGCGCCGCAAAGTCGACTGTCCTGTGCCCGGCGGTCTGCGCCGCATCCACGGCCAGCGGCAAGCCGCGCTCATGGCACAGCTCGGAGAGCTCCTCGAGCGGGAAGATGGTGCCGCTGACGTTGGAGGCGTGGCTCACGAGCACCAGCCTGGTGTTCGGCCTGAGCAGAGGCAGCATATCCTTCGCCCGGGTGCGCCCGGCGCTGTCCGCCGGTATGCGGGAAAACTCCACGCCATGCGCGGCGAGGTCCGTCAGCGGGCGCATGACGGCGTTGTGCTCCATGCTGCTGACGACGACGTGGTCGCCCGGGCGCAGAAATCCGCGCAGTATCTGATTCAGACCATAGGTCTGGCCGGGCGTGAACACCACCTCGGTCACGCTGCCGGGGAAGGAGAACAGCTCTGCCAGATGCTCCCGGCACTCGAGCACGGCGGCCTCGGCGCCCGAGGCGCGCTCATAGGTACCGCGGTTGATGTTGGCACCGTTTTCCGTGATGTAATCGGCCACGATCTCGCCAACGCAGGGAGCCTTGGGATAGCTGGTCGCGCCGTTGTCGAGATAGCAGAACCTCATCTGTGCCGCACTCCTTCCCTTAAATATTATGTCAACCTACGTAGCCCGCGACCTGGAGCAACTCCAGCGCCCTAGCGCGGTTGGCCTCGCTCATCATGACGAGTGGGCCGGTGCAGCCCATGCCAGACTCGGCGTAGATGCCTGCCTTCCAGAGCACCTTGACGGCGTCCTCGAGGTCCATGACCTCAATGCCGGGGATGCTGGCGGTGCAGACCTCGGCGGGAGGGGCCTTGACCTCCTCGGCCTCGGCGGGCTTTGATGAGGCGCGGCGCGCCTCGAGTATCTTCGAGAGCCCGGCCTTTTCAGCCTTGGCAAATTCGGCCCTGGCCACGTCGAACACCTTGCCGCGCACGAGCCGGGCCGCAAACTCCAGCGCGTTGGCTATGAGCGGGGCGCCGGAAGCGCGGGAGATGATGAGCACCAGCTTCTCGTAGTCGGGGCCGATGCCGGGGCCGTAGCCGTAGCCGGTGGTCTCGTAGCTGCCGCCGCTGTTGAAGGCGGCGAGCATCTTTATGAGCACGTTGCCGGTGAGTGAATCCATGACCATGACGTCGGGCGTGCCCTCGAGCACGTCGTTGCCGCGCATCACGGCGCCGCCGTCGGCTCGGGCGGAGCTGGCCCATTTGAAGTCGTAGCCGCCCTCGCGCAGCTGGTTGAGCGCTATCTCGGCCTGGCGCGCGCCGTCAACATTTAGAATGCCGACGGTGGGCTCGGCGATGCCGCAGGCCTTGGCGGTGATGATGCCGTAGACGGCGTTCTTTATCATGCCCTCGATGCGGTCGCCGCTGGAGGTGCCGGTGGTGTTGGCGATGAAAATCTCGCGGCCCTTAGCGGGAGTGACGGCGCGGCCGACGGTGGAGACGCCGATGGGGAAGGGGTAGTGCATCGTCACGGCGCCGTCCACGGCGCCGGTGTCGAGCAGCTCGTCCATCTTCCCGTGGCCCTCGTCCTCGCTCGCGACGTGCACCGTGGTGACGCCCTCGGCCTCGAGCGTGCCGATGTAGTAGACGTCGACGCCGCGCTTGGAGGCCGCGACGGCGGCGGCCATGGCGTTGGCCTCGCCGTGCTCGCTGCCCATGCCGGTCAGGGCTATCCTGGGCTTCGCGCCGTAGGAGCCGCTCTCCAGGCCTTCGGCCATCTCGAGGAAGGCCTTGGCTATGGTCTTTTCAATACTACTCATGCTCGCGCCTCCTCACTCGGCCTGGGCCATGAGCGTGGCTGCGAACTCCTTCATAGCTTTCGCTATCATGCCCTTGACCTCGTCCTCGCTGACTCCGGCGGCTGTGGCGCTCTCGGCGCTCGTGTTGGCCTGGATGACGAAGGATACGCCGTCGAAGAGGTTGGTCATGCGGCCGAGAAAGAGCGAGCCCTTGCCGATTATCATGGCGCGCTTGATCTTGCCGGACATGATGTCCTCGCGGGCGAAGCCGATGTAGGGCACGCCGGAGGGTATGTGGCCCTGAGTGGGTGCCCAGCCGGTGAGGCCGTGCTCGGCGAGGAAGGCGGGCATGGCGCTCTTTTCGATGTCGCCGCGCTTTACGGCGAGGGCGGCTATCATCTTATAGTTGGACAGCGGCACATCGCCGGCGCCGGCGGGCTTAGTGATGTCCGGGTTCTGCATCTCGGGGGAGAACTTATCGACGTCCGTGACCTTGAGCCCGACGCGGTCGAGCGGGTCGGTGACGAGGGAGCTTATGACGTTCTGAGGGGCGGAGCCGGTGCCGACGGTGTGGCGGCCAAGGATCTCAAGGTTTATCTCAGGGCTGACGCCGTCGTTGGCGGAGACGATGACGGCGAAGCCGCCGATCATGTCCTCGAGCGCGGGCAGGCCCTTTTTGACGTGGTCCTTGCCGTTCATGCCGAGCTTTGCGGTGCAACCGCCGGCGGTGACGGCGACGGTGCGGTAGGCTCCGGACTCCACGAGGGCCGCCGCCTCCACGAGCGCGTGGGACGGACCGGCGCAGAAGCCGCGGGTGTCGGAGCCGGAGGCGGAGCTCAGTCCGGCGATCTCGGCCGCGGCCTTGGCAAAGTTGCCGCCGCCGCGCTGGTTCATGTCGCCGCAGGCCTCCTCGCAGCAGTCAATGACGTATTCTATGTCCGCGCGCTCGACGCCGGAGTTCTGCACGGCGGAGACGAGGGCCAGGACGGAGGACGCCTTGGAGACGATGTTCTCGAGCATGACGTGGGCGGAGAGGTTGGCGTCTATGTCGTGGGCGCGCTTGACGCAGCCGACGAGCTTGCTGCCGTCGTAGAGGCCCTCGGCGTGCTCGTCGTTTACAAAGTGCTCTATCTCGGAGAGCTCATAGCCCTCGTGGATGCGCGCGACGATGCTCTCATCTATAGCGCGGTTGGCGGCGAAGCCGGCCTTGTGTGCGGCGACGAAGCCGCGCTCGAGGTGGACGAGGTCGAACACGTCGCAGGCCTGCATGAGCAGCAGGAACTCCTCCTGGGGCATTATCTGGCCGAACTTGCCGTAGCGGTCGGTGACGTCGCAGGTCTTGTCGTACCAGGGCTGGGGCAGCGCGGCGAGCTCGTCTGGGGTCTTGTTGCCGATGTAGACCTGGTTCGGCCAGTAGCTCAGGGCCTGCTCATAGCTCCTTATGTGCGACGGCAGCTCCTTGAGGTATTCACTGTCGGGGTTTACGATGAGCTCGGTGGTCTGCGTGGTGCCGTTGTGCAAAACCATGTCGGGGGTGTGCACCAATATGTAGCCTGCGCCTTTGATAACACTTTTCATGGCAGATATTCCTCCATAGAGATTATTCAGGGCTGACAGCCATGGGTCAGTGCAAAGGGCCGGGCCCTTCGCATTCATACATGGCTGCCATGCGGCGGATACCCAAAAAGGACGGCGGCAGCACCGCCGCCCTTTTTGGACGTTTCGCTTTTTATTTGCCCAGGTACTTGCAGTATTGGCTGCGGATGCTCTCCATCTCCTTGCAGATGTCGTCAACATCCAGGACCATTTCCATCATGCTGATCTGCTCGTCATAGGTCGCTTCGTCAAACTCTGCCTTTACCTCGGGTTCGCAGACATGATAAACCGTGAGTCCCAACGAGACTCCTGTCAACGGACCGGCGTAAGTCGGGTCACCAGCGGTGACCGTCTCAGCCGCGAGGCCGGAAGCTTCGCCTTCAGCAGCGCCTAGGAGAACGACGACGTTCTCCGGGCTGTACTGTTTGGCAAACTCCAGGACACGCTTCTGGTTTTCCAGGTCCATTGCACCGGCGGCAGTTCACACGAAGCACTCCGTAGAGGCATATACGACCTCTGCGCCAGCGGTCAGCGCGCACGCTTCGATGGCGGGGCCGGGGATACCGTCGCGGTCGCCGATGATGATCACTTTCTTGCCGGACAAAATGCTCATATTTATTACCTCCTTTTCTCAGAATTATAAAAAGCCGTGAGGCCTTTTACCGTGGTTGGCGGCTCAGATGTGGCGCTTTATCATCTCGAGGATGGAGTCGCTCGTGGCGTCATCCTTCACGACGGAGTCAATCATCTTGCCGTTTTCGTATATCGCCATGACAGGCAGGCCGAGTATCTTCTGGCTGATGGCCAGGCGGCGGGCCTTGGTGGTGTTGAGGGAGCAGAACTTCAGCTTGTCGCCGTACTCCTCGGCGTACTGGTGCACATAGGGCATGAGCGCCGCGCAGGGCACGCAGCCATCGCCGTAGAAGTCTACGAAGACCTTGCCCTCGGCGTTGAGGACTTCCTGCTCGAAGTTGTCTTTAGTGAGATCCAACATCGCTATCTTCTCCTTTGATGAAATAGTTGGTATTGGGTAAGCTCAGAGCTTGAGCGAGGAGACGTATTTCCCACACTGCATGGCGGCGATGGCGCCGTCCGCGCAGGCGGTGACGACCTGGCGCAGCGGGGTCACGCGCACGTCGCCCGCGGCGTAGACGCCGGGGACGTTGGTCTCCATCTTCTCGTTGGTGATTATGTAGCCGCCCTTCATGTCGAGGATGCTCTCGAACATGCCGGTGGTCTTTTTGCCCGTGAAGCCGAAGAGGCCGAAGAAGCCGTCCTCCTCGTCGGCCTTGAGCGTGGTCAGCTCGCCGGTCTTCACGTTGCGTATGACTATCTCGCTGAGCAGCTCGTCGCCGCCAAGGTCGTCGACCTCCACGTTGAGCATGACGTTTATGTTCGGCGTCGCCTCGAGCTCGGCCTTCATGGCCGGGGTGACGTTCAGCTCCGAGCCCTTGTGCAGCATGGTGAGCTTCCTGGCGTACTTGGCGAGGTAGAGCGACTCTTCCGCCGCTATGCCGTTGCCGCCCACGACGTAGATCTCGAAGCCCTCAAAGAAGTTGGCGTCGCACACCGCGCAGTAGCTGACGCCCTTACCGACATACTTGGCCTCGTTCTTGCAGCCGATGGAGCGGGTCATCGCGCCGGTGCAGACGATGACGGACTTGCCGAGATACTCGCCCTTGCCGCCGATGAGCTTCTTTATCGGGCCGCCGAAGTCCACAGCGCTTATCGTGTCGCTGACGCGCTCGCAGCCGAACTTTTTGCACTGCGCGGTCATGGGCGCCACAAGCTCCTGGCCGCTCATGCCGTCGACCTTCGGCTGGCCGGGGTAGTTCTCGATGTCGTGGGTGATGGCGATCTGGCCGCCGTCGATGCCCTTTTCGATTATGAGCACGGACAGCTTGGAACGGCCCGCATACAGCCCCGCGGCAAGTCCGCCGGGCCCGCCGCCGAGGATCAGTACGTCGTAGATCTTGGTGTCCATTTATACTTCTCCTTTATCTTCGTATTATGGCTCTGCAACATTTGATAATCGCGATTACTAATTTCGACTAGCATTATATTGCCCTTACTATGATTTGTCAATATGAAAACAAAGATTTCCGACAAAACCTCTCAGGGGGAATCAAAATGGCCGGAAACTGCGTGAACAGTTTCCGGCCAAGAGTGGTGTGCCACGCAGCTTTACTTCAGCTTCAGGAGCAAATGGAGGACGTGGATGAACTTTTCCGTGAGCTCTGGCCCAAGGGCGTCGTCGTCGGGCCGGGCGCAGCGCTCTTCCAGGAGCTTGCGGAAATAGCATATGGACATGTCGTTTATCATGTCCGTATGCTCGCGGCTGACGAGCCCCGCGTCGGCGAGCGGCGCGATGACGACATCGCAGCGCTGCTTGAGCGAGCCGCCCTTGAGCATGTCGTATATGCTTCCGGAGATGTCGGCCAGCTGCTCGGGATAGAGTTCATAGTACTTGTCGATGGTGTCCTCGAGAGGGATCTTGTTTTTTGTGAAGAAAAGGCGATAAAACACTTGCGGATAGGTAAAGGCGTATTTGCAGAAGAGCCCCCAGGTGTGCATATATGCGGCCAGCGGCTCCTTCATGAGGGACATATCGGCCGCGAGGGCGCGGCAGTACTGCTCGAGAAAGCTGACCGACGCGAGATTGATGAGCTCGTCTACGTTTTTGAAGTAGAGATATATCGTGGCACTGTTATAGTACAACAGGGAGGCTATCTTTCGGATGGAGACATGCTCTATACCCTCAGTGGACATGATCTCCCTGGTCGCCTGGATAAAGGCTGTCAAGGTTTTCCGGCAATCGCCTTCGCTGTTCCTGGCTCTGCCCATATTGCAAACCCTCCGACGGTTCAAGGATCATAGTTTGACTGTTCCCCGCCTGGTGTGCCTTGTAATATATGATTTCTACTCTTGCGTGATATGGGAAGTATCACACAACGGGCGTCGCCAGCCAGCGGCGCCCGTCTGTATATGTGAGAGGACAAGCTCCAACAGGGAGGGAATTTCGACCGGATCAGAGCCTCCTCAAGTTTTCACTTTGAACACTGTCTGCTCTGTGACCGGAGTTGCGAGCGCCTTAAGCGCAACGCCGACCCGGTAGTAACGCAGCTTCCACTGCTCCTCCTTGGGCGTGTTGGGATCTCCAAGGGGATAGGGAATAGAGATGGTGGGCACGATCCTGTTCGCGCCGACCGTGATCGAGACAGGCACAAGGTTGCACATGTGCACGACAGGATAACCGGCCTTCTCGAACTCTTTGACCATCGTTGCGCCGCAACGAGTGCAGGTCCCTCATGTAGAGCCCATGATGATGGCGTCTACATGGTCCTCCTTGAAGAATGGTATCATTTCACGCGCCATACGGCGTGCCTCGGCCTCCGTGGTGCCGGCGCCGACAGTAGAATAGAAGAAGTTGTGAAGTCTGCCTATGACGCCCTCCTTCTCGTACGCGCGCATGGCGTCGAGGGGTACGATTACGTTCGGGTCGTCGTTTGCAGCAGCAGGATCAAAGCCTGCGTGGATAGTTTTGAACACTCCGGCCTCGAGTCTGTCCATGCCGGTGATGTCATAGCGCCCCCAGCGGGTGGCGGAAGCGGATTGTATCCTGTCCGGGTTGTCCACGGGGACGATGCCGCCAGTAGTGACCAGGGCTATGGTGGCCTTGCTCAGGTCCGCGACGGGCGGGGCGATGGGGACGAGCTCCTTCTTGGGGATGACAAGCTCGGTCTGATAGGGCTGGCCGGTCATCTTCTTGATGAGCATTTGTACGCCGCGGTAGGCGGCGGTGTTCTCGCGCTTGTCCTCCAGAAAACGCTCGTGACGGCAGCCGCGGGCGAAGTAGCCCTCGATGTCCGCGCCGAGAGAGGGCTCGCCGGCGAGCACCTTGTTGACATAGGCGACCATTGCGGTGACGTCTTTTCTCATCTTCACGGCACCGTTGCCGCCCTTGAAGATGATGACGTCCTGCTTGAACATCTCCACGCCGGGGTTCTCCACGTTCATGGAGGTCACGGCGGGCACGCCAAGCTTGTCCTCTATGGCCTTGCAGATGTAGCCGCAGGCCACGCCGTAACGCCCTGCCTGGAACGCGGGGCCGGCAATGAACATGTCGAACTTTACGCCCTCAAGCAGCTTCATGATGCGATCGACAGCCTCGTCTGTGTTCGAGCCCATGAAGTTGTCGCCGCAGATTATGGTGTGCGTTACCTGTGCGTCTTTGAGCGCAGCATTGATGGCCATGGAGGGGCCCACAGTGCCTTCTATGATATAGGGCTCCTGATCGGCCTTGTCCTCGCCGCCCACGCCGCCGAAAAACTGATTCAGGTAACAAACCACATTTTTCATGCGCTTTCTCCTTTCTGTACGAAGTCCTGAAGCTGATCAGAACTCCGCCATAGTTTTGACCGAAAATCCGGAGATATGGTCCCCGCAGAACCAGTTGTTGTCCTCCATGATGATGGAGCCGTCGTCCCTGGCGGACTTGCCGAGGACCTCATCGTAGCCCCAGGAGCCGGACATGCCGTCGCGGTTCATCGCCTCGAGGCAGCCTATGACCGTCTTGCATGCTGGGAGACGGGTGAGCTCAGACACGTTGCCGGTGGAGACCAGCGCCGTCATCTTCTCGTCGAGGGTGACCAGCGGCTGCGAGCGGCCGTCGCGTCCGGTGCACTCGTTGGAGATGCCGACGACGGGGATGCCCGCGTCCTCGAGTATCACCTGGCAGCGCACATAGTCCGTATCTGGGTTGCCGTAGCCCTCCTCGGTGACTATCGCGTAGTCCACGCCTAGGTTGAGTGCTATATTGCGTACCATGACCGCGGCGCGCTCCTTCTGGTCGAGGGCGACATTGAGCATGGACATTATAACGCCGACGAAGTTCAGGCTCTTGCCGTCCTCGGCGAAGAGCTCCTTGATGGTGGGGAAGTTCTGCATCTCATAGGTGGACCACTTGGAGGACGAGGGCATGAACGAGCCGGAGATTATGCAGCCGTCCAGCACCTCGGTAGGGCTGAGGAAGGTGGGCAGATACTTGTTCATATCCCAGCCGTAGAGAAGGTCGTTGTAGCCGAGCGCCTCCATTTGGGACTGCGGCTGCAGCACGATGGCCACGTTGGGCAGCTTGGCGCGCTCCTCGGAGCGCTTCAGAATGGGGTCGAACACATACTCCTCGGTGTCCTCGGCCGCGATGTCCTTGGCGATCTGGCCGATGTACTCGGCAAAGCGGTGGCCTGCCCAGCGCAGCGCGTGGTTGCACTTTTGCTGCTCGTGCCGCTCAAAGTCCTCGTCCGTCTCTCCCACCAGGCAGATGTTGATGAGCTTGGACCAGTAGGTGTGCTTTGCCCCTTCGCCGCCCATATCAATGACGCCGTCGCCGAATGAGCCGTAGGTGCCGCCAACAACAGTGCCGCAGCAGCCCTTGAAGGCTTTGAGCTCGCCGTCGCCCGCCGGGGCCACGTCGCCCGTGACGCCGGGGAATACGCAACGGTCGTCCATGCGGCAGCGCGGCTCTATGGTCTCTATGACAGGCACGATGCGGGTGTCGTCGCCGGGTCTGGCGATGACGATGTCAAGGGAAGTGATGTGGTCGTCGCACTCCATGAGGTAGTCGATGGCGGCCTTCTTGTTGATTGTAAGAATGCCCTCATTAAAGGAATTTTCTTCCCCCAAGCGGACATCCTTGACGTGTAAGTTTCCGATGGTTAGCTTCATCAGATCACTCCTCTCACGAATGCCGTAAGGTTGATTAAGTTGTGTGTTTTGGGAACCTTGATAAAAAAGTCGGGCCCTGACTTTTATCTAATCGCGATTATAATGAAATGTGAAGCATTTGTCAACCGTCGTAAAAAAATAAATGCCCATATAAAAACAAAAAACTCTGGTAAAAAGCAACAAAAAGCGCCAAGCATTAACGCAGGCTGGTGACCTGCGCTGCTTGGCGCATTATCCTGACACCGTCAGAGAGCGGAGTTACTCAGTATTCTTTTAGAAGGTATTTGATGCCCCGAAGGAAGTCGCCCTTCAGTTCTGAAATGGACCTTTCACCGGGGACGCAGGCGTCCTCTAAAAACTTACGAAAGTAGCAAACGGTGATGTCGTTGACGACGTCCACATCCTTCTCGCTCAGCAGCCCGTCGTCGGCGAGCAAGCGGAGGACCTTCAGGTTCCGGTCGCTCAGGTTGCCGGAGAGGAGCATGTCGCGCACGGAGCCGCCAGCATTTTCGATCTGCTCGGGGAACATGGCGTAGTATTTTTCAATAAGCTTGCCTAGCGGCAGAGTGTGCCGGCCAAAAAAAAGCTGGTAGTACACCCGAGAATTCCTGAAAGCGTAGTCGCAGAAGAAGTCCCATGTCCTCATATAGAGGTCGTAAGATGAGATGTGCTCAGGCAGGGAAGCGCAGAGTGCTCTGCAATAGTCCTCAAGGTAGCTTATAGCTGAGAGGGTCACAAGTTCGTCTAGATCCTTGAAATACAGATACATCGTTGCGCTGTTACATCCGGTTTTCCTTGCTACCTTGCGTATCGACACATACTCTATGCCTTCCTCGTCGATTATCTCTCGGGCAGCGTTGATATAGCCACTTATGACACGGTTGCGTTCTGCATCGGTATATTTCGCTCTTCCCATTGTTTCCCGTTTGTTAAAACGGCCTCCTGACTATAGAGATAGTTTTCTAATCAATTGTAATCTAAATCGGCGCGATTATCAAGAGTTTAATCATTCCGGCCCGTTTCGTTTCTGCTTGACAAGACTTTGGCAGATATACTATAATTATAATCACGATTATTAAATGCGAAGCCTGTTCTTTTACGGAGCCGCTGTCCTGGGAACCGCAGCCGCTCTTCTAAAACGATATAATTGGGAGCGCATTCGATATGAAAAAAAACAATATCGTGTTTCTTGCAGCGGTGGCGATAGTATTCATCATCTCCGCCTGCGGCCTTTTCTTCCCGGAGGAGTTCGCCTCCGCCGCCGGGGCTGTGTTCAGCGCGCTTACCGGCAATTTCGACTGGCTGTACACCCTCTCCATGGCTCTCTTTGTGGGTTTTTCTGTATGGATCGGCTTCTTCAGCAAGTACAAAAATATGCGCCTGGGCGCGGACGACTCCAAGCCGGAGTACAGCACCGCGTCGTGGTTCGCCATGCTCTTTTCTGCCGGCATGGGCATCGGCCTGGTGTTCTGGAGCGTGGCAGAGCCGATGAGCTTCTTCGCCGAGCCCCTGGGGGCTGAGCCCGGGACGCCGGAGGCGCTGCGCTTTGCCATGACCAAGGCCTTTCTACACTGGGGCATCCACCCCTGGGCAAACTACACGGTCATCGCCCTCGCCATTGCCTATATGCAGTACCGCCGCGGCAAGTCGGCCATGATAAGCTCGCTGATGATCCCGCTCTACGGCGACCGGGGCGCCCGGGGGCCGCTGGGAAAGGTGATAGACATCTTCGCCCTGCTCGCCACCGTCGGCGGCGTGTGCACCACGCTCGGCCTCGGCGTCATGCAGATAAACTCCGGCATGAACTATCTCTTCGGCCTCGAGATCACGCCACAGGTGGTCATCATCACGGTGGTGGTGCTGACCGTCATCTACGTCTCCACTGCGGTGGCCGGCGTAGAGAAGGGCAGCGCCATCGTCTCCAACGCCAACGTCATAATCGCCGGCGCGGTGATGGTGCTGATGTTCATAATCGGCCCCACGGGCGACATACTCAACAATCTCATAGAGGGCATAGGCGAGTATTTCACGGACTTCATCTCCAACAGCTTCGCCATGGGCGCCTTCGGCGGCGAGGACTGGTACAGCAGCTGGACCATCTATTACTGGGCCTGGTGGATAGCCTGGTCACCCTTCACCGGCTCCTTCATCGCGCGCATATCCAAGGGCCGCACGGTAAAGGAATTCGTCACCGGCGTGCTCTTCCTGCCTGCGATAGCCTCCGTGATCTGGTTCGCCATCTTCGGCACCCTGGGCACGGACCTCGGCCTCGGCGCGGCGAGGGAGGCCATCACATCCACCGCCACGGCGCTCTTCTACGTGCTGGACCACTACCCGCTCGGGCGCATCTTCTGCTATGTCATGCTCATCCTGGTCTGCACCTTCTTCTGCGCCAGCGCCACCAGCGCCACCATCACGCTCGGCACCTATTCCGAGGGCGGCACGCTCAACCCCTCCAACCGCAGCAAGGTCATCTGGGGCCTGCTGCTGGCCATGCTGTCGCTCTCGCTCATGCTCTCGTCCGACAACGGCATAGACATGCTAAAGACCATATCCATCGTTGTCGGCTTCCCCTTCGCCATCATAAAGCTTGTGTCCATGGCCGCCTTCGGCAAGGCTCTCCGCGAGGAGAACCCCGAGGCGATAGAGGCGGCATACAGGGCCTCCGGGCCGCAGGCAAGGTGACGGAATGGAGACCATTATCGCCTGGACCCGGCAGGTGCCGCAGGTGCTCGACGAGCTCGAGGCCACGGGGCGCTATTACGTGCGCGAGGAGTACGTGCGGCGCAAAAACGGCGAGATATCCGACTACTATCTCGAGCTGTACCGCTGGTATACGGAGAGGTGCAGAAGTCTCATCCATATCGCGCCCGGACTCACCCTGCCCATCTGGCTGTCCCTGACCGAGGATTCGCGCCTTCCCGCCGCGCCGAACACGGTGGCGCTGACGCTCGAGGTGCCGAGGGACGCGCTCGTCATCGTCGACGCCGACAAGTGGGGATACCGCGTGAACGACTGGTACGTGCCCCTCAACGCCGCCGACGAGCGCCGCCACAACGAGGAGCTGCGCCGAGCCGGGATAGGCAACGAGGCCCTGCTGATCATGACCGGCAAGGGGAACTTCTACCCTCAGTTCAGGCAGAAGATCATCCGCAGCTGGGACAGGGTCTTTACAAGCCCGTCTGCAAACATGTCGAACAACATCGGCACCGTCTGGGAGATAAAGTCCGAGTGGGTGAAGAAGGTGGAACGCTATGGATAAGGTAACGCTCTACACCGCGCAGCGGCAGATCGTGCTCGACACAATAGAGCGCGACGGGGTGTACTACGTCAAGCGCGAGTACATAAAGGCCAAGTACGGCGAGTCCGCCTGGGTGTTCGCCGAGGCCTACGCCTTCTTCCGACAGATGGCTCCCAGATATCTGCCCTGCCCGCCGGAGGCGGAGAGCGGCATCTGGTTGTATCAGGACCCACGTTGGACCTACGCCACGCCGGACACCAGCCTCATCGAGCTCAGCATCCCACGCGACAAGGTGCTCTTCTTCGACTTCAGACTCTGGAACAGGATACTCAACCTGGAGTACATCGGCGCAGACGAGCGCGACGAGCGGGAGTTTGCAGAGCAGCTCAGGCGCCTCGGCCTCGGCGACACGCGAAAGCTCTTTACCACGGCTTTCTACCCCCTGGAGAAACGGCGGGTAAGGGAGAGCTGGAACCGACTCTTTTCGAGCGGCGGCTGCGAGCCGATATACCTGCAGGCCGCGAGCTGGGAGCTCAGGAGAGAGTGGATCGTCGACATAAAAACCGCACAGTGACAAAAGAGGTATGGCCTGTGTGCCATACCTCTTTTTTGTTCATTCGAGCAGCCGGGCGCAGACGGCGCGCCAGGTGAGCGCTGAGAGGTCCGGGTGCGGCGGCGGCGCGGTGGCCGCGCGCTCTATCGCCCCGGCCAGCCTCCGCTCAAAATCGGGCAGGCTGCCCACGGCGGGCGTGTCCATGTCCAGCAGCGGGGGAGGGGCGACGAACTCCACGCCGTGTCCCGGGACGAAATCGTCCAGGTGCCGCCTTATGCCCGGCAGGTCCGTGCACACGGCCCTTGCGCCGCAGGCGAGCGCCTCGAGCAGCACGAGAGGGAAGCCCTCGTAAAACGACGGCAGCACAAAGACGTCCGCCCACGAGTACTGCTCAGAAAGCTGCTGCGCATCGAGGCGGCCGCAGAGCTCTATGTCTGCGCCGGACCCGGCTATCGCGGAGCGCACCCGCTCGAACTGCGCCACGCCGCCCCAGCCTCCGGCGAGGCGCAGAGAGCAGCCGCCGCGCGGCGCGTGCAGGTATTTCAGGGCGTTTATCAGGCAGAAAACGCCCTTTTTCTCGGATATCTTGCCCGCGAACAGCAGCCGGAGGCCCTCGTGCTCCGACCTCAGGCCGCGGTCATAAAAAACGGTGTCGTTGTACCCGGTGCCGCAGAGGGAAATGCGTCCCGCCTCCACGCCGAAGCAGTCGGCGGCCTCCTCGCGCTGGGCGCGGTGGAGGCAGTATATCCTGTCGAGCCGTCGTATGCCGCCGATTATCTCTGCGCGCCGGAGCGGGTTGGTGCGAAGCTGGCGGATGTCGGTGCT
The DNA here is from genome assembly GCA_900546485.1 of uncultured Eubacteriales bacterium. Taxonomy (GTDB): domain Bacteria; phylum Bacillota; class Clostridia; order Oscillospirales; family Oscillospiraceae; genus Scatomorpha. The sequence goes on from URDK01000002.1 coordinate 44,373, forward strand.
GTGGCAGACCCCGACGACCCGCCGCTCCGGGAAGAGCCGCCTCACGAGCGCCGTCAGCAGGTAGAGGTGGTGGCAGACCAGCACGTCCGGGTCGAACTCCTCCACCGCGCGGCGCAGCACGAGCGCAAAGGCGTGCTCGAACTGCTCCGCCATCTCCGGGGTCATGTCGCGGTAGCGCGTGCTCTCATACGGCATCTCGTCGCTCATCCCAGCCACGGGGAAGGGCAGCTCCGGCGTGCCAAACTGCACCGGATAAAAGCGGGTGCCCTCAGGAAAGACGGTGCTGTCGTCCGGCGCGACTCCGGCAACCACGGCGTTTTCGTGCCCCAGCCGGGCAAAGGCGCGCACTGTCTCCGTCAGGAAGACCCCGCTGCCGGTGGAGTGCGGCTTCTGCGCCGTGACGGAAAGTATCCTCACTGTGCGTCCTCCGTGCCATCCAGCGCGCGCTTCATGTAGGGATTGCACTCCCGCTCGCGCTGCAGCGTGGTGGCGTCCGCGTGGCCGGGGTAGACCTCATAGTCCCCGGGCAGCAGCGCCAGCTTCCGCAGGCTGCGCAGCTCCGCTGCAAAGTCGCCGCCGAGGTCGGCGCGCCCCGTGGAGCCCTTGAAGAGCGTGTCGCCGGTGAAGAGCGCCCTGCCGCAAGCTATCGTGACGCCGCCGGGCGTGTGGCCGGGGGTCTCGATTATCCGAAAGCGCAGCGTGCCTATCTCCAGCTCGTCGCCCTCGGCATACGTGCGCAGGTCGTCCGGCTCCTGAAAGCAGCGCCCCGTCCGCCGCACGGTCAGCCCTATGTCGGCGGCGTGCAGATACACCGGCGCGCCCGTGGCCTCCTTCAGGCTGTAGACACCGCCGACGTGGTCGTCGTGCGCGTGCGTGAGCAGTATAGCCTCGCACTTCAGGGCGTGCTCGCGCAGATAGCCGAGTATCTTCTCCGGCTCCCCGCCGGGGTCGATGACGGCGCAGAGCCCGGCCTCATCATCCGAAACGATATAGCAGTTGGCGCGCAGATAGCCCACAGGAAGGCATTTGACCGTCATGGTCCCGACCTCCAATAATAAATAATCGCGATTAGATTATATCCCGCTGCCCGGCATAAATCAAGCGCCTTCTGCCGGGATCCGACAGGTTCAGAGAGAATACAATGTGTGCCGATGCTTATTGACATTTTCATCCGAACATAATATAATCGCGATTGTTAAATGTGAGATTTCATTTTCTAATCAATGATTACCAAGGAGATGACATCATTGCAGCATACCGAAATAACTCTGCCCGAGCGTTTCACCAGCTATGGGGAGGCCCGGAAGTCGGGCTTTCTGCGCATGAAGGAGCTCAAGGAGTCCGGGGCTCGCGTAGTGGGAATGTTCTGCTCCTTTGTCCCAACGGAGCTCATATACGCGGCCGGGGCCATACCCGTGGGGCTGTGCGCCTTCACCGACGAGCCCATCCCCGCCGCCGAGGCGGACCTGCCGCGCAACCTCTGCCCGCTCATCAAGGCCAGCTACGGCTTCGCGCTGACCGACACCTGCCCTTACTTCTACTTTTCCGACTTTGTGGTGGGGGAGACCACCTGCGACGGTAAAAAGAAGATGTTCGAGCTGCTCGGCGAGATAAAGGACACCTATGTCATGCAGCTGCCGCACCGCAGGGATGAGGCGGCGCTGGCCTTCTGGCGCGGGCAGATCCTCGACTTTCAGCGCAAGCTGGAGAGTTTTTACGGCATCAGCATAACGGAGCGGGACATCCGCGAGGCCATACGCCGCAAGAACCGGGAGCGGAGCGTCATGCGCCGCTATCTGGAGCTGGGCAAGCTGGACCCCGCGCCCATAAGCGGCTACGAGATGGGCACCTGCATCGACGCGGGGAACTTCTCCTTCGACCTGAAGGAGCGCTGCACGGAGATAGAGCGGCGCACCGAGGATGTGACGGCCCTCTGGGAGAGCCGGGAGGACAAGGGCGCGTCGGACCGGCCCCGGCTGCTCGTCACCGGCTGCCCCAACGCGGGCGTGAGGGAGAAGATAATCCGCGCCGTGGAGGAGCTGGGCGCGGACGTCGTGGCCTTCGACACCTGCAACGGCATCCGTGAAAAGGTGGAGCCCGTGGACGAGGGCGCGGCGGACGTGTACGACGCCCTCGCGCGCAAGTACCTGAACATAAACTGCTCGGTGATGAGCCCCAACGAGAGCCGCCGGTCCTACATCGGGCAGATGATAGACGAGTACCATGCGGACGGCGTGATAGAGATCGTGCTCCAGTCCTGCCACACCTACGACGTGGAGGCGCACTTCATCCGCCGCTTCGTCACCGGCGAGAAGGGCGTGCCCTATCTGAACATAGAGACGGACTACTCGCAGACTGACAGGGGCCAGATAAACACCCGCCTGGCCGCGTTCCTGGAGACGATAGTCAAATGAGATATTACGCGGGCATCGACATCGGCTCCACCGCCTCCAAGGTGGTGGTGCTGGGCGAGGACGGGATGGAGGACCGCTTCGTCCTGCCCACGGGCTGGAGCAGCAAGGAGACGGCCCGGGAGATAGCCGCGCGGCTCGCATCCGGCGGCCACCCGCCGGGCGCGGACATGAGGGTCGTGGCGACGGGCTACGGCCGCATATCCGTGGACTATGCCGACAAGACCGTCACCGAGATAAGCTGCCACGGCCGCGGCGGCTGGCAGCTGCTGGGCCGCGACTGCACCGTGATAGACATCGGAGGCCAGGACACCAAGGTCATCACCGTGGAAAACGGCCTGCCCACCAGCTTCCTGATGAACGACAAGTGCTCGGCGGGGACGGGCAAGTTCCTGGAGATAATGGCCAACCGCCTGGGCGTGGACATGGGGGAGCTCTTCGACCTCGCCGCGGCGGGTACGCCCCTCGCAATAAGCTCCATGTGCACCGTCTTTGCCGAGAGCGAGGTCATCAGCCACATAGGCGCGGGCGAGCGCCGGGAGGACATCGCCGCGGGGGTTGTGGATTCCGTCGTCAGCAAGGTGGCGGGGCTGTGCGCCCGGCACACCATGTCCGGCGAACTGATGCTCACCGGCGGGCTGTGCAACAGCGCCTATCTTGTGGCGCGGCTCTCGCAGAAGCTGGGCCGGAGGGTGAACACCCACCCCCTGGGCCGCTACGCCGGCGCCCTCGGCGCCGCGCTGATAGCCAGGGGAAAAGCAAAGCCGAAAATATGACATCCGGGAGGTAATCATCATGCTAAAGCAAGTAAACGCGATAGGGGACGCCTGCCCCACGCCCGTTATCAAGACCAGAAAGGCCATGGCGGAGCTCGGCGGCCCCGGCACGGTCGAGACGCTGGTTGACAATCCCATCGCCGTGCAGAATCTGACCCGCATGGCCGTCAACAGCGGCTGCGGCGTCAAGTCCGAGAAGCTGGAGGAGAACAGATACCGCGTCGTGATAGAGGTCGGCGACGGGGCCGCCGCGCAGGAGACCGACGAAGCCTGCCCGGTGCCCGGCGGCAGCCGGGACGACACCGTGGTGGTCATCTCCTCTTCGGCCATGGGCAGCGGCAGCGACGAGCTGGGCGCCATGCTGATGAAGAGCTACATCTACTCGCTCACGCAACTGGAGACACTGCCTAAGACCATGCTCTTCTATAACGGCGGCGCGAAGCTGACCGTGGAGGGCTCGGCCTCTCTGGAGGACCTCAAGAGTCTGGAGGCCCAGGGCGTGGAGATACTCACCTGCGGCACCTGCCTGAACTACTACGGCCTGTCCGAAAAGCTGAGCGTCGGCGGCGTCACCAACATGTACGACATAGCCGGCAAGATGGCCTCCGCCGGGCGGCTGATCAGGCCCTGAGCGCCATGCGTGAGAAGAGACCGGCCCTCGTCATAACATTTCCCACCACCACGGACGCCATGGGCATGGAGCGGCTCTGCCGTGACAGCGCCCTGCCGGGGCGGCTCATCCCCGTGCCGCGGGAGATAAGCGCCGGCTGCGGCCTGGCCTGGAAGGCCCCGACGGACGCGGAGGAGCTGCTCAAGTCCGCCATGGCCGAGGCCGGGCTCCGCTGGCAGGAGAGCCGGGTCGTGGAGCTGTGGGAACTCTCCGGGCAAAGGAGCTGAGTTTTTCGTGATATATCTGGACAACGCGGCCACCACCATACAAAAGCCGCCCGAGGTCATAGAGGCCGTGGTGCGGGCCATGACCACCATGGGCAACGCCTCCCGCGGCGCTTACGGCAGCGCGCTGGAGGCCTCGCGTGCCATTTACGACGCACGGCAAAAGCTCGCGCGGCTGTTCGGCTGCCCGCGCGCGGACCACGTGGTGTTCACATGCAACTCCACGGAGGCGCTCAATATAGCCATCCGCGGCACGCTGTCGCCGGGGGACCATGTCATCTCCACCGACCTCGAGCACAACTCCGTGCTGCGGCCGCTCTATGAGATGGAGCAGCAGGGCGTGTCGCTCAGCTTCGTTCCGGCTGACGGGCAGGGACGGCTGGAGCTGCACGACTTCGAGCGGCTCATCACCCCCGGCACCAGGGCCATAGTCTGCACCCACGCCTCAAACCTGACGGGCAACGTCGTGGACATCGCGGCGGTGGGAGAGATAGCGCACAAACACGGCCTGCTCTTTATTGTGGACGCCTCACAGACGGCGGGCGCGCTGCCAATAGACATGGAGGAGATGGGCATAGACATCCTCTGCTTCACCGGGCACAAGGGCCTGATGGGGCCGCAGGGCACGGGCGTGCTGTGCATCCGGCCGGGGGTGGAGATACGGCCCTGGAAGACCGGCGGCACCGGCGTGCAGTCCTATCTCAGGACCCAGCCGAGCGAGTACCCCACGCGGCTCGAGGCCGGAACGCTCAACAGCCACGGCATAATGGGCCTATCCGCCGCGCTGGATTTCATAGCCGGGATCGGCGTGGAGAACATCGCCGCGCATGAGCGGGCGCTGATTGAGCGATTCTATCAGGGCATGGCGGGGCTGCGCGGCGTGAGGGTCTACGGGGACTTCACACAGCGCCCGCGCGCGGCCATCGTGGCGCTGAACATCGGGGAGCTGGACTCCGGCGAGGTGTCCGACTGCCTGAGCCGGGAGTACGGCATTGCCACCCGCCCCGGCGCCCACTGCGCCCCGCGAATGCATCAGGCGCTGCACACCACGCAGCAGGGCGCCGTGCGCTTCAGCTTCTCCTGGTACAACACCGCCGAGGAGACAGACGCCGCCATACGCGCAGTCTCCGAACTGGCGCAGTCCGTCTGAGCCGGGGACAATCCCAAGATATTGCTGCTTTATGCAGAGAAAAGAGGTCGGAGCACCGTGCAGTCCAAAAAGTCAAAGCATATCCAGCGGCTGATAATACTGCTGCTCATCGCCGCGGCGGATGTCAGCTATTTCTTTATCCCCGCGGTAAAAGACCTGGTAAATCAGATAGTGCATATGTTCTCCACGGGCGACTTTGCAGTCGTGGAGGAGTTTGTGGCCTCCTACGGCTCTTACGCCATGCTGGTGTCCGCGCTGCTCATGGTGTTCCAGTCGCTGATAGCGCCGCTGCCGGCCTTCCTCATAACCTTCGCCAACGCCAGCCTCTTCGGCTGGTGGCAGGGCGCCATCCTCTCCTGGAGCAGCGCCATGGCGGGCGCGGCCCTCTGCTTCTGGCTGGCCAAGCTGCTGGGCAGGGACTTCGTGGAGAAGCTGACCAGCAAGACCGGCCTTGCCAAGATCGACGAGTTCTTCGCGAAGTACGGCAGGCAGAGCGTGCTCATCGCGCGGCTGCTCCCGTTCATGTCCTTCGACATCGTCAGCTACGCGGCGGGACTGACCTCAATGGGCTTCTGGCCCTTCCTGCTGGCCACCGGACTCGGACAGCTGCCCGCCACGATCATCTACTCCTACGTCGGCGGCATGCTCACGGGCGGCGCGAAGCTCCTCGTGACAGGACTGCTCATAGTCTTTGCCCTCTCCGTGCTGGCCGTGCTGCTCAGGCGGATATTCGCCGCCCGGCAGAAGGCAAGATCCTCCGAAAAGCAGCCCTGAAGCGCCATGAAGTGGGCCAAAGCCGCAATATTCGCGCTGCTAATAGCCGCCGCATGGCTGCTGGACCGCCGCTTCGGCTGGTCGGAGGCGCTCTTGGGGGAGAATGTGCTCGGCAAGCTCCGGGCCCTTGCGGAGCGCGAATTCTGGCAGGCGGCGCTGATATACACGGCGGTCACCGTCGTCGGATGCGTGGTTCTGGCCGTGCCGGGCGTCACCTTCGCCGTGTTCGCTGGCGTGCTGTTTGGACCCTGGCTGGGGATACTGCTCTGCCTGACGGCCACGACCCTGGGCGCCTGCGCCTCCTTTCTGGCAGGCCGCTTTTTCCTGCGAGACTTTTTCAAGCCGCTGGCGGAGAAAAACAGGCGCCTAAAAAGACTGCTCTTTGACTCAAAGCCGAAAAACGAGGTGCTTGTGCTCATGATAACCCGGCTGGTGCCGCTGTTCCCATATAACCTGCAGAATTTTGCCTACGGCATCACCGACATCAGCTTTTGGAAATACACCGTTTGCACCTTCGTGTTCATGCTCCCGGGTGTCGCAATGTTCACCGTGGGCGCGGCAGGATTCACCGTGAGCGAGGGGCAGGCGTGGTATTTCCTGGCGGCGCTCGTACTGCTCGCAGCCGTGCTGGCCGTCGGCTGGCTGCTGCGGCGGCGGTATGTGTCGGAAGGGGATGACAAAGACGGCTGAACCGAGCCCCGCCGTCGGGCGGGCCCTGATATTGTTCACTCGGGTGCCGGAGGCGGGCCGGACCAAGACCCGTCTCTCCCCGGAACTGAGCGCCGAACAGTGCGCCGGGGCGCAAAGCGCCTTCCTGCGCGACATCTTCGGGGCCTGCCTTGCACCAGGAGAGTGGGATACCCTGGTTTTTTACGGCGACGAGGGCCCGATTGAAGACCTGCAGCGCCTCTTGCCCGTCCAGCGCGCGTTCTTCCCCCAGAGCGGGGACGGCCTGGGCGAGCGGATGGACGCGGCCATACGCCGCACGCTCGGCATGGGCTACACCGAGTGCGTACTGACGGGCACGGACGTCCCGGAGCTGCACCGGGGAATCATAACCGGGACCTTTGCGCTGCTGAATGGTCACGACCTTGTCCTGGGCCCCACGATGGACGGCGGCTACTACCTGATTGGCTGCCGCCGCCCCTGCACGGCGGTGTTCGCCGGTCAGACCTACGGCGGCGGCAGCGTCCTTGCAAACACGCTCGAAGCGGCGCGCCGCGCGGGATTGAGCTGCGCCGTGACGTGGCCGATGCAGGACGTGGACGAACCCGGGGATCTGCGCGCGCTGGCCGCGAGACTAGCGCGCTCGGGCGGCGTCTGCCCGCACACCCGTGCTTTTCTGCGAGAACTGGGCTGGATAACTGACACGAAACAGAGTGGATGACAATGAGCGTTACAACTGAAGAGCTGCGGCGCTGCGCAGCGAGTGAACGCTTCAGAGCCGTGCTGGACATCCCCAAAGAGGCAGAGCTGGAATTTGCGCTGCTCGGGCAGGGCGAGTACAACATCAACTACGTTTTTACGCACCCGGTGACAGGCAAGCGCCTGGTGCTCCGGCTCAACACCGGCAGCCAGATTCACCTCGCGGACCAGATCGGCTATGAATACTGTGCCCTGCGCCTGCTCGAGGGCAGCGGCAGAACTCCGCGCGCGTACTATGTGGACGGCAGCCGGGAACTCATCGATGAGGGCCTGCTGGTAATGGAGTTCCTGCCCGGACGCCCGCTCGACTATGACGCCGACCTGGAGCTGGCCGCGGAATGCCTCGCGGACATACACAAGACACCCTGGCAGGCCTCCGACCTCATTTGCCCGGATGACCCGCTCGAGGCCATGCTTGATGAATGCCGGCAGATGGCCGGGGCATATCTCCACGCCCCGCAGGGGGAGCGCCGCGTCAAGGCCGCTCTCGAGCGGTTCCTGGACCGCGCCGCGCGGCGTATGCGCTCCGATGTGCTGATGCCGCGCTGCATCATCAACACCGAGCTCAACTCCGGCAACTTTCTGATCAACGGCCCCGGCCCGGGCAACTACCTCATCGACTGGGAGAAGCCGATCCTGGGCGAGGCGGCGCAGGACCTGGGCCATTTCCTCGCGCCCACGACCACGCTCTGGAAAACCGACGTCATGCTCTCCGCAGAGCAGAAGGAGCGGTTCCTGGGCCGCTATCTCAGCCGCAGGCCGGACATTACGCCGGAACTGCTGCACCGGCGCACGGCGGAGTACGAGACTATGACCTGTCTGCGCGGCATCACCTGGTGCGCGATGGCTTGGGTGGAGTATCAGTCCCCCGACCGGCCGATAAAAAACGAGGAGACCTACCGCAAGATCCTGACGTACCTCGACGCAGGTTTCCTGGACTGGCTGTGGGACGGCTATTTCGCCTGAGGTGAGGACGGTATGAAGCTGCTTTCACTCATCATCCCTGTGCTGAACGAGGCCAAATGCATAGACGGCTTTCTGGAGCAGCTGGACGGCCTCCCCGGGAACTGGGAGGCCGTGTTCGCCGACGGCGGCAGCAGCGACGGGACGTATGAAAAGCTGGCCGGGCGATACAGCGTGATCCGCTGCCCCAGAGGACGCGCCCGGCAGATGAACGAGGCCGCAGCGCACAGCAGGGGAGAGGTGCTGCTCTTCCTCCACTGCGACAGCGTGCTGCCCCGCAACCTGTGCGCACAGGTGTGGGATACGGTGGAACGGGGCTATGCCTTCGGCTGCTTTCGCATCCGCTTCGACAGCGGACGAGCGCTGCTGCGCTGCTGCGCGCTGATGTCGAACCTGAGGGTCCGCTGGCGCAGGATAGCCTTCGGCGACCAGGGCATCTTCCTCACCCGGGAGGCTTTCGAGCGCGCGGGCGGCTTTCCGGAGCTGCCGATAATGGAGGACTATCAGCTCTCGCTCACGCTGAGGGGCGTGCTGCCTCTCGGACAGACGCGGGGGTATCTGGTGACCTCGGCCCGGCGCTTTGAGGCGGGCGGGGCGCTGCGGACGATACTCAAAATGCAGCGGCTCCAGCACCGCTTCCGCAAGGGGGCGCCGATAGACGAGATCGCCCGGCAATACGCGGACATACGCTGAAGGGGGGGACGCGAATGGAGTGCATCCACTGCGGAAAATGCACACGCAGCTGCGCTTTTCTGGGCAAATATGGCCTGGACCTGGAGGGCTTTTCCCGGCGGCCGGAGCTGGCATATCACTGCTTCCTGTGCGGCGAATGCGCCCGAAACTGCCCGCGCGGCATAGACGGCAGGGCCATCGCCCTGGACATGCGGCGCGAGCGGGTGGAGGCGGCGGGCGGGGAGTTTTCCCGCCTGAGCGAGTGCCGCCGATTGAGGCCCCTGGTTTGGGAAAAGCGGCGCTATATCTTCCGCAGCTACCGCCGCGCCGCGCCGGGTGCGGTCCTGTTCCCGGGCTGCAACTTCCCGTCCTTTTTTCCTGAGACGACGAAAAAGCTCATCGCGCTGCTCCGCGCCCGGGCGGGCATGGGCGTTGTGATGGACTGCTGCGGCAAGCCCATATATGAACTGGGCATGGAGCGCGAGAGAGGCCGCATCGCTCTCACGCTGGCCGAACGGCTGCACCGGCGCGGCGTGACGGAGCTGGTGGCGCTGTGCCCGAACTGCTATTACTATCTCAAGTCCACGCTGGACATACCGGTGGTCGGCATATACCGGAAACTGCGTGAGCTGGGTCTGGCGCAGGCCCTGGAGGCGGAGCGCTTTCGGCTCTACATACCCTGCCCGGACCGGGCGGCGCGCGAGATATTCGGCAGCCTCGCGCCGCTGCTGCACGGAGAGGTGCAGGAGGTGCGGGACATCCAGTGCTGCGGGCTGGGCGGCTGCGCTGCGCCCTTTGAGGGCGAACTGTCCGCTTCCTTCGGCGAGCGGCTGAAGTCGGGGCCTCCTGCGCCGGTGTACACCTACTGCGCCTCCTGCGCCGGAAAGCTGTCGCGCGGCGGCGCGGATGTGCGGCACGTCCTGCCGGAGCTGCTGGGCGTGGAGGAGACGCCGGCGCGCGGGCCCGCATCTCTGGCGAACCGCGCTAAATTCAAGCTGCTCTGAGGAGCACATAAGAGGAGTGTGGAAACGTGAAAAGAAAGAGAGCACACAAAAGATCGGCCGCCCTGCTGCTGAGTCTGGCGCTCATCCTGGGCCTTGCCGCCTGCGGCCCGGCGGACGCGGCTGAGCTGGATCTGGACAAGACGACGTTCGAGGAGCTGACCGAGCTCGCCCGGGGCAGCACCGTGAGCTTCTACGGCTGGGGCGGGGATGAGCTGATAAACAACTGGATCGACGAATACTTCGCCCCCAGGATGAAGGAGCTCTACGACATAACCATCGACCGCGTGCCGATGGACATAGACCAGATACTCAACAAGCTCTCCTCCGAGGTACAGGCCGGAAAGCAGCAGGGGAGCATCGACGTCATCTGGATAAACGGCGAGAACTTCTTCTCCGCCAGGGAAAACGACCTGCTGTACGGCCCCTTCACCCAGGCCCTCCCCAACTTTGCAGCCTATGTGGACGCGGACGACGTGGAGACGAACTATGACTTCGCCTATCCTGTCGAGGGCTATGAGGCGCCATACGGCAAGGCCCAGCTCGTGCTGATAGATGACTCGGCCAAGACCCCGGAGACACCGTCCAACGCCGAAGAGCTGCTGGAATTCGCCAAAAAGTATCCGGGCCGGGTGACCTATCCCGCGCCGCCGGATTTCACGGGCAGCGCCTTTGTGCGCAACATCATATACGAGTTCGTGGACCCGCAGGTGTTCGTGGACATGGAGGCCGACAAGGACACCGTGCGCGAGGCCATAGAGCCGGCGCTGGAGTATCTGCGCGAGCTCAACCCCTACCTCTGGAAGCAGGGCGAGAGCTTCCCGGCCACGGTCTCCCAGCAGGAGACCATGTATATGGACGGCGAGCTGCTGCTCCACATGCGCTACGAGTCCTATTGGATAGCCACCGCTATCGAGAAGGGCATGTGCAGCGAGACCAGCCGCAGCTTTGTCTTTGACGGAGGCACCATCGGAAACACGAACTACCTTGCCGTGGCGCGCAACTCCCCGAACAAGGCCGGAGCGCTGGTGACCATCAATGAGATGCTCTCGCCCGAGGTGCAGGCGTCCAGATACGAGGAGCTGAAGATCCTCCCCGTGCTGGACCCGACGGCGTTCTCGCCGGAGGAGGCCGCGCTCTTCGACTCCGTCGACCCCGGCCCCGGCACCATACCCCAGGAGGAGCTGCTCTCCCACCGCCTGCCGGAGATGCCGGTGAGACTGGTGCCGATCATTGAGGAGCTCTGGCTCGAGGAGGTAGTGGGCAAGTGAGAGGCAAGGCCCGGGCGGCGCTGCTGCTGCTTCCGTTTCTGCTGCTGATGGCGGTGTTCCTCGCGGGGCTGCTGTGCGGCCTGGTGCAGAGCCTGGGCGTAGTGCCGTCGCTGGGGCTCACGGAGCCGACGCTGGAGTATTACGCCCGGCTCCTGGCCTCGCCGGAGCTCTGGCGCTCGCTGGGCTACAGCCTCTACCTGTCGCTCGTCTCCTCCGCGCTGGCGGTGACGGGCGGAGTCGTGCTCTGCGCTGCGCTGATATTCAGCGGCAAAAGGCGGGGATGGGTGATGAGACTGCTCCAGCTGCCGATAATGCTGCCGCATGTGCTCGTGGCGCTGTTCGTGATGAACATCCTCTCCCAGAGCGGACTTCTGGCCAGACTGTGTTACGGCCTCGGCCTCATATCCGGGCAGGAGGGCTTCCCGGACCTGCTCTTCGATGCGCACGGCGCGGGCATCATCCTGGGCTATCTCTGGAAGGAGATACCCTTTGTGGCCTTCTTCGTGGTGGACCTGATGTCTATGGTCAGCGACAACCTGGGCGAGGCGGCGCGCAGTCTCGGAGCCACGCCGGGACAGGCCTTCCTTCGCGTGACGCTGCCGCTGAGCCTCCCGGCAATACGCGACTCCTTCCTGATAATCCTGGCCTTTTCCTTCGGCGCGTATGAGCTGCCGTTCCTGCTCGGGCCGACCAGTCCCAAGGCGCTGCCGGTCGCGGCGTATCTCGAGTATCTCTCGCCGGACCTAAAAAACCGGCCGGAGGCCATGGCCATGAACGGCATAATGCTCTTCATCAGCCTCGGAATGGCCTGGCTCTATTACCTGCTGTTCAAGAGCCGGACGCGGCGCCTGCAGGGAGGTGCGGACGATGACTGAAAGGCACGGCGGCTGCCGCCTCATAGTGTATCTCGCCGCTGCGGCCGTTGCGCTGCCGCTAGCCGTGCTCGCGGTCTGGGGCTTCGCCGAGCGCTGGGCCTGGCCCGACCTGCTGCCGCAGCTGTTTTCCCTGCGCGGGGTCCGGGAGGTCCTCAGGGGCGATGCGCTGCGAGTCCTTTACTCGAGCATCCTGCTCTCGGCCTCGGCCGCGGTCATCTCGACTGCCGTCGGCATACTTACGGCGCGCGCCGTCGTCTTCTGCCGCTTCCCCGGACGGGGACTGCTGCTCATGAGCTCCATGCTGCCGCTCATTGTGCCCGCCGCCGTGTTCGGCATGGGCGTGCATCTGCTGCTGCTCAGGGCCGGATTGAGCGACACGGCGGGCGGCGTGCTCCTGACGCATGTCATCTGCTGTCTGCCGTATACGGTCAGCCTGATGACTAACGCCACGCGGGCCGTGGGACGCCGCTTGGAGGAGCAGGCCCGCGTCCTCGGCGCCGGAGCGCTGCGCGCGTTCCTTAGCATTACGATGCCTGCCATCACGCCCGCGGCGCTCTCCGCCGCCGCCATGGCGTACATCGTGTCCTTCAGCCAGTACTTCCTTACGCTGCTCATCGGCGGGGGCAGTGTCAAGACATTCACGGTAATAATGGTCCCGTACCTGCAAAACGGGGATCGCACTCTGGCCGCAGGGTACAGCCTGCTGTTCATGCTGGTCACGATCCTGGCATTCATACTGTTTCGCCGGGCGCTCAGGGCCGTGTATCCCTGCGCCGAGAGCGCCTTGGGGCCAAAGGAGAGGGGGCGCCAGCGTTGAGCCGGCCGATGCTTGAACTGCGAGGATTGAGCGTGTCGCGCGGCGGGCAGGAGATCCTGCACGGGATAGACCTGAGCGTCTGCCGCGGGGAGCTCATGGCGCTCCTCGGCCCCTCCGGCTGCGGAAAGAGCACCCTGCTCAAGGCGGTGACCGGACTGCTGGAGCCCGGCAGCGGCGACGTGCTCATAGACGGCGCATCCGTGCTGCGCCTGCCGACGGAAAAGCGCGGCGCGGTCATCGTCTTTCAGGACCTGCGGCTGTTCCCGCACCTGAGCGTGGAGGGCAACATTGAGTTCCCAATGAAGCTGCTGGGCGTGCCTAGGTCAGAGCGCGCCGCGCAGGTGAAGCGCCTGCTTGAGACGGTGCGCCTGCCGGGAACGGAAAAGCGCCGCGTGGACCAGCTCTCCGGCGGACAGATGCAGCGTGTGGCACTCGCGAGGGCCCTGGCCGCGCGGCCGAGGCTGCTGCTGCTCGACGAGCCGTTCTCCAGCCTGGACGAGGAGCTGCGCTGCGAGATGGACGATTTCGTAAAGGAGCTGCACCGCCGCTCCGACATCACCATCGTCATGGTGACCCACGACAAGCGGGAGGCCCTCTCCATCTCCGACCGCATCGCCCTGATGATAGACGGGCGGCTGGCGCAGGTGGATACGCCGGAGGAGATATACCTCCGCCCGGCAAGCAGGAGCGTGTCCGACTACTGGGGCGGCTGCAGCTACATCAGCGGCCACGTAAAGGCCGGCATATTCAGTTCTCCGGCGATAGACATCCCCGTCCAAGGCTGCTCCGACGGCGGATGGACAGCATGCGTCCGCCCAAACGCCGTGCGGCTGCTCGATCACGGCGAGTGGGAGGTCGTCAATCTGCGCTACCAGGGCGAGTCCAGTCTCATCACCCTGAGCCTGAAAGGAAGTGAGCTTGCAGCCAGAACACAGGAGCCGGTTCGGCTAGGGGATATGCTGGGCGTGGAGCTAGACTCGAACAAGCTGGTGTTTTTCCCGGCGGAACAGGCTGGATGTACCGAACAGTAAAGAAGATATTGAACACATATCCATTCAAAAAGAGAAAGGCAGTGCTGCATCATGAAAATAAGAATGGCCGCACTTCTGGCGGCCCTCGCGCTGGTCTTCGTCATGGCCGGCTGCGGTACCGGGGCGAACGACCCCGGCGAGGCGCAGACCGCGCAGCCGGTCCAGGCCGCCTTCACGGGCGAATATGTGGCCAACCCCGATTATATCAAGAGCCGCATAGGTAGCAACGACGTCATCTTCATTGATGCCCGCGGCGAGGAGGCCGCGGCAAAGGGTACGGTCCAGGGCGCCATCGCCACGGCATGGCAGCCGCTCGCGCGCTGCGCCGATGGTGCATCCGGCGACGTGATGTGGGGCACAATCCTGCCGATGGACGAGCTGAGCGAGGTCCTGAGCACGATGGGCATCACCCCCGAGAAGGAGATAATCCTCTTCTCCGACGGCAAGGACGGCTGGGGCGACGACGGGCGCGTCGCCTGGGAGCTCATCGCCGTGGGTTTTGAGCGCGTCAAGATCGCGGACAGGGGCTTCTCGGCCCTCGAGGCCGCCGGCGTGCCCACTCAGAAGAGCGCGGAGCCGTTCACCCCGGCCGAGGTGACCGTGTCCACGCTCGACGAGACCCACCTCATAAACACTGACGACCTTGTCGACATATACGATACGGTCAAGACAGTGGACGTCCGCGCCGACGAGGAGTATGACGGCGAGGTCCTGTACGGCGAGAAGAAGGGCGGACACCTGCCCGGAGCCATACATATCCGCTTTACCGACCTGTTCGACGACAACAACGTCCTCAAGTCCAACGAGGAGCTGACGGCCATGTTTGAGGCCGCCGGGCTCTCTAAGGAGGACACCATAGTCACATACTGCACCGCCGGTATCCGCTCAGCCTATATGCAGCTGATCCTGGAGATGTGTGGCTTTGAAAACAGCATCAACTACGATGAGTCCTACTACCGCTGGTGCGCGGTGGAGGATGTGGAGTAAGCTCAAGCGCGGCCGAGTGAGCCTGTCTGTGACCGCCCGCATCGTCCTGCTGGCTGCGGCGTTCGCTGCGGTGCGGTTCGCCCCGCTGTACGAGCAGTTTTTGGGACAGGTAATGCTCCTCACCCAGCGGAGCCCGCAGACCCTGGCCGGGGCCCTGCGCTCCTCGCAGGCGGCCCCGCTCTACGCCTTGCAGCTGGCGGTCTTCAGGGCGGTGATACTGCCGTGGAGCCGCCCGGCGCTCACTGTGGCCGACACTCTGGTTTTCGGCACGGTCCTGGGACTGCTGCTGGCCTGGGCGGGAAATGCGGCGGCGGACAGCGCCTGCTTCGCCCTGTCCCGGCTCCTCTTTGGCCGCGCCGCCGCCAGGCGCTTGCCTGAGACGGCAAGAGCGCTCGTGCTCGGCTGGGGCGGTGCAGCTACCTGTGCTGCGCTGCTGATACTGCCCTGGGCGGGAGGTTTTGCCGGATATCATGGGGCTGAGCCATCTCCCATGGTTGCGCTGGCTGACAGGCGCCGCCTGCGGAGAGCTTTTCAGCACGCTGGCATACGGCATCGTCGGCTCCCGCTATGCAGCAGCGATACCATCCCGGCTGCTGTATGGCATGAGGGCCCTGGCCGCGCTGCTGCTTCTCTGCACACTCGCACACCAACTGTATCGCAGGAATCACCATAGCTGATATAGCCGGTCCCTTGACCGGCACCACAAGACAATTTTATTGGAGGTTTTAAGAATGAAAAAGATACTTTCTCTCCTTCTCTGCGCCCTTATGGCCGCTCTTCTGCTGGCAGGCTGCGGTGAGAGCGCCGCGCCCGCATCCGAGCCGCCTGCTCAGCAGTCCCAGTCCGCCGAGCAGCCCGAGAACGGCTCCGACGCCATAACGGCTCCTGAAGAGGACGTGGCGATGCAGTACATATCCGTGGCTGATGCAGATGCGGTGCTCGACAGCGCCGACTACACCTTCATCGACGTCCGCAAGGCCGCGGATTACGCCACTTCCCACATCCCCGGCGCCATCAGCGCCGACATGGACGCCGCCAAGAACGGCGACTTCGACGCGGGCGTGGCCACCATGCAGGCCGCGACCAAAGACCTGAGCAACAATCTCATAATCATCTGCTACTCCGGCAAGAGCTACGCCCAGGCTACCACCAACGTCCTGTCCGCCATGGGATACGACATGTCCAAGGTCTACACCCTCGAGGGCGGTTTCAACGCCTGGAGCGAGACCTATCCAGACAACGTTGCAGCTGAGTAATTCAGCTTTCTTTAAATTAAAATAGTGGGGAGGCCTCTGCAGTATACAAGAATGTAGAGGCCTCCTTTAAATATGAAGATATTAAAATTATAATGATAAACCTGCTAATAGGCGTCAAGATCCAAAATGAAAAAGTGGGTTTCAGAAAATGTGCATAACCAAACAGAGCTTCAAAAGACATATAATGCATATCTGGGCATAGCTGGGGTAACTTGGCACCGTGATGTTGTGCTGTGAGCGGAATAATGCAGCTTCATGAGATTTTAGATATTCTTTGACCGAGGCCATGAGATAAGTTTGCACGATTTTACTTTACTGACACCCTCCGTTGATATCTTGCTCAGGGGCAAAACTGTCGCATTCCTTAAAAATAAATGGCTCACACCGGCCATGCGTGCCATGATAGACCTTATATCCGAGACAGAGGGCTTTGACCCAGGGAATAAGGCGTATTAAACGTGCGGCGCTCAGGTGTTGCGGGTGGGATAATATTCAGTACACAGCTGAAACGTCAGACTCAAGTCCGCATTTGTGGGAGCTGGGCATATAGGGGCCGTGAACCTTGAACATGTAGGCAAATTGCGTGAAGGTTATTACATTACGCTGCGCGCCATAGGCCGTCAGCCAGATCGGAGATTGAAAGCACACCAATGCGTTGTGAAATAGTCACTGTGTTTGGTCGGCTTTAATTCGGAGACCGCCCATCAAAAACGAAGGCTATATTGCAATAGAAAAGGCTCACCGTTACGGTGAGCCTTTTCTATTGCAATATAGGATCAGGTGTTTTCGCTTGCCTTTTCTACCATGAGTTTCTTCGCTCCGGTGCTGGATGCAAAGAGCAAGACGGTAGCCAGAATGGCGGCGGCAAGGCCTATGATCCAGGAGAGAGTGTACGAACCGGTGATGTCATACGGCGCAGCCATGATGATGTTGCAGACGGCAAGAGCAAGGCTGGCGAAGGCATTGACGAAGCCGAATACCTCACTGTAGTACTTGGAACCGAAGAGTTTGGACGTCAGCGTGGGCGGGAAGATCGTGCCGTGTGCGCTGCCGAGGCCGTAGAAGACGGCGACGACGATGAGCATCGGGAAGCTCTTGGCAATTATCAGGAACACATAGCACAGGCCCATGCATACGGTACCGAGCAGGATACCGGCCTTGACGCCGAAGCGGTCGAACACTGCGCCCATAATGAGCTTGCCGAAAATCGCGACGAGGCTGTAGATGGACACGAAGGTTGCTGCAAGATCGGCGCTGATGCCTAGGCTGCCGCTGATGTGCGCCGGCATGTGATACATAGCGCCCATGGTGAGCAACATGACGAAAATACCGATGACGTATACCCAGAACGTGGCGTGACGGCGCAGCTCACGCAGAGGCAGTCCGGTCATGCCGGCCTCAGCCGTGGCGCCGGCCTTGACGGCCTCGTCAGCGCCGAGGGCCTTGAGGCCTTTGTCTTCAGGCTTGGAGCGGACGAGAAGGAACACAATCGGCACGAGGATAACGAGCATTCCGAGACCGAGGATACGGAATGCCATACGCCAGCCCAGAGACTCGATGATGGAGCTGATAACGGGCGAGAGTATCATGGCACCGATGCTGCTGCCAGCAAAAGTGATGCTCATGGCTTTGCTGCGGTCCTTGACGAACCAGCGAGTGAGTACGACGGCGATAGGCACGGTGGTGCAGAACACGCTGCCGGTGCCAATCACGAAAGCCAGAATGTAAAGCAGCACGACGTTGTTGACAAAGGAGAGGCAGGTGTACCCAATGACCGCTATGAGCAGGGAAACGGTCATAATCTTGCGGGTGTCCCTTACGGCCAGCACCTTACCGGCGACGGGCGAGAGTATCATGCCAAGGATGGAGGTGATAGTGCTGAATGTGCTGAATGCGGTACGGCTGATGCCGAGATCCTCGGTCATGGGGACCGTGAAGAGGCCGAGGCAGCTGAGCAGCAGCGTGAAGAACGTCGCCATTATGAGCGTACAGGCGACGACTATCCACCAGCCGTAGAATATGCCTTTCTTCTTTTCCAAGTTAACACCCCTTTTCCAGGTGCCGCCGCGCTTATTCAAGCGCGGCGGCGTTTATGAGCTCAGTCTTTCTTGTATTCGCCAACGAGCTTGACGTCGGAGAGCTCGACAGGGCGAACCTTGTCAGCTATCCACACGCCCTGGGCACGCAGCAGGCCGTCATACTGGTCGTGAGTGAGTATGTAGAAGCACTCGGTGCCGAGCATGTTAAAGACCTTCTCGATGGTCTCATCCAGAGGTGCGGAGTTGTCAAGGACCTTCTTGCTGATGCCTTCCTGAGCCTTGTACCAGTCGGTCTGGTAGTATGGATCGTCGTTGATGGCAAAACGCTCAGGACGGTGGCGGTCGGTCTTCCACATCTCGGTCTGGACGAAGCCGGGGCAGAACACGGAGACATCGATGTCGTTGCCTTCGGCCTTCATCTCTTTGTAGACGACCTCACTGAGGGCGACGGCGGCGTGCTTGCTGCTGAAGTAAGCGGGGCTGCTGCCGATGGTGATGAGGCCGGCGATGGAGCAGACGTTGAGGATCTGGCAGTGGTTGCCCTGAGCCTTCATCTGGGGGATGAAATAGCCCATCATGTACCAGTGGGAGTAGACGTTTGTCTCATATACCCAACGGATATCGCGCTCGGGGATATTCCAGACGTCGCCGTTGGTGCTGACGCCGGCGTTGTTGACAAGAATGTCGCAGCGGCCAAAGACCTCCATGCACTTGTCGAAGATCTTCTTGCAGTCGGCCTTGATGGTGACGTCGGCCTGGACGGCACATGACTCACGGCCCATGGCCCTGATCTCTTCGCAGACTTTTTGGACCTCGTCGCCGTGAATGTCAGCCACGAGAACGTCGGCTCCGCGCTTGGCCATGCCGAGAGCGAGGGCGCGGCCGATACCGTTGGCGGCGCCGGTGACGACAGCTTTCTGACCCTTATAATCCTTTATCATTGTTCGCAGCCTCCTTTAGCCGATGGGGTGAGTTCCTTCGTAGATGGCTTTTACGCGGACCTTCTGCATCTCGATCGCCTCGGGATGAGTGAGAACATAGAACTTATCCTCCTCGAAGGCGGTAAAGACGGTCAGCCCTACGGAGTCTATGGGGATACCGCTGGCAACGCCACGAGCGGCGCGAATATTGCCTGCGACAAACTCTTCGCTCTTGTAGTAGGGGTCATCATTGATGGCGAAGCGTTCCGGGCGGTGCTTGTCGCTCTCGTGTATCTCAGTCAGGACGTAGGCCGGGCAGAGCACATGCATCTGGATATTGGTGATGCCGCGGCTCTTCAGGGCAAGGTAGGTAGCTTCGGTCTGGACAACGTCGGCTGTCTTGGTGGCATGGTACATGCAGGAGCTGTAGGACACCATGAGTCCGGCGCCGGAGGCGACGTTCATGTAGGCGCACTCATCGCCCTGCTCGATCATCTGCTTGATGAAATAGTGCATGCCGTAGGTGTGGCCGAGGAAATTCGCCTGAGCGATCCAGTCGATATCCTGAACGGGCAGCTCCCAGACGGGTCCGGGGGCGGTGACGCCCGCATTGCTGACCATGATATTGACCTTACCGAAGGCATCGAGGGCAGTGTGCAGCAGAGTCTCTATACTTTTGGCCATGGTAGCATCGGCGACTAGGGAAGCGCACTCCGCACCCTCAGCTTTGACCATTTCGACAGTCTTTTCGAGGCTGGGGGCATCGATGTCATTCACGACGACCTTCATGCCGCGCCGCGCGCCCTCGAGGGCTATAGCGCGTCCAATGCCGCTGCCCGCGCCGGTGACTACGAGTACTTTATCCTTGAATTCCTTCATAGCTTTAGTCCTCCCTCTTTCCTCGATTAAAACACATAAGCTTTGCTGTTGGCCTCACGGAGCGCATCGCCGATGAGACCGGGCTTGGAAGCGTCGCCGACAGTGGTGACCTTGTCAAAGGCAGCATAGAACTCGTCGGCCATAGCCTTGTTCGGACGGACGCCTGCCGCGAAAACGACCACGTCGGCCTCGAGCTCGGTTTTGAAGGCGGTAACGCTGTGGCGCAGTATGACCTTGCCGGGCTGGATCTCGGTAAGGCCCTGGAGGTTCATGATCTTTGCGCCGTTTTCGGTGAGCACTTTGCGCAGGTAAGCCTTGACGCTGGGGTAGAGCGGCTCGCCGAAGTTGGCGGTCTGCTCGACGACGGTTACGTCGTTGTCGGCGGAGAGCATCTCAGCGGTCTCGAGGCCGGTGACGCCGGCGCCGATGACGATGATCTTCTTGCCGGAGAAGGTGTACTTGCCGTCCACGACGTCCTGGGCTATGTAGACGTTGTCGCCGTCAGCGCCGGGGACAGGGATGCGGATCGGGCTGCCGCCGGTGGCGAGAATGACGCCGTAGGGATCCATGGCCTTCACGGATTCGACGGTCGCCTCGGTGTTGAAGCGGACCTCGACGTTTTCCTCAGCCAGCTCGTTTACCATGGTTTTGATGAGCTCGCCGACAAGTTCCTTGTGAGGTGGCTTGCAGGCGTAGTTCATGGAGCCGCCGAGACGGTCGGACTTCTCGAGAATGATGGGCTTAAAGCCGCGCTTTGCGAGAATGAGGGCGGCCTGCATGCCGCCAGGGCCGCCGCCGACGATTGCGACCACGCGACCGTCGCCGTTCTTCTTCAGGGTATCCTCGTTGTAGATGGTCTCGAGACCGAGGTTCGGGTTGGCGTTGCATATGATGGGCATACCGCTGGCAGCGGCCTTGAAGCAGAACATGCAGCCCATGCACTTGCGGATGAGGTGTTCCTTGCCCTCCTTGGCCTTCTTGGCCCACTCAGGGTCAGCCAGCTGTGCACGGCCGAGAGCGACGAAGTCGCAGACACCCTCTTCAAGGAACTTCTCGGCAGTAGCGGGGTTCTTTATGGTGTTGACAGCGATGACCGGAATCTTGACCGCAGCCTTTATAGCGGTGGCGAGGTTCTTCTTCCAGCCCTCATCGCGGAAATAGGGCTCGACAATGGTGTTGCCGGTGGCATAGGTGCCGCAGCTGACGTTTATGGAGACGATGCCGAGACTCTCAAGATAACGGGCGATGCGGACGCCTTCCTTAAGGTCGATGCCGCCCTCCTGATACTCGTCGGCGCTGATGCGGACGCTTACCGGGAAGTCGGGGCCGCAGGCGTAGCGGATGCCGATGATAATGTCTGCGATCATGCGCATACGGTTGAAGAAGTCTCCGCCGTATTTGTCGGTGCGCTTGTTGGTCAAGGGGCTCATGAACTGGTTGAGCAGGTAGCCATGAGCGGCGTGCAGCTCGACGCCGTCCATGCCGGCGGCCTTGGCGATGACGGCGCCCTTGATAAACTTCTGCTCCATGGCTTCGCACTCAGCGGTGCTCATGGCTCGCGGAGTCTCACCGACTACCGGACAGGGAATAGCGCTCGGGGCGATGCATTCACCAGCGGGTTCCATAGAGCCGGAGATCTCACGGCCGGGGTGGTGCAGCTGGAGGAACACCTTGGTGTCGTATCTGTGCACGGCCTGGGCGAGTTTCTGCAGACTCTGGGCATGTTTCATGCTGGTGGCGTGCAGCTGGTAGAAACCGCCCGCGCCGGTCTCCTCGTCAATGCAGGTAATCTCGGTGCAGATGAGGGCGCAGCCCGCCTTGGCGCGCTCCTCATAGTACCGGATAATCTCCGGCGAGGCTTCGCCGTTTGCGCTGGACATGCTCGTGCCCATGGGGGGCATGACGATCCTGCTCTTGAGTTCAAGATTGCCAATTTTTCCCCTGGAGAACAGCTTCTCGTACATAGACTTTCGTTCCTTTCCTGTTCAGATTTAATGGTGTTGACACTTGCGTCTGATGGCCTTATAATAATGCCAACGATAATTTTTTAACATGTTCCCGCTGCACAATATTATTTCGATGGCTTGTTCATTGGGCATATGAGACTGTATTAGCAGATAAAAGGGAGTAATTTTATGCTTTTTACTCATTTGGTTGACCTTATTCACACCCGTTTCGACCTTATGTCATGCATAGGCAATTCTGCAGGACGTGTAAACATTTTTCTGTTCTGCAACTCGGAGAGCGACGTATCCGTGCACGACAATCTCTATGTCTTTAACGCTGCGGATTATCTTTCAGCTCCGGAAAAACCCATAAATTCCCTTATCATATGCAGCGAGGACAGACAGCAGGAGCTGCTTGACTCGCTCCGTGGCAGCGGCAGGAACGTTTTGTTTTGCAGGCCTGAGATGCAGACTGAGGTGCTGAATTTTGTTCAGCTTGTGCTCAACCGCTCACTGAAAGAGTCGGACAATTACTCGGTGTTTTTGCAAATGATAATATCCGGGCGAGATCTAAGCTATGTCCTGAGCGAGGCGGCGCGGCAGTGCGGAGGACAGTTGGTTGCCATTGATTTCAGCGGAAAAGTCCTGGCACACTCCAGTCCGTGGAAGGATATAGACCCAGAGTGGCGTATGTTTATAAAAGAAGGGTATTGTCCGGCGGATCACATGCAGCATTTCTACAGCCGGCTGCTGCAGCGCAAGGAGATATCTATTTTGGCATATAGCTACCGTTGCGAAGATACTGGTATATACTACTTAAGTTGTCCCATAGTGATAAACGGGTATGCGCACGGTTATGTATTCACGCTGTCCACGGAAGAACTCAAGAGTCCGCTGGCCAATGCCATAACTCAAATAATGAGCCGTGTTGCTGCGGATTACATACGTCGTAATGATCCCGAGGTAAATTCCCACACGCAACTATATCGCAGGCTGGTGGTTGATATACTTGGCGGCGAATCGCGTGAAGCTATAGCTGATCGCCTTACATCTGGTAAGTTTTCACTTCCATCCCGTATGCGAACAATGTTTGTTAAACCGCTCTATTACAGCTGCGGAGACTTGCTCAAGACGCTGGGCTCGCAGCTTTCGGCCGTGTTCAATGCAGCGCCGCCGATACAGTATAGGGATGGACTGATGTTGCTTCTACCCGCTGACAGCGCATATGAAGATACCGGCCGGGCAGCGCTTGCCTTTTTGGACAAGCTATCAGTTGCAAACCACTTGCGCACCGGAATAAGCAATGTGTTCAACACGCTTCAGGACTTGCCACAGTATTATGCGCAGTCACGTGAGGCAATTGCCCTGGCCGATAGGCTCAGACTCACGAAGCATACGATACTATACTCAGACGTTGCGTTCTTTTCTCTTATAGGCCATCTCAGTGAAGGGGCTCATATAAGAGACTTTTGCCATCCGGCGCTCGCAGCGCTGAGCAGTTATGACAGAGAGAATGGCACCGAGCTGTTTGACACGGCACGCGTGTATGTGGAGACGAATTGCAATCAGAAAGAGACCGCGGAGCGTCTGCATACGCATCGGAACACCATATCCTATCGCAAGCAGCAGATACAACAGATCACAGGAATAGATTTTCAGAACACGGAAGAGCTATTCCAGCTTCGGTATTCATTTAAGATTTACGCTTACCTTGCAGCGTAAACAACGAAAAGCAAACAAAATGCGGAGCCCCTGAAGCATTAGGGGCTCCGCATTTGTAATGAGCGGCAGCGTTTGTAAACAATCTCATAGCGTCAGAATTTTCGCTTCAGCGCTATGAACTTGCCGTCCGGGCAGAAGATCGCAACATCGTAAGCTCAGCGCAGCAGCTCGAAGTGCATCATTTTTCCAGCGCTTGACCATTATTGCGGTCCTGAGACTAGTCAAATAGTTTCTCCTACAGCCTTGGAGCTTGTTCGCGTGGTAGTTGCCCGCTCACCCAAGTGCGCTTTGATGGCAACACACAATCACAGCCGATCATGGGGTCTGCAGCACATGAGATATAGGGCAAATAGTCAAGCGTGACGTTGTTCTCAGGGACATTGCGAAAGAGAAGCATGCCATCGAGGTTTAAAGAAGACTTGCCATCAAAAATATGCCGGCGTTCATGATCTGGCATGAAGCCGGCCTGGAGAGCGGCGTAGAGATCGGAGTGGTGCTCGCCGGAGTGAAGCCTGACAGCGGGCTCCTGGCAGAGTGTTTTTCCCAAACGAAAAGGGAATACCGGCGTCAGTAAGTGCATGAAACCTAGTTTATGCATCCAACTTCTTGCGCTTTAAAAGAATTGACACCTCTGTCAGAGGTGTCAATTCTTCTATCTACGTCAGTTGTTTTTCTTTCGCATCTTCAGCACCTGGCAGATACTTTCAATTCTGGTGGACATGGTTTCCTCAGTGTAGTCGTGATCATCGTAGAAGTCGCATTCCATGTAGAAGTGCGGTACGCCGGTTCTCTCCTCGACACGCTTGGACGCGGTCTTCTGATGTGCTCCGAGCCAGCGGTCAAAGTCGAAGAAGCCCATGACTACTCCGTCCGGGTGATAAGTCTCGCAGCGTTCGACCATGCCGTCTATATCGGAGCCCATGTTTTGTATGGAGCCGCGGCGGAGCCAGGTCTCGGCCATGATCATAAACGGGTCATCGGATATGAACTCACGGTTGAGCTGCTTCTTGGTGGGGGTGGTGATCAGGCTGTACGTGGTGCAGACACCGTTGCGCAGAAACAGCTTGTCAAACCAGGGAACAGCAGGGGAGTCAAAATATGTGGCGACCTTCGGGGCGCCTTTCGGCAGTATTCCGTCGCCCTCCTTGATAGCCTTGCGCAGCTCCACAATTAGCGTATCCACAGCCTCTTCCATCTTCTTCAGGCCACGGTTGTATGGGAAGAGCTGGAACGAGGATATTACGGTCATGATGTTGCCGGACAGGACCGGGGGATCAGCCTTGCATATCATCTGCGTCAGCATAGAGACTTTGAATGTTATGCGGTTGAGGTCGTCATTTGCGTTTTTGAAGTCCTCGGGCTTAACATGTACATTGATGATGTCGCAGATAGTGTTGAATCCGGTGCGGTATTCCTTCGCGACGAGATCCAGACGGCGCATGACTTCATCATCAGGTACTCCGAAGAGAGAATCATGCGGGGCACGCGAGATGACGTATCTCCATTCATCCCCACACAGGTTCTGAATGAGCTCATCAGTTTTGGGACCTTCATCACAGTTGAAGCCCCAACTCCAGATAACGTCCGGAGGAGCGATTATACCGCTCGTGTATGCGGCGAGGCGCATTTTGTTCAGCGGGCAGTGGCGGCAGCCGGGCGTGATGGCGTTCTCAGCCTTTGCAAACCACGGACCGGCTTTGTGGAAGATGCCGTTGAGAGCCATGGTCAGAAGAATGTCGGGGAAAGAAATGTACACGTCGGGATCCGCATATTGCAATGCATAGTAGAGATTGGAATACGCAGGAAGAATGCCGTATACGAGTTTCTTGCCCTCGGCTTTGAATTTGATCGTTTGGCAAACGTCTATCAGCTCGCGTACGACTACGCCAAGAGCCATGCGTACGCCCTTATACTTGGTGCACCAGTTTTCGGGGATCCAGACGTCCTTTGCGTATGCCACATCTTCCTCGGTAAGATCAGTTCTTTCGCAGGCGTACTTGAAGTTCTCCAGGTCCTGAGCGATGTCTTCCTCAGAGAATTCAAGGTACTCCAGAAACTCTCTGTAAACGTCCTTGCTCATTTGTTTTTAACCTCCTTAACCGAGTCTACAAAGCTTTCGATCCTAGTTGTAAGCGGCGCCATAGATTCTCTGGAATACTCATACGAGGATTCGATTTTCACAAGGGGAACCTTCATCTCATCCAGCCATTTTGCAAGGCAAGCGAATTCCATGTTGTATATTTCATCGAATACCAGCTGATAGGAAACGACGCCGTCTACGCGGTAGTCGCTTATGAGCTGCTTTGTATAATCGAACCTTGTCTTCCACGACGGCTGGAAAATGTTTACCGGGGGTTTCTCCAGATAACGTGATTTTGCAAAAGCAAGGAGGAGGTCATCCGCCTCTACATCCACATCCCATTTGAAGGGACGTATGCCCTCGTCAAGGAACTCGGTGACAAACACTGCACCGGATTCCTCAAAGACACGCGGGACGGTGTAGTCGCCGATAGCGACTGCATGGCCGAACAGCAGGAGCCGGGGGGCGTTGGGAGCAAACTTTCCGGGGGCGTCCTTAAGTTCCTCATAGAGCTCATCAAGCTTTTGTATCATAAGCTTTGGCTCTATCATGTAGGAATGGTGGACGAGCTTTATGAATTCCAGCTCTCCTATGGGGGGATTGTCCTTTTTCCTGAGCGCGTCGATCTTGCGCAGGCCGGCGTTTATCCGGTTGGTGTCAGACATATATTCGCGGGCCTTTGTCATATCCACCTTGTTTCCGGTCACTTCTTCAATTTTGGCCACCATTTCTTTGAGGCCATCGTAATAGTATTCAAATGCGAAATCGCGGTCCCAGTCCACAGGAACTCCTACCTTTGCGACAGGCAGGCCCCAGGCCTCGAGCAATTCAGTGATTCTGCCGGTATGGCACTCATTCTGATGCGTGATTATCAAATCCGAGATAGGAGTGACCGGATCCATGCCCATCTTATAGAACCCGGCCATGGAGCGCGCCAGCGGATTCATGAACCTGAGCATGTCGTCCAGGATGACTTCGGTTGGTTCGGGTTCACCTCCGCGGCACATGAGATAAGGTTCGGCACCAGCAGCTCTTATTATCTCGTCAGGAATAAAGCTGCTGGTGTACTGAATCACCTTGCGGCCTTCTTCCTTAGCCTTTTTGAGCTGATTGGTCCTGTCTGCAGCCAGTCTTTCAATCTCCTGCAAAACTTTGCTCATAGAGAACGGCCTCCTTTTGTTCCTTGTATTTACATGCTTTTACTTCTGAATAAAGCTCTCACTTTTTGTACTCATTTACGGCGGTTATCGCCGCCCCTAAGGCTGCGGTTGACTGAGGGTTTACCGACGGCGTGACCGGCTTGCCAAGCAGCTGTTCAAATATTCCGGCTATGCTGCGGTTATTTGCCACGCCTCCGGAAAATACAATTTGGGAGTTGAACGGGATCCTTCCGGAGCGGCCCATGCCAACAATACGCCGGGCTATCGCCCATCCAACGCCAGCAATTATATTTTCCTTTTTCTGGCCTTCAGACAGATGCGATATGATCTCGGACTCGGCAAATATGGTACACATGCTGCTGATCTGGCTTGGAGCGTCGGCAGCGGCTATCATGTCGCTGAGCTCATCCATCTCCACACCCATCAGGCGGTTTGTAAGAACTTCAAAAAAGCGGCCGGTGCCGGCGGCACATTTGTCGTTCATTTCAAACTTGACAACCATTCCGTGGTCAACTTCAATAACCTTGCTGTCCTGACCGCCTATGTCTATTATGGTTTTTACGTCGGGATAAAGCTCCGCCGTACCAATACCGTGCGCTATTATTTCTGTTATCGCCTTGTCAGCGCACAAAAACGCCTTTCGTCCGTAGCCCGTAGAAACAATTCCGCAGAGATCGTTCCTGGATGCGCCGATTTTTTGCAGGGAGGCATTAAGAACCCGCTCTCCACTTTCGTTTCGGTCGGCAAGAGTGTAGTCTCGGTGGAATACGAGCTGTTCTTTGTTTTCGTTCAAAATCACACATTTGCTTGTGGTTGAACCTATATCTACGCCGGCGAACAGTATTGAAGACACGCCCTTTCGTTACTGCGTTTTGTTGTAACTGAATCTTAATTCAAAGGTTTTGCTTTGTAAATAACGCACTTTTTTAAGATTAACTCACAAAAATGAAAGCGGTAGTGGAAGTAAGCACGCAATGTACAATGAAAAGAAGCTCGCCAATGCTTTAAGCATTGGC
>URDK01000003.1 GCA_900546485.1 uncultured Eubacteriales bacterium
AAGCGAAATTACTTCGTGGCCTCGACAGCCTTGGCATCGCCGGTGATCTCGCCCTTCGCCTGCTTGACGAAGGTCTGGATGCCGCTGATGCTGACGACGACAGCGAGGATGACCAGAGCGGCCGCGAAGACGAGCTGGAACCAGTCGCCCCAAGCAGCGGTGCCAGCACCGATGGCGCCGACCTTGCTGATAATGGTCATGACGAGGGAGGTCAGAGTGGCAACCAGCATGAAGACCATGGGGATGAAGAACATCTTGTTGCTCTTGCCGATGTTGCCGAGCCAGCAGGCGACGGCCATGAGAGCCAGGCCGGCAAGCAGCTGGTTGGCGGCGCCGAACAGACCCCAGATCTGGGAGAGGCTCAGGAAGCCGATGCCGCAGCCGACGATGACGAGGAACAGAGTGCCGACCAGGGGCTTAGCCAGGAAGCCGCGGAAGCCGGGGATCTTGGTGGGATCCTCGCCCTCGTGCACGAAGAGCTCGGTGAACATGTAGCGGCCCAGACGGGTGCCGGTGTCCAGAGAGGTCAGCGCGAAGACGGAGACGGCCAGGGTGATCAGGGTGTAGATGGTGTCATACAGCGGGTTGGTGAAGTCGGCAGCGCCGCCGGTCATCCAGGAGACCATGGAGGCAATACCGGAGGCGAAGATCGCCGGAGGAGCGTTGGTGGTCAGAGGAGCACCTTCGCCGCCAGCACCCTGCTGAACGAGGTTCCACACCACGCCGACGGAGATGACGGAGACGAGAGCCAGGACGCACTCGATGATCATGGCGCCGTAGCCGATGACCTTCGCATCCTTCTCGGAGTTGATCTGCTTGGAAGTCGTGCCGGAGCCGACCAGGCTGTGGAAGCCGGAGATGGCGCCGCAGGCGACGGTGATGAACAGGACCGGGAACAGAGTGCCGCTGGAGGTGGTGAAGCCGTTGTAGGCAGGCAGCAGGAACTCGTGGCCCGCGGTGCCGCCCAGGACGCCGACGATGGCGATGATCATCATCGCGTACAGCAGGAAGCTGGACAGATAGTCACGGGGCTGGAGGAGTATCCAGACCGGGAGCAGAGAGGCCAGGGTGATGTACACGGCAATGAAGATAACCCAGCCCGTACGGCTGATGTTGACACCGACGTTCAGGCCGATGATGGTGATGACAACGATACCGATGACGCCGATAACGGTGGCGGGACCGACCTTCGCGCCCTTGCGGTAGACAAAGAAGCCGAAGATGATGGCGATGACTATGAACAGCAGGCTCGTGGTCGCCGTGGAGGCGTTACCGGAGCAGTTCTCGCGGCCCACAGTGATGATGGGCAGCGCCTCGCCGTCAGCGCCGACGGACACGAAGGTGCCGGCAACGACGGAGGTGAAGCTGGCGATGACGAGGATGAGCACCAGCAGCGCGAAGATTACGAACAGCTTGTAGGCCTTGGGACCGATGTTGTCCTTAATGACCTCGCCGATGGAACGGCCGCCGTGACGGATGGAGGCGAACAGAGCGCCGAAGTCGTGCATAGCGCCGAAGAAGATACCGCCGATGACGACCCACAGGAAAACGGGCAGCCAGCCGAAGACAGCCGCCTGGATGGGGCCGTTGATGGGGCCGGCGCCTGCGATGGACGAGAAGTGGTGGCCCATCAGGACGGCGGGGTTAGCAGGGACAAAGTCCTTGTTGTCAAACTTGGTGTGAGCAGGGGTCGGACGGTCGGGGTTCACGCCCCACTTCTTAGCCAGCCAGGAACCGTAGAATATGTAGCCCAGGCCGAGAAGAACTATGCCGACAACCAGAATGAGAATTGCGGTCATACTTTTTCACTCCTTAATAATTTCCTGAAAAAACTCACAAGATTGCCGCCAGCTTTGTTTGTCTCGATCAACTCCTTTTCAAGTTCCACGGCCGCGACCTTCAGGGCAACCCATCCCTGCAAGCCGAACTTGAAGCTCTTGTACAGCTTCGCGCCGCGAATAATTTTCTGCGCTTCTGGATCTATTACATCCGCCACAAACAGTGCGATGATGTACGATTCCCTGTGCTCAGGGTGCGGCTGCACGCGCGGCATGCCGTCCTTCAGAGCAAACTCGATGCATTCAGACGCCGTCTTTGCGTCCAGTACAGGCACAGAGAAGATATAGGCATACTCGTTCGTCTCAGCAGCCCATATCTTCGCTCTCTTTATAAGTACATAACCTTCGCTCCGCACATGAAAGGCCGCGCTGTACAACAGCGGCAGTCCCGTTCCCGCATCGCCTTCGGTTATATCATAATAGTATTCGTAAGACTCCCGCAGTTTTTCCAGAAGTCCGGCTCTTTCCCAAGCCAAATATAATGCACCGCGCTTTCAAGTACGTTGTTAATTAATTGTTCAAATTTCAATACATAATATACCTCTGACTGGCAAAGAAATCAATACCAAATAAATTTAGATTCCGTACATTTCTGTGGGTTAGTGTTTAGTTAAACTCACAATATGTGCACTATGTATAATAATTTGAAAATAATTTGTGAACGATTTAGGCTCCTCTGCAACTGGGCTATTTACAAGGAGGACAGATTATTGTATCTTAATAGAAGCAAAAAGACAGAAAAACGGCTCAGATGGTGATTCGGAATGGTCAAGAAAGACCCCAGCGCGCAGATACGGCTCTGCGCTCCCTGTCTCTTTGGGCTGGAAGGCCCGCTCGGCAACGAATTGAGACACATTGGAATGAATGCGGTCGCGCCCGAAAACGGGCGCGTGCTCTTTGAAACGGATATAGCAGGCCTTGCCCGGGCAAACATAAGGTCGCGTTTTGCCGAGCGAATACTGCTCGAGTTGGGGCGCTTCCCCGCACGCAGCTTCGACGAGCTCTTCGAGGGCGTGCGTGCCATAGCCTTCGAGGACTGGCTGCCCCGTGACGCCGCCTTCCCAGTCAAGGGTTGGTCTCTGGAGTCTCAGCTCCATTCCGTGCCCGACTGCCAGAGCATCATCAAAAAGGCCGCCGCTGTACGCATGGGCAAAGCCTACGGCATTGAGCACTTGCCCGAGACCGGCGCGCTCTATCAGATACAGTTTTCAATAATGAAGGACGAAGCCGTCATCTATCTGGACACCACCGGCACCGGTCTGCACAAGCGCGGTTACCGACCCGCCCAGGTGGCGGCGCCGCTCCGCGAGACTCTGGCCGCCGCTATGGTAGACATCGCGGGCTATCGCGGACGCGGAGACTTCTGTGACCCCTTCTGCGGCAGCGGAACCATCGCCATAGAGGCCGCGCTCGCCGCCAAGGGCCGCGCGCCGGGCATAAACCGCGGCTTTTCCGCTGAAAAATGGGTCAGCCTGCCTGAGAGCATTTGGCATGATGAACGTGAGGCCGCCCGGAGCCGCGAATATAATGGCGAATACCGCATTTTCGCCTCCGACATCGACCCCAAGGCCATAGAGATATCCCGCGCCAACGCGAAGCGCGCGGGCGTTGAGAATATTATCAACTTCTCCGTCGCCGATGCGAGGGAGTTTTCGCGCGCGACGGAGCGGGGCGTCATTGTGACGAACCCGCCCTACGGCGAGAGGCTCATGGAAAAGCGCGAGGCCGAGCGGCTTTACGCCGATTTCGGCAGGGCACTCGCCGCCGTCCCGGGCTGGGACCTCTACCTACTCAGCTCCCACACCGAGCTGGAGCGGAGCCTCGGCCGCAGCGCAGACAGGAAGCGCAGGCTTTATAACGGCATGATAAGATGTGAGCTTTACATATATAAAAATGGGGGCAGCCGCAGATGAAGCATCTCTTTATAGTCAACCCCGTGGCGGGCAAGCAGAAACCTGAGGACAAGCTGCGGCTCATCAACGAGGCCATAGACCGTCTTCCCGCCGACAGGCGCGAGCGGGACAGCTTTGAGATCTACGTCACCGAGGCGCCCATGGACGCCTGCCGCCACATCCGTGAAAGCGCGGCCGACGGCGAGGAGCTGCGCGTCTACGCCTGCGGCGGCGACGGCACGCTCAACGAGTGCGTCAACGGCGCGGCGGGCCTTCCCAACGCCGCCGTCACCCACTTCCCCTGCGGCACGGGCAACGACTTCATCAAGATGTTCGGCAAGGACAAGGATCGCTTCTTTGACCTCACCGAGCTCATCAACGGCGAGGTCCGCCCCATCGATGTCATCAAGTGCAATGACCGATACAGCGTCAACATCTGTTCCATGGGCCTCGATGCCCATGTGGGCACGGACGTGCACAAATACAGCGGCATGCCCATAATCGGCGGCCCCGGCGGCTATGTCGTCTCCCTCGTCGCGAACTATATCAAGGGCATAAGCACCACCATGACGGCCCGGACCGAGGGTCTCACCTGCGGTCCCGAGCTCAACCTCGTCTGCGTCTGCAACGGGCGTTTTTACGGCGGCGGCTTCAACCCCACGAACGATGCCAGGCCCGATGACGGTTATATGGACGTGCTCATCGTCTCCGGCGTCTCCCGTCTCACTATCGCCGGCGCGCTGATGAGCTATGCCAAGGGCAAATACCGCTCCTTCCCCCAGTACATAACCTTCGTACGCACCCGGCACCTTGAGATAGATGCCGCCGAAAACGAAGTCATCAACGTGGACGGGGAAGCCGAGTACGGCACGCACGTCGTTTTCGACCTCATACCCGGAGGCGTGAATTTCATTTTTCCCAGGAATATGGCATTTTTCAACTGAAGCCGCGCCGGGCAAAGCTGTCCAGTCTGTAAGTTAACAAAAAATTCTCAACTTTTTATATAATACTCCTTGACAATTTTCAGAAATGTGTTATTTTTATAAGCGGGTTAGCACTCAGGGCGTTTGAGTGCTAACCCGCTAAAGCTGTATTTTATAATTACTTAGGAGGTAATATATAATGAAACTCACGCCTTTGGCCGATAGGGTCGTTCTCAAGCAGAAGGAAGCCGAGGAGAAGACCAAGAGCGGCATCATCCTCGCCTCTTCCGCGCAGGAGAAGCCTGAGCTCTACGAGGTCATTGAGGTAGGCCCCGGCGGCATGGTCGACGGCAACGAGGTCGTCATGACCGTAGCCAAGGGTCAGACCGTGCTGGTGGGCAAGTACAGCGGCACGAAGGTCAAGATAGACGACGAGGAACTCACGATAGTCAAGCAGGGCGACATCCTTGCGATAGTTGAGTAATTACTGGAGGGAAATACAATGGCAAAGCAGATCATATATGGTGAAGAGGCCCGCAAGGCCATAGAGCGCGGCGTGAATCAGCTCGCCGACACCGTCAAGATAACCCTCGGCCCCAAGGGCAGGAACGTCGTTCTGGGCAAGAAGTTCGGCTCCCCGCTGATCACCAATGACGGCGTGACGATAGCCAAGGAGATAGAGCTTGAGGACGCCTTCGAGAACATGGGCGCGCAGCTCATCCGTGAGGTCTCCACGAAGACCAACGACGTGGCCGGCGACGGTACCACCTCCGCCACCCTGCTGGCCCAGAACATGATCCGCGAGGGTCTGAAGAACCTCGCCGCCGGCGCCAACCCGATGGTCATGCGCCGCGGCATCCAGAAGGCCACCGAGGCCGCTGTCGCCGAGATCCGCGCGAACAGCCAGCCGGTCTCCGGCAGCCAGGACATCGCCCGTGTCGGCACCATCTCCAGCGGCGACGAGCTCATCGGCCGCCTGATCGCCGAGGCGATGGAGAAGGTCAGCCAGAACGGCGTCATCACCGTTGAGGAGAGCAAGACCGCCGAGACCTACAGCGAGGTCGTCGAGGGCATGCAGTTCGACCGCGGCTACATCACTCCCTACATGGTCACCGACAATGAGAAGATGGAAGCCGTTATCGACGACGCCTACATCCTCATCACCGACAAGAAGATCTCCAACATCCAGGAGATCCTGCCCCTGCTCGAGCAGATCGTGCAGGCCGGCAAGAAGCTGCTCATCATCGCCGAGGACGTCGAGGGCGAGGCTCTTGCCACCATCATCCTGAACAAGCTGCGCGGCACCTTCACCTGCGTCTGCGTCAAGGCCCCCGGCTTCGGCGACCGCCGCAAGGAGATGCTGCAGGATATCGCCATCCTGACCGGCGGCCAGGTCATCAGCTCCGACCTCGGCATGGAGCTCAAGGACGCCAACGTCACCATGCTGGGCCGTGCCCGCCAGGTCAAGGTGACCAAGGAGAACACCATCATCGTCGACGGCGCCGGCGAGAGCGCCGCGATCAAGGACCGCATCGCCCAGATCAACAACCAGATCGCCGTCACCACCTCCGACTACGACCGTGAGAAGCTGCAGGAGCGTCTCGCGAAGCTCTCCGGCGGTGTGGCCGTCATCAAGGTCGGCGCTGCCACCGAGACCGAGATGAAGGAGAAGAAGCTCCGCATCGAGGACGCCCTGAACGCGACCCGCGCGGCCGTTGAGGAAGGCATAGTCGCCGGCGGCGGCAGCGCCTACGTCATGGCCTCCAAGGCCGCGGCCAAGCTCGCCCGCACTCTGAGCGGCGACGAGAAGACCGGTGCCGACATCGTCGCGAAGGCCCTGCTGGCCCCCATCTGCCAGATAGCCGCCAACGCCGGCGTCGAGGGTGCGGTCATCCTCGAGAAGGTCTCTGCTTCCCGCAGCGCCACCTTCGGCTACGACGCCGCCAACGATAAGTTCGGCGACATGATCGCCATGGGCATCGTTGACCCGACCAAGGTCTGCCGCAGCGCCATCGAGAACAGCGCCTCCGTTTCCGCCATGGTCCTCACCACCGAGAGCCTGGTGGCCGACCTGCCTGAGAAGGCCGCTCCGGCCCCCGCTGCTCCCGACATGGGCGGCATGTATTGATAAACTCCCACACAAAACACGGCAGAGCCGGCGCACAATGCGCCGGCTCTTTTTTTACCGCCAGGTATATTCCCTGCTCGGAATCTGTGGTATTATGTAGTCTATCACGAAAAGAACAAGGGAGCGAATCATGGAAAACATTGAAATAAGACATGCCGTCCCCGGGGACGAGCTGCTCATACTGGAATTCATCCGCGAGCTGGCGGACTATGAGCACATGCTGGATGAGGTCGTGGCAACGGAGGCGCTGCTGCGCGAGTGGCTTTTTGAAAGGCGCGCGGCGGAGGTTGTCTTTGCCGTGGCTGAGGGAAAAGAGGTCGGCTTTGCGCTGTTCTTCGGGAATTTCTCAACCTTCCTGGGCCGCGGCGGCATCTATCTGGAGGACCTCTTCGTGAAGCCGGAGCAACGCGGCCACGGCTATGGACGGGCGCTGCTGCGCCATCTGGCGCGCACGGCGCTCGAGCGCGGCTGCGGCCGCCTCGATTGGGCCTGCCTCGACTGGAACAAGCCGAGCATAGACTTCTACCTCTCCCTCGGCGCCGCTCCCCAGAGCGACTGGACCACCTACCGCCTCACCGGCCCCACCCTCGAGGCCATGGCAGAATGAGCAACCTAAGGGGTGTCTGCATATGAAAGCGAAGGCGTCCAAATGGCTGGAGCTAGTCATTGAGTCCATCAATTACATCATAATCAATTACGCCCTGTCCAATATGGCGATGATCCTCAAAAGCAACCCGCTTTTTATTTTGTTTTTTGCGTCGGAAGTGTGGATCATGAGCACCTATTGGCGAAAGGCAGTTGAGCTTACAAAGAGCAAGCTGCTCTCGGCGGTCCTGCTCATCGCCTGCTTTGCCATCCACATCGCAATGGTGTATTTCCTGGGGCGTTTCGTGGGGGATATTGTCCCATTCAAGCAGTAATAACCCCGCCGCCCACATATGCATAC
The DNA here is from genome assembly GCA_900546485.1 of uncultured Eubacteriales bacterium. Taxonomy (GTDB): domain Bacteria; phylum Bacillota; class Clostridia; order Oscillospirales; family Oscillospiraceae; genus Scatomorpha. Next base: position 7,728 of record URDK01000003.1, read on the forward strand.
TCCGTCTGCCCTGCAAAAGACCGCCCCGGACGAGATGTCCGGGGCGGTTTTTTACTTTTCCCCCCGATAGGGCTCGGAGTGTTTGGTGTTGACGGCCTCGCAGATGCGGCGGAGGCCCTCAGTGAGGGTGGCGCGGGGGCAGGCCAGGTTGAGGCGGATAAAGCAGTCCGAGTTCTGCACGAACATGTTCCCGCCCTCGAGCAGGACGCCCGCGCGGTATGCAAAGAACATGGGCAGGTCCTCATCAGGCTCGAAGTACTCGCCGAGGTCCACCCAGGCGAGGTAGGTCGCCTCCGAGACGCGGTATCGCGCCCTCGGCAGCTGCTCCGCGAGGTACTCGCCCACTAGGGCAAAGTTCGCGTCGAGGTACTCCTGAAGCTCGCAGAGCCAGGGCTCGCCCTTTTCATAGGCCTCCTGCGCACCCGCTATGCTCAGGGGGTTATCGAAGTTGTAGTGCCGCTCGAGCCAAATCTTGCGCAGCCCTTCGTCGCGGATGATGATGTTCGAGAGCATCAGTCCCGCCATGTTGAAGGTCTTGCTCGGCGCCATGCAGGTAACGAGGCGGCCGTAGTCCGGCATGATTTTGCCGAGAGGTGTGTGAGTGAGGCCGCGGCGGAGCAGATCGCAGTGTATCTCGTCCGAGATGACCCACATGTTGTGCCGCTCGAGTATCTCTGCAAGGCGCTCGAGCTCTTCGGCGCTCCAGACTCGGCCGCTGGGGTTGTGGGGGTTGCAGTGGATGAAGAGCGTGGTCTTTTCGTCGGCGCACTTGCGCTCGAAGTCGTCCCAGTCGATGGTGTAGTACCCGTCCGTGTTGATGAGGTCGGAGCAGACGTACTCCCTGTGGCCGTGGTCGGCGGCATACTTGAAATAGGCATAGGACGGGGTCAGGAACAGCACCTTCTCATCCTGGGCGCAGATATAGTCCACCAGCTCGAAGAGCGCGGGGATGACGCCGTTCGACATGACCAGCTCCCGCTTCGGAAACTCCCAGCCGTAGCGGCGGCGGCACCAGGCGGCGAAGGCCTCGTAATAGCTCCTCTCAAACACGCGCGTGTAGCCGAAGATGCGCTTGTCCAACCGCTCGCGTATGCCGTCGATGACCACGTCCGGCGTGGCAAACTCCATGTCCGCCACCCACATGCGGATGAACTCCTCGTCCTTGTACGGGAACACCATGCTCTCGTCCGCGTGGAAAATGTAGTCGCGGAATCCGTCCGTGTTCATGGCGTTTGTGTGGCGGCGGTCGATGATCTCGTCAAAATTGTACATGGGCAGACCTCCTCAGGCATTTTTTCGCGTTTCTGACCCCATCATAACACGCCGCGCCTACGCTTTCAAACCTTTCCGTCTCCGGTGTTGACAGCTGGTAATATAGTGGTAAAATGTCAAACAAAGGAGAGGATGGAATGAAAAAGAAGTTTTACCAAAAATGGTGGTTCTGGCTAATAATCGTACTGCTGGTCATCGGCGCCATAGGCAGCTCCAAGGACGACGCTCAGAGCCCGGCGGAGAGCCCCGTGCCCGCTGTCAGCGAAGAAGTTGAGTCAACGCCCACGCCTACGTCTAGCCCAACTCCGACGCCTGCGCCGACACCCACCCCGGCACCTACTCCCACTCCGACGCCTGCTCAGGCGGTCTCCGGCGACGGCTCGACCGGCTCCGGGCAAGCCCAGTCCGGCAGTGTTTCCGACGGCGCGTCCTCCGGCGGATCATCTGATGCCTCAGGAAGCGTTTCCGGCGGCACGTCGTCGGGTTCTTCCTCGGGCACTTCGTCCGACACCTCCGGCAGCTGGGATAACGGCGGCACGTCCGACAGCGGAACATCCGGAAGCGGCACCATGGTCTGGATAACCAGCACCGGCACAAAGTATCATCGCATTCCCGACTGCGGCACTACAAAGACCTCATGGCAGGTTTCGCTTGACGAAGCCAAAGCCCAGGGCTACGAAGCCTGCAAAAACTGCTGGTGACCCGGCTTGCCGCATCGGCGCGGCTGTGGTAAACTTGCGCTGACAACTTCTGCGAGGGGGAACTGCGCCATGCTGGCCTATACATATGTTGAGCGCGGAAAATTCGCGCTGCTTGAGAAGCCGAAGCCCGTGCTGCTCGACGAGCGGGACGCCATCGTCCGCGTCACACTCGCGAGCATCTGCACCAGCGACCTGCACATAAAACACGGCTCCGTGCCGCGCGCCGTGCCCGGCATCACGGTCGGACACGAGATGGTGGGCGTCGTGGAAGCCGTGGGCTCGGCCGTGAGCAAGGTCCGGCCCGGGGACAGGGTCACCGTGAACGTGGAGACCTTCTGCGGCGAGTGCTTCTTCTGCAAAAACGGTTGGGTCAACAACTGCACCGATCCCAACGGCGGCTGGGCGCTCGGCTGCCGCATAGACGGCGGCCAGGCCGAATACGTCCGCGTCCCCTACGCCGACTGCGGGCTCGACCGCATCCCCGAGGGCGTCAGCGACAAACAGGCCCTGCTCGTCGGCGACCTGCTGGCGACTGGTTACTGGGCGGCGGACATCTCCGAGGTAAAGCCCGGGGACACGGCGCTCATCATCGGCGCGGGTCCGACGGGGCTCTGCACGCTCGAGTGCCTGCTGCTGAAATCCCCCGGCCGGGTCATCGTCTGCGAGGCGGACGCGGCGCGGCGGGACTTTGTCCGCCGCCACTGGCCTGAGGTGCTGGTGACCGGCCCGGAGGGGCTGCGGGACTTCGTGCTCGCCCACAGCGCCCACGGCGGTGCCGACGTGGTGCTCGAGGTCGCGGGCACGCCCGAGAGCTTCCGCATGGCCTGGGACTGCGCCCGGCCCAACGCCGTGGTCACAGTCGTGGCGCTCTACGACGGGCCTCAGATTCTGCCCCTGCCTGACATGTACGGCAAGAACCTCATCTTCAAGACCGGCGGCGTTGACGGCTGCCGCTGCCGCGAGACGCTCGAGCTCATCGCTGCTGGCAAGCTGGACACCACGCCGCTCATAACGCACACCTATCCGCTCAGCGACATCGCCGCGGCCTACGAGCTCTTCGAAAACCGCCGCGACGGCGTCATCAAGGTCGCAGTCGAGTGCTGACGGAGCATCCAAACAACAAAGCGCCCGCTTTCAGTGTGAAAGCGGGCGCTTTTCGCGCTCCCTTCAGCCGAGCCGCGCCATGAGTGCAGGGCCGTGCTCACGTAGCCAGGCACGGCGGGACTTGTAGTCGGGCAATATAAGCCCCACCTCTGCCCAGAAGCGCGCCGAGTGGTTCATCTCCCGGCGGTGGCAGAGCTCGTGCACAATAACATAGTCGAGCACCTCCGGCGGGCAGAGCATGAGCAGGCAGTTGAAGCTGAGGTTGCCCTCCGCTGAGCAGCTGCCCCAGCGCGTGCGCTGGAAGCGGTAGCTAAGTCGCCCGAAGCCGACGCCCAGCCTCCCGGCAAAGTATTCCACCCTTCCGGGTATCGTCTCCGCCGCGCGGCGGCGCAGCTCGCCCCGCTCCGCGTCTCCGAGCTTAGGCAATGCAGCGGCCTCCGCGAGGCGGCCGCGGGCCCGGGCCAGGTGGCTCTCTATCCAGTCCGTGCGCTCGGCCAGAAAACGCGCTATCTCGCGCTCCGGAAGCCGCCGCGGCGCGCGCACTATCACGCGCAGGTCGCGCCCTATCTCCACGGACAGCGTCCTGCGGCTGCTGCGTATTATCTCAGGCTCAAAATCCATCTCAGCCGCTCCTTCCCGCGGACAATAATAAGTCAGCGCGGCGCGGCATGTCAAGCGCAGGCAGCAGAAAGCCCCTCCTTCAAGGCGGGGCTTTCCTCTTATTCCCTCTCTTTTTTCTCCCTGGCGCGCAGGCGCTCGGCCCGGGCCCGGTTATAGCTCATGGAGTAATTTCGCAGGCACTCTCGAAGCATCAGCTCGGCCACTGCCGCGGCGCGCGGTGCGCCGGGGTCGTCCGCCGGGAGGGCCTTTTCTATGTCCGAGGCGCGGATGAGACTCGCGGCCATTATGGCCTTGTCCTTTGCTAGCCTGGTCATCTCGGTCATCGCCGTGCCTATGTCGCCGGGCAGCTCCTCATCCACGATGAAGCCCAGCCCGGTTATGATATCCCTGTGAACGGTGATCCCCAGTCTTATGAATTCGTGGCCGCTCTCGTCGCACATGACGCTCTCCGCGGCCGGAGCCTGCGGATACTCAATGGCCATCCTTTGCACCCCCCTGCTTGGTCTCCTGACATTGCCGCCTGTATTCGATAAGTCCGTCCATGTCCAGAATACCTATGTGGCTGCCCTGGAGATCTATCAGCCCCAGGCTCTCCAGGTGGTGGAGCTCCTTGAGGCAAGTTATGCGGTTTATGAACAGCATCTCGGCCAGCTGGTTCTGTGTAACGCGGTCGTTGAGATATGTGACGCCTCCGCAGATGCGGCTGCTGCGCGAGGCCATGACTATGAGCCAGTCGCTCACAAGCCAGCCAACGTTGTGGTTTGTGCTCTTGCGCAGAAGGTCTTGACAGACCATGAGATCCCTTGTGGTCTGCGTCAGCACGGCTCGCGTAAAGCTCGCGTCATTTTGCAGCAGCTTGCGCACCTTTTCCATGCTTATGGAATACAGCACGCTGGACTCCCGAGCCTCGTAGAAGAAGGCGCAGGGCCGGTCGAACACGGCATAGCTGCACAACAGCAGATTGTTGCTGTTGTACGCGTCAAATATCCGCCGGCGTCCCTTGACCGTCTCGTAGGCGATGACATAGCCCTTTTCAAGGTAGTAGCAGGCGTCCACGTCCTCACCCTGGGCAATGATTATCTCGCCCTTTTCAAACTCCAGCTGATATTTCTTTTTACACAGCTTCCTGCGCAGATAGCTCGCGTCGAGCTCCTTGTCCCTGCCGTCGAAGTAGCTGTCGTCGCCCGAATATGTGTTCTTTCCGTCCATAGTCACGCACCGCCAAGCCCCGTCCTGCGGCGCCGGGCACGCAGTTTCATGAGCGGGTCGAATTTCTTGTGGTGGGCCCAGTCGAGCACGGTCTCCGCCCAGTCGCGCAGCCGCGCCGTCGCCTCCGCCTCGGAGAGCTCGTCCAGATCGAGTATCAGCGTGCCTTCGTCGCTCTCCAACATGGAGAGTATGTGATCGTAGGCGCTTTTATCTCCTGCCAGCTCTCTGGGACACAGCGTGCCCATGACCGGCAATTCCTCGCTGAGGAGCTCCTCAAGTTTCCCGGCGATGACGGGGTTGGCGAGCTCAGGGCCGAGCACGGGGTCGAGCCAGCCCATGTCACGCTCCCTTATCTCGGCCATCACGCGCTCAAACCGGGAGGCGACGTCGGTGTCCGTCGCGGGCAGGGGCAGGCTTGCGGCGGCCGCTTCGCAGGGCTCCACAAGGCCCATTTTGCCGCCCTCGAGCTCCACCAGCGCCCAGCCGCCGGAGATGACGCGCAGGTCCGAAAGAGCGCGGATGAGCAGAGCGGTCGCGCCGCTCTGCTCCTTTCCCTTTAAAAAAACACGAAATTCCATATCAGCCTCCCGAGATCGGCGCGCTGTGGAAGTTCTCCTTCATCCACTGCAGATGCTTGACGTTCTCATGCACCCGCCCGCACTCGTCGCCGCAGGTCTCGGCCTCCGGGTCGGCGTTGTAGAACACCTTGCCGCAGACCGGGCAGGGCTTTATCGTCTTTTCAGCCAGCATCTTCTTGCAGGCTGACTCCAGCATGGTCTGCAGCGTCAGCGCGGCGAAGGGCTCCTCCACCATGCGGCCGTTGCGCGTGACCTGCGCCCTGTTGTAGAGCACCGCCAGCCAGTCCAGCCAGGCGCTGATGTTCGCGGCCTTCTCGCTGTACTCGCGAGAAAACACCCCGGCGTAGTTGTCGCCGCTGCGACCCGTCGCAGAAAAGACGGCTTCGGTCATATCCGCGCGCACGTCGGGCAGAGTTAGATAGTTGTCCTCCTCCAGCGCCAGGCCCAGCAGCCCGAAGCGGCGCACGAATTTCATGTTGCGTCCCATGACGTCGTGATCGTCGAGGACGATGTTCATGAGCTCGGCCACGTTTCGCCCAAGCTTCACCGCCACATCGTAGGCCATCGGCACCGCGTTCGCCGCGGGCTTGATGCAGTCCATGCCCCGCTCGTCCTTCACTATATCATAGTCGCTGTATTTAATCCAATATGTAGAATCCATTTGAAACCTCCGAAGAACTCACTTCCTCGCCTGCGCAAGGCGGCCCTTTTCGCCCAGCTCGGGAATGAGCATGCCCACGACGCCGCAGAGGACGAGGAAGACATAGGCGACGATAAAGACCACCGTGTAGTTATTTCGAGCGGCGCTGGCGATGATGGTGGGCAGGGCGAAGGACATGATGCCGAGAGCGGTCTGGTTCATGCCCGCGGCGGTGCCTATGCTGTCGGGCTCGAAATCACCGGTCAGCGGCAGCAGCGGCACTCTTGTGAAGCTCACGCCCACCGAACCGGAGCAGATGATGCCTCCGAGCGCCATGAGGACATAGGTCCAGGCCCCGAGCGGGAGCAGATAGCCCAGCAGGTAGAACGCGCCGCCCACGATGCAGATGAAGGCATAGGGGATATTTATCTTCCCGAGCCTGCCTATCACCGCTCCAGAGATGATGCCGCCGAGGATGAGGCAGAAGTTGAGTACGGTGCCGATCGTGCTGGCCATCTCAATGGATGCGCCGCGCGCGGTGAAGGCCTGCGTGATGTACGTATTGATGAGCAGCGAGGCGCCGACGGCGAAACCGGAGCAGAACATGACCTTCCAGAGGTTCTTGCTCTTGAGCACCTTTGCAAAGCCGCCCTTGTTCATTCCAGGGGCTGCGCCCTCGGGCATCGGAGCCGCCTCCGGCTCCTTCACCACGAGCACCCAGGCGACAAGCAGCACCGCACCGAGTATTGCCACACCGGTGAAGGCGGCCTCAAGGCTCGGATATACGTTGCCGGTGGCGAAGGCCAGTGTCGTGCCTAGGCCGCCCGCGGCTCCGAAGAAGCCCATGGCCAGCGGCATCTCCTCGGGCCGGAAAACTATGCCGACCATCTTGGGCCCGACTATGGTTATCGGCAGCAGGAAGGTGCCGATGAGCACCGTGGCGAGCAGGAGCTCTATGTAGGTGTGGGCAAAGATGCGCCAGACCATGCAGGCCACGGTCAGCGCGAGCGTCAGGGCTGTGAAGAGCTTTACGCCCTTTTTGTCCAGCACGCGGCCCACGATTATGCTGAGAAAAGCGCCGGGCAGGCAGCCTATTGTCGATATCGCGGCCAGCTCGCCCTCGTCGATGTTGAATTTGGAGAGCGTATCCAGCGCGCGGACAGCGAAGATCATGTTGGAATAGTAGAGTATTGCCGTGCCGAGCATCAATATTGCCAGCACTATCCACTTGTATGCACTGCTGCGTTTCATAAGATATCTACCCCATTTTCAGCTCTGAGCAGGCGGCAGAGCCGTGCCGCCCGCTCAGAATGTGGTTTTTTACTTGCGGATACCCTCCAGGAAGCGCTTCACCATGACGCGGACCTCCTGGATCTTGTACTCGTTGTTGCGGATGGGCAGGGCGCCCTCGACGGAGAGCTCCGCGGCCTTGGCGATGACCTCGTCGGTCAGCTCCTTGCCGGCGAGATACTCCTCGACCTTCGTGAGCTCCACCGGCACGGGGGCCACGCCGCCGAGCACGAGGCGGATGTCCTTGCCGCCGGCCTTGTAGCTCGTGGCGAGGGACACTATGGCGAAGTCTAGGCTCTTGCGGATGCGGAACTTCTCGTAGTGGGTCACAGCCTCGGCATCGGGCTTGACGACGATCTCCTTGACGATCTCGCCCGGCTCGAGCTGGTCCTTGGTGTCAAGGTGCTCGGTAAAGAACTCGGAGGCCTTTATCGTGCGCTTGGTGGTGACGATGTCGGCGTCGAGCAGCAGCAGCGCGGGGCTGATATCGGAGGCGTTGACGGAGTAGCAGCCGCAGTTCATGCAGCGCTTGGCCTCGGCCTCGGCCGCCTCCCGGCTGATGGTCACCGTGTCCTCGCGCTCGAGATTGCGCTCCTCTACCGGGATGCTGATGTCCTTCACGCCACGGTGCAGCTCGGCAAAGCTCGGGTCGAACTTCAGGAAGCCCTCGTGCTTGTACACCGGCTTCGCTATCCCCACGCTCGCGTTTATCGCCTCCGCCGCGTTGCGGCCCTGGCGGATCGCAGAGATGACCGTGCTCGGGCCGGAGACGATGTCGCCGCCCGCGTAAACGCCCTTGTGGCTCGTCGCCTGGCTCTCCTCGTCGACCACCAGGCGGCCCCTCGCGCTCGCGTAATCACCCAGGAAGCTCAGATCGACCTGCTGGCCAGCCGCCATCAGCACGCTGTCCGCGTTCACTATCGTCGTCTCGTCCTCGTCGTAGTGCAGCACCAGCTTGCCCTTCTCGTCGCGGGTGTAGAAGGTCCGCTTGAGCTCCATGCCCGTGACCTGGCCGTCCTTGTAGAGCGCGCGCTTCACGCCCCACTGAGGCATGATCTGCACGCCCTCCTCCTTGGCGCGCTCTATCTCCTCGTGGGAGGCGGTCAGCTCGTTCTCCGGCTTACGGAAGATGAGCGTAACGCTCTTCGCACCGAGCCTCTTTGCGGTAACGGCGACGTCCATCGCGACGTTGCCGCCGCCGATGACGATGACGTTCTCGCGCTTTTTCTTGTTCATCCACTTGTTGACCTCGACCAGGAACTCCAGGCCGAACTCCGTGAACTCCTCGCCGTCGAAGCCCAACACCGGGCGCTTCCATGCGCCGGTGGCGTAGAACACCTTGTCGAAGCGGCGCTCCAGGCTCTCCGCGTCAAAGTCACGGCCCAGCTCCTTGCCCAGCTCGAAGTCCACGCCCATGCCCTTGATGGCATCGGCGACTTCGTCGACGTAGTGCTTGGGCAGGCGGTAGTTCGGGATGGCGTACTGCAGCATACCGCCCGCCTTCTCCATCTTGTCGTAGACCGTGACGGAGTGGCCTGCCTTGCGGAGGTAATACGCTGCGGTGAGGCCCGCGGGGCCCGCGCCGACGACGGCGACGTTTACGCCGGTCTCCTTTTCAGGGGCCTTGTAGTATACGTCCTTGTGCTGCATGGCGTAGTCGCCCAGTGCGCGCTCGACGGTGTGGATGCTCACGCAGTCGTCGGCGTTTTTGATGTCCTCGGTGGCCATGACGGTCATGCGGTTGCAGTGGTTCTCACACAGGTGCGCGCAGACGCGGCTGGTGATGGTGGGCATCGGGTTCACGCGGTAGAATATCTCCGCCGCCGCGGCCCAGTCGCCCACGCGCAGCTTCTCCATGTACGCGCCGATGTCCGTGTTGTTCGGGCAGCCGCCGGAGCAGCCTACGGCCGTGGCGACCTTCATGCCGCCGAAGATGGAGTGGAAGCGGCTGTCGCCCTTGAGGGCATAGCACTCAGCGCCGCCCTTGCGGGCGCAGTTGAGCGCGCCGCCGCTGCCTTCGGGGTAGCGGTAGAACCAGCAGCGCACGTCCTGGCAGATGTTGCCGCCGATGGTGGCCTTGTTGCGCACCAGAGGGGAGGCCACGGAGTGGGCGGCCTCGCGCAGGACGGCGGGCAGCTTCCCGGAGGCCTCGACGTCCTTGAGCTTGGTGAGCGCGCCTATCTTCACGGTCTCGTCGCCCTCTATGTACTCGGCGCCCTCTATGCTCTTGAGGTTGACTATCTTGTCCGGATAAACCGGCTGTATGCGGGTGCGCAGCTCCGTCATGAGGTCGGTGCCGCCGGCCATTGCGAGGTTATCCACCTTGCGGCCGTCCGCCAGCTCCCTCGAGGCCTCCTCGAAGGTCTTGGCATTCACATGCTTGAATTCCTGCATCTTCGCTCCTCCTTTAACCTTCTTTGAGGGCCTGCAGCACGTTGACCGGTGTCGCAGGGTACTTCATATACGGCTTGCCTATGGCGTTGCCTATTGCCATCGCAATGGCGGCCGCGCCCGCGGAGCCGGAGATCTCACCGACGCCGACAGCCTTGAAGCGCGAGATGTTCGGCTGGCTCTCCTTGATGACAAGGTCGATGGGCGGGAACTCGTTGAAGGGACGCCACTTGTAGTCGATGAGGTTGTTGGTCATGATGCGGCCGGTGTAGAAGTCGTATATCGTCTCCTCAAAGGTGCCGGTGTCCACCATGGCGGAGCCTATGGACGCCTGCAGCTGCATCTCGCAGGCCTTCGGGTCGATTATCTGGCCAACGTCGGTGCCTATGAGCTGGCGGAGCAGCTTGGCCTCGCCCGTCTCGACGTCGACTTCCATCTCGACAAAGTTGATGCACATGTTCGGCTGCGCATAGTTGGCCTTCCAGCGGCCAAAGCCGGTGATGGAGGTGGAGTACGGGATGATCGCGGCCCAGGGCAGCTTGTTTTCGGGCTTGTTGCTGACCCAGACGAAGCCGTCTTGCGTCTCAATCTCATACGGCGAGCAGCGGAACACGGCGGCGGCCATAGCCTGCAGCTGACGCAGGGCGTCCTCGGCGGCGCGGGTGGCGGCGGTGCCGGAGGTCAGGGTGCCGCGGCTGCCGCAGAGGCCGAACTCGACGGGGTTGTCGACGGTGCCGGTGTTGGTAACGGTCACGGACTCGAAGGGGACGTTCAGCACCTCGGCGACCATCTTGGCGCAGGCCGCCCTCTGGCCCTGGCCGGACTCGACGAGGGACTGGTTGAGGATGACGGAGCCGTTGGTGTGCAGGCGGACGATGGCCTCAGAGTTGTCCTCGCCGACGTCGCCGTTGCCGTGGATGGAGACGCCGACGCCTATGCGCTTGGAGCCGTTGACGGCGGTGGGCTTGTACCAGCCCTTGAACTTCTCCTTCCAGCCGAACTTCTCGGCTGCCTCAAGGATGGCCTGACGGTAGTCGACCTCGTGGCAGGTCCACCAGTTGCAGTCACGCCACATGTAGCGGTCGCCCGCACAGACGAAGTTGTCGTGGAAGAACTGCACCGGGTCGAGGTTCATGTCGGCCAGCATGTGGGCGATGACGGGCATCATGGCGCTCTTGAGCTCCTGGCCGCCGAAGCCGCGAACCGTGCCGCAGGAGATGGTGTTCGTCGCGTACATGCAGGTGTCGATGTCCCAGTTCTGGCACTTCGCCAGGGCGACCTGCATCTCGCCCAGGCCGACGGCGGTTATGCAGTAGCCGGCGTCGTCGGTGTAGCCCGGCATGACGTACCAGTGGCCCTTCACTGAGGTCATGATACCGTCCTTGATGGAGAAGCGAGCAGTGAAGCGGGAGCCGAGGCGCATCTCGTGGATGGTCAGCTGGTCCTCCTTGTTCATGCGGAAGCGGACGGGGTGGCCGGTCAGGCGGGAGAGCAGCGCCGTGTAGAGGCACATCAGCGTCATCTCCTGCTTATTGCCGTAGGATCCGCCAACGTTGAAGACGCGGGTCTCAATGACCACGTCCGCAGGCATGCGGCCGACGTCGGGCGGCATCTTGGGCACGCGGTCGGACTGCGCCGTGGCCCACATCAGGTACTTGTTGTTGATGTCGTCGTAGTACATGATCATCTCGGGCGGCTCGGGTGCGAGGGGTGAGGGATTGGTCTCGAAATAGCCGGTGCCCTCGTAGACGTAGTCGGCCTCCTCGCAGGCCTTGTCGCAGTCGCCGCGCTCAACGGAGAAGAGCATCTTCTCGTCGCCGAAACCGAGGTCCTTCTCGTAACGGTTGTTCTCAAAGAAACCGGGGTAAAGCTGGGCCGCGCCGTCGGCCTTGGCCTGCTCTATGTCGAACACGGCGGGCAGGACCTCATATTCGACCTTTATGAGGCGGATGGCCTCCTCGCAGAGTTCCTCGGTCTCAGCCGCGACGAGGGCGACGCAGTCGCCGACGTAGCGCAGGTGCTGGTCGCAGACCTTCTTCACCGGGGGCAGGCCCTGCAGGAACTCCTTGGAGAACTCGGGCTGGTTCTTGTAGGTGACAACGGCGTAGACGCCGGGCAGAGCCTCGGCTTTGGACGCGTCGATGTCCTTTATGATGGCATGGGCATAGGGGCTGGGCATCAGCTTCGCGTGGAGCATGTCCTTCATTTTGAAGTCGTCGAGATATATGCACTTGCCGGTGACTATCTCGCGGGCATCCTTCCTGGGGCGGTACTTACCGATATGACGGTATTCGGGCTTTTTCGGAGTGCTCATTCCTCTACCCCCTTCTTAGACAGTTTTTCGAGAGCGTCCAGCACATGATAGTGGCTGATGCAGCGGCAGTAGTTTCCGGAGAGCGCCTCCGCTATCTCCTCGCGGGTCGGGTGCGGATTGTGGTTGAAGAGCGCGCGGGAGGTCATGATGATGCCCGGCGTGCAGTAGCCGCACTGGAAGGCGTACTCGTCGATGAAGGCCTGCTGGATGGGGTCCAGCTCGTTCGTCACGGGGTCCTGAAGCCCCTCGATGGTGGTTATCTCCGCCCCGTCGCACTCGACCGTCAGCGTGATGCAGGAGGCCACGGCGTCGCCGTTCATGATGACCGTGCAGCAGCCGCAGGCGCCCTCGGAGCAGGACTCCTTCGTCCCGGTGAGGTCCAGCCTGTTGCGGAGAGTCTGACAAAGCGTCTCGCTCGTCGGAATCTGGCCGAATTCATGACCAATGGCAAAGACATACTTTCTGCCGTTTATGGTCATTGAAACAGTGTTATTGTCTGCCATGCTTTCTAGTCCTTTCTCAAAGTTGTGTGCAGCCTGTGCGCTTTCTGAGTCGTTAAAAGAATAACATGCCCCTCTGTGATGTCTCAAGGCCGTGGATGTAGCCCACACTACACCGCCATAGAAAAATTTACCCGTCGTTCTTGACATTTGGAGGCTCTGCGTTTAAATAGTAGTAAAGAAATCCGGGGGTCGAAGGGCGGTGTGCGGCTTGAGCGAATGTAATATACTGCCAGACACGGTGCGTGCAAAGCTTACCGACGAGAGCTCCTGCATCCTCTTTGACGGTCTGCTCTCGGGCTCGGAATTCGAGCTTGGCAGGGCTGTCGGAGAGTATTTCCGCTCCGCTCCGGCGCAGGTGCGCGCCGACTCGCCCGAGCTGTTTTCCGTCGTTGAAAGTGCCATGGACACGGGCATTTCCGGTCAAACTCGCGATTTTTACCTCGGTCTCGGCGCTGTGCCGGAGCCCTTCACGGATATATGGAGCTGCGGCTTTGCAAGCGACGTCATATGCCTCGGTCCGGACGAGCTCTTTGTGGACGGCGGGGCCGGCGACCTCTTTTCCTCACACAGGTTTGCAAGGCTGACACATGGTAAATACAGGGCTATCATTGCCTTCGAGCCCGCTCCTGAGAGTTACCGGTGCTGTTTGACGAACAGCTCTCTGTTTGACGAACGGCTCAGGCTCTATCCCCTGGCGCTCAGCTCGCACTGCGGGAGGCTTAGCTTTGCCGAGCGCGGGCCGGACTCCAGGTTAGACCAGAACGGGGAGCTCACCGTCGAGGCCGTAACGCTGGACTCTGCGCTGCACGGAGAGGCGCCTAGCTTCATAAAGCTCCACCTTGAAGGCGGCGAGCTAGACGCCGTGGAGGGCGCGGCGGAGACGATACGCCGCTGCGCACCGCGTCTCGCCGTTTGCCTGCACCGCAGCTCCGACGCGCTGCACATACCGGCGCGGCTGCTCGAGCTGTGTCCCGATTACCGCTTCACATTCAGGCACTACTCCAGCAGCGTGACAGAGACCGTGCTCTACGCCGTGGCCGAGAAATAAAAAATGGCCCCGGATCGGGGCCATTTTATACTCGCTATCTGACTATACGCGTCCGACCAGCTTGATGAGCGCGAGCTCCTGATTGAACTTTACGCGCTCGAGCTCCTCCTCGCTCACGTTCGGGGAGTAGATGGTCATCCACTCCTTCCAGGCGCGTTCGGTACACTTGAGCTGCTCGCAGAGCTCCACAGCGACGCCCTCGCTCTCGAACCAGTGCTTCCACTCGTGAGCATACCAGAACACCGGGTTTTCGTTGCCGTCCTCTCCCTTGGCAAGGCTCTCGTCGCGGCCCAAGAGGACAAAGCCGACCTCGGCGCCCTCTCTCAGCAGCGGGCGGAGCTTCTCCTCGAAGAAGCCGGCCTCCATGCCGAAGTTGTGGTAGGCGTTGACGCATACCAGCGCGTCAAAGGCGCCGTGCGGCACCGGCAGCGCTGCGGCGTCGGCCTGTATGGGAAATACCGCGTCCTCCAGGCCCTGGTCGCACAGCATGTTGCAGGTCTCGGAGGCGTATTCGTTTTTGTCCACGGCATAGACGCGGACGCCGTATTCCTTCGCCATGAACACGGATGAGAGGGCGCGGCCGCAGCCCAGGTCGAGGACCAGCATCCCCGGCTCCAGATGCATGCTCTCGGTCAGCTCCTCCGTCAGATACAGCGCGTTCGGCCCGGCCATGCATTTGCGGACGAGGCGTTTATCATATTTCTGCGAGCGTTCAAGCATAGGACACACTCCTGTACAAGTAGAGTGTTTATATTTTATCAATATTCCCCGCCGAGTTCAACGTCCAGGATGTAGCCTGGGCAACATTGGAGGTAAAAGCGTATGGAAAGAATAGAGCTGAAGGTAAACTCCTCAGCAGAGCCGACCGAATTCGTGGACAGCATGTGCGAGCACGTCCCGGAGCTCAAACAGCGCTGGACGGAGAGCCTCGACGCCGCCCGCAACGCCATGCAGGACACGCTGGAGCTCCCGCCCTGGTCTCTGAGCAAAAAGCCCTCAAAGAACTTCCAGGTCGTCGGCATGCTCTACAAAACCGTCTGCCCCTTTCTCAGGGAAAACGAGTATCCCAGGAAGGTAATACTGAACTGTCTGAGTGAGGACGACGCGACGATGTACAGGCAGATATACAACTTCTACATTCCCAACACCAAGGCCGAGCGCATGAACAACGGAGCCTGGGACTGAAAGGTCCTCAGGCTCCGCTCTTTTCGGCGTATTCAAAACCGGCGCAGTTATCGGTGTGCTCCAGTATGGTCTCCCCGTCCCTTGTGAGGCAAAAGCGCAGGCCCGAGCTCAGGCTCTCGTGCACGGTGCGGCCCATGCTGCCCCTCACGGGCGCGCGCAGCGGCTTTGCGCCGGAATCCAGCAGCTCCACCTTCAGCAGCCAGCGTCCCTGACGGATGACCGCACCGCCGCAGGACCAGTGCTCGACCCTCGCGCCCCGGTAGGTGGCGAGGCGGTATTCGTGTCCCTCGTGCACCAGGGCACAGATGCAGCCGGTAAAGCTGCCCAGCAGCATAGGTATGGTTGCTACGGAGAGCATGAACCCCCCTCGCTCCGGCCCGCCCCAGGAACACTGTGCCCAGAGATATGAGCTCGGGAAGGAGCGACCGCGGTCGGTCTCGATGTAGCCCGTCCCTCCGGTGAAGTCCAGCGTCCGACCGTTTATGCTCAGCGCGCCCTCAAGAGAGTGCGACATACTGATGACGCCGTGACTGCACTCCATACACGGAACGTAGCTGAAGGGTCCCATTATATCGGAACAAAGGCGCGAAAACGCTCCAAAACCCACCGCTCCGCGCAGCTTGAGACCATCTGCGTCGATGTTCACGCGCAGGCCCTTTTCCGTAAAAACATTCTCACCTGCACGTATGCGCAACCGCTCCTCGCATGCACTGAAGTCCGCCGCCGGGTACTCAAGCCACCAGGAGCCCTCCCGCGAGATGACCTGAAGCGACGCGCTGCGCCGGTGTGCATCGTCCTGATGCAGCGCGGGTATGAGAGCCAGCGCGTCGCCTCCGCGGGTCTGAAGCTTGAAATACCAGCCTTCAAAATACGCTCCGCACCGCTTTTGGTGGCAGAATTTTTCCATAATCTCAGAGGAATTCCCGGATGTCGATGGTGAGCTTTTCCTCAAGATTGATCAGCCTCTTGGCGATGTCCTTGGAGACCTCATCCGCCGCGGTGTACTCGTTGAGGTACTTGTTGAGGGACTTGACTCCCATGTTGCAGCCGTCGGTCATGAGGTCTGTAATGGTCTTGTCGGAGTCGTCGATGCTCATTTTGACGCCCACCTTCATCCAGGACATCCCTTTAGCGACCGGATTGGGCTCCTTGCCCTCGTCATGGTACTGGCACAGGAGGTTGTTTATCTCACTTTTGAGCTTTTCGTGCTCTGTCTTGCAGTCTATGAGCAGCTGTCTGAGCTTCTCGCTGTGAACGCGGTCAAGCACGTCGTCGATCGACGCCACGCCCATCTTGACCCCAGCATCGCACTCCCGCAGCAGCTTTATGGTATCCTGTTCGATCATACAAGTCTCAGCTCCTTAGATAGTATAGACTTAGTGTGAACACCCAGGCGGGATTTATGCCCTATCTTTATCAAATGTATAAAAACTGCCCCCTCGATCTGATATCGAGGGGGCTCTGTTTTTAATAAATCAAAGCATACGCGCGGCCTCGTAGCCGTCCCATATTGCTCCGGCGATATTTCTTACCCTGTGGCAATCGCCCAGCGCTATGACATTGTCATAGTCATTGCAGATTTCTTCATACAAGCCATTGCACGAATTGAAGCCTATGGCCGCCACCACGGTATCCGCCTCAATCAGGTTCTCTCCAGCTTCGGTAGTAACCGTGACTCCCTCTTTGCTGACGCTCGAGGGCGAGGCATGCTCAATGATCTGTACCTTGTTGAAGTGCAGCAGATCCCGCAGCATGAAATCGTTCATCGCCGGCAGTTTGCTGCTGCGCAGGATCACGCTGCGAGCTATTATCGTTACCTGCTTTCCGCTCTGTGCCAGATGCAGCGCCAGCTCACACGCAACAAGCCCTGCACCCACAATAGCCACGCGTTTTCCTGTTTCAAAGTCACCCGCCAGCACCGAAACCGCATCGGTCACGTTTTCGCCGTTTCCGCCAGGGCAGGAGAGCTTCTTCGCCGTACTGCCAGACGCAACGAAAACGGTATCGGGACTCTGAGCGTCTATCAGTTCTTTTGCAGCCCTTGTATTGAGACGCACATCTACCCCCAGGTCTCTCAGCTGCTTGGCATACCAGGCCACAAGCTCGGTATCCGCCTTCTTGAAAGATGGAACGCCGGCATAACGCAATGCTCCGCCCAGCGCATCTGAGGCTTCAAACAGTGTCACGCTGTGTCCTCTCAGGGCGCTTACACGCGCAGCCTCCATTCCGGCCGGGCCTCCGCCCACAACGACCACACGCTTCTTGACCGGAGAGGGCACAATGCCTACCAGGGTCTCGCGGGAACACTCCGGATTGATAGCACAGGAGCCAACAGCTCCGTCAAAAGCCCGGCCAAAGCACCCCTCGTGGCAGCAGAGGCAGGGCCTGACATCTGCGTCTCGGCCGGTACGCACTTTGTTTACATACTCTGCATCTGCCAGCAGCGGGCGGGCAAGGCCTATCATGTCGCATGTGCCCTTGCGTATTGCATCGGCCGCAAGCTCCGGGTCGTCCATACGTCCGGCGGCCAGGATGGGCACGTCCACGACCTTTCTCAGCTGCTCTGCAAACGGGAGATACACGCCCTTGTCAAAATACATGGGCGGATGGGCCCAATACCAGCTGTCGTACGAGCCCGCGTCAACGTCAAAGCCCTCATATCCGGCTTCGACCAGTATCTTCGCCGCCTCAAGTCCTTCCTCAATATCACGTCCGAGCTCCTCAAACTCTTCTCCCGGGACGGCTCCCTGCCGTATCCCCTTTATGAAGCTCTTCAGCGAAAATCTGAGTATCACCGGGAAATCCGGCCCACAATACTGTTTTATCTTCTTAACGATCTCGATCGCAAAAGTAAGCCGTCCCCTGAGGTCGCCGCCGTATTTGTCCGTGCGCTGATTGAAAAGAGACATGGCAAAGCAGTCCAGCAGATACCCCTCGTGGACCGCATGGACCTCCACTCCATCAAAACCGCTTTTCTTTGCGATTACCGCCGATACTCCGAACTGCTCTACTATCTTCTCAACTTCCTCTGTTGTGAGCTCTCGGCAGTTTATGCGGGGGTTCCAGCGGTTTGTCACCGGAGAGGGCGCCACAAAGGTACGGCCATGTATCATGGCCGGCATCGCGCTGCGCCCAAGGCCGGCAGTGAGCTGCACAAACACCTTGGTCCCAAATGGGTGAACCCTGTCCGTGAGCTCCCGGGCAGCTTTTATGTATTTGCCCGGGCATATTGTGGGGCTGGGAAAGGAACCGGGGCCATGCACCTCAATGGTATTGTCGACCCAGTTTGCGCCTGTGATTATCAGGCCGACGCCCCCGGCTGCTCTGCGCACATAGGATTCCACCGCCTCAGGCATATAGGCGCCGTCCTCGTCATTATGCGTTGTCGTACCCATAGCAGCCATATAATATCGGTTTTTAAACGTGACTTTACCGATGGAGAATGGTGTAAACAGCACTTTGCGGGACTCATTCATAATATCGCTTCCTCCCTGGTTGATAATGTTAGGCTTCAGCATTGTGCTTATATTAACAATATCAGACAAGGGTCCGCGCGCACAATTTCAATGTGCCCAAATTATTGTTAATGAGAGCGGCGCACGCTGGGCATAAAGCACCATGGCGTGCGCCGCACAAGAGAATAAATATATCAGTCTATACCAAACTCGGCAAATACGGCTTCCGTATCCGCTCCCACATCTCCCGTCGGAGTATGCTGCATCGGGCCGCAGCCCTCGAATCTCATAGGCGGCTTTGCAACTGTGACCTCCTTGCCGGAATCATAGACATGGGCAACAACGTGGTCATTTATTATCGCCGGTACACAATTGTGATTATCGCGCATATGACCAAGGACGGTATATACTATGTCCTCATCATCCAAAGCACGGCATATCTCGTCGGCGGTCAGCTCAGCTGCATGCTTTTCCAGCGCCAGTATGGCATTTTTCCGGTTTTCCGGCACGACCGTTGCCGCCCTGGAATTGTATCGCGGATCGT
Organism: uncultured Eubacteriales bacterium; assembly: GCA_900546485.1. Lineage (GTDB taxonomy): Bacteria > Bacillota > Clostridia > Oscillospirales > Oscillospiraceae > Scatomorpha. The sequence goes on from URDK01000003.1 coordinate 26,583, forward strand.
CTATGAGTTCATAGGCCCTGAAAGCCCTGCACAATCCTGGCCAATACTTGCTGTACTTTTCCAAAGTCGTGAGTACCCACAGGTTGTCCTTTGTTCTGTACGGAGTCCCGCCGGGACTTCCCTCATATCTGCCTCTCGGCCAGCGATAGCCGTACTGCGTAGCCGAGCTGAGCGGAGAAAAGGTCCATATTGCCGTACCATACAGGGAAATTCCAACAGATGTCCCCCTACCGGTTTTCTCCCGCTGATAAAGAGCCATTCCCACGCCCCCGGCTAGCTCGGTTCCCACTATTGAATCCCCGGCGCCGACGGGAACATATACGGGATAGCTGCCCGGAGCGTCCACCATCATATCCTGCAAAAAACCGCTCTCAGCCCAGAAGCTGACCGTATCGAACCCCGGTCTGTTTACCCTTGAGCCCCGTTCCCCGTATCCGGTTATCGAAGCATATATCAGACGCGGGAACTCCTCCTTAAGCGTTGCATAGTCCAAGCTCATCATTTTGAGAGCCGCGGGCCGATAATTGGTCACAAACACGTCTGCCTTTGAAAGCAGCTTTCTCATGCGCAGCTGGTCTGCCTCGTCACGCAGATTCAGCTGCACAAATTTTTTCCCTGAATTCACAGTTTCAAAGACTATATTCTCGTCAGCTTCGGCCGGAACACCGAAAACTTCACCGAACCTTCTGTAATTGTCACCTTTTCCCGTTTCCACCTTGATTACTTCGGCCCCGTATTCAGCCAGCACCTTGCCGCAGGCAGAACCCGACACCAACATGGAAAGCTCAATCACAACGACTCCTTCAAGCGGTCGCATCCGTATCCCCCCAAGTATAATAACTACAAGCTGTGTGCAGATTATTCGTCGTTATAATATTATATTCTGCTTCAATCTTGTTTTCACCGTTCAAAATAGTTAAAAATGGAACACTGTGTCACGAAGTATTTGTACCTATTTGCTTTGACACGATCTTTGTTAATGGTTAAACCATACACTATCATGACTTCATATGGCAATCCCTTTTGTATAACATGACGTTGCTGAGCGCCAAGCGAAAACGTTAAAATTATATCCAGCAAAGCATATACACAATAACACAGTACCGGGAAGGGCTTGATTGAGTGAATTACGAAGAATTTCTGAGCTTTCATCAGCAGGGGCGCGTCGGTGTTGTCAGGCTTTCCAGGCCATCGAAGCTGAACACCATGAGCGCACCGTTTTACGAAGCAATGATAGCGCTTCAACAGGAAGAAATTGTAGGTAACACGGAGCTGCGGGCAATAGCAATGCTGGCTGATGGAAAACACTTTTCTGCAGGAATCGACCTGAACTACGCAAAAGCGGTTATTGGCACTCGTGGCAGAAGCCTGTATGGGATTTACCACTGGCGCCAGGCATACCATTTTTGGCATGAGTGCAATCTTCCTGTGGTAGTGGGCATACAGGGTGCCTGCATGGGAACTGCCATAGAGCTTGTGAGCTCCTGCGATATCCGAATCGCGGCTGAAAACGCCCGGTTTTCTCTCAGAGAGGTGGATGTCGGCATCAGCACGGATCTCGGAGGCACGTCAAGACTCACCAAGCTTATTGGACCCGGAATGACCAAGTTTTTGGCCATGACCTGCGAAGACATCGACGCCGCCGAGGCACAGCGTATAGGCCTTGTCGAGCGCGTCGTACCGCTCGAGGAGCTTGAGGCCGTTACAATGCATTACGCCGAGTTATTGGCGGACAAGCCTCCCATTGCAGTACAGATGTGTAAGAAATGCATTAACATTGCCATGGACTCGAGCCTCTCGACCGGCCTCATAGCTGAGGAAATACAGGGAATATACACCGCTTCAACCCGGGACAAGGCTGAAGCATCAGCTGCAATGCTTGAAAAAAGGAAGGGCGAATACCACTGCGAATAAACCTAACCACTTTTACATGGGGGCATAAAAATGAAAATACTCATAATCAACGGCAGTCCAAAAGACGAAAGGAGCAACTCGCTCAAACTGACCAAGGCCTTTGTGGAAGGCATTCAGGCTGAATGCAATGCAGAGGTGGAATACATAAGCGTAAGCAAACTGCACATTGAAAAATGCATCGGATGTCTTAATTGCTGGAAAAAGACCATAGGCCGATGCTTCCAGAACGACGACATGTCCGCCGCCATCGACAAAATGGTAGCCGCTGATGTCATCATTTGGAGTTTCCCGCTATATTACTACTCACTGCCCGGCTCGCTGAAAATTTTCATTGACAGGCAGGTCCCTACTATGAAGCCCGTCATGCAGGAGCGCACCGACGGCAAGGGCAATGGAAAGCATGCGTCCCGCTATGACCTGTCCCATCAGCGGAACGTGCTCATTTCCACCTGCGGCTTCTGTTCCTACAAGGGAAACTACGACGCCGTCAAGGCCCAGTTCGACCTGATGCTCGGTGTGGACAACTACACCTATCTGTTCTGCGGTCAAGGCGAGATGTTCCCGGTGCCTTTCCTCAAGGACCGTGTAGACGAGTATCTGGGTTATGTCAGGCAGGCCGGAGTTGAATACGCAAAATACGGCTGCATCCTTCCCGCCACCCGCGAAAAGACGGACGAGCTCCTGCTGCCAAAACAAAAGTTCGAGGAAATGGCTGATTCCTATTACGCCCATTGCGCAAAAAAAGCCGCCGAGGCCGCAGCCAAAGCTGCGGAAAATGGCACCAATACATGAATACAAAAACATCGGCGGGCCGTATGGCCCGCCGATGTTTTCTTTGGAATTGATATTATACGTCTCAGGCGCTGAACTTGTTGAGGCTCTCCACACATTCCTTCATCATACCCTCGATTATCTCGCGGCATGTTGGAACATCGTGTATCAGGCCTGCCGTCTGGCCCATGCAAATGGTACCGGTGCCCATAATATCGCCGTTTTCAAAGAACATCTTGCAGGCGGTCTTTCCAGCAACGTCCTCCTGCACGTCCTTGAATTCACAATGCTCCTGTTCCTTGGCATAAACCCGCTTGGCAACTTCGCTCTTGAACATACGGGTGGAGTTTGTGAAGGAGCGCAGCAGTATTATCGTATCCATCTCAGTGGCGTTCTCAGCCATATAGTTCTTGACAGCAGGCAGAACGGGGCACTCCTGAGACAGCAGGAATCTGGTACCCAGATACACGCCCTCGCCTCCCAGCATGAGAGCGGCGGCCATTTGCCGGCCGGTTCCGATTCCTCCGGCCGCTATGACAGGTATGTCCAGCATTTCAACGCAGCGGGGCGTCAGCACCATCGTGGTTATGTCATTTTCTCCGGGATGTCCCGCACACTCGCATCCGTCCGCGACCACCATATCCGCTCCTATGGACTGAGCCTTCAGCGCATGCTTGACGGTAGTGCACTTGTGTATGAGCACCATGCCGGCGTCTTTGATGGCCTTGACCATATCCTCCTTCGGAGGTCTGCCAGCGGTCTCCATTACTTTAACGCCTTCCTCACGGCATACGCGTATGTATCCGGCATAGTCCGGCACTACCAGAGAAGGCATAAGCGTTAGATTCACGGCAAACGGCTTGCTCGTCTTCTCTTTTACGAGTCGGATCTCCTTGCGCAGGTCTTCGGCGTTCTGGAACGTAGATGAAGATATCATTCCAAGGCCACCTGCTTCCGATACGGCGGCGACCAGCTGCGCACGCGCTATCCACTGCATGCAGCCCTGAATTATCGGATATTCGATGCCAAGCATCTCAGTGACAGCAGTCTTAATTGTACTTGTCATAAGTCATTCCCCCGTTAAATCTTGATTAATCCACACAGCCCTCTCACCTGAACACGGCAATCGACTGATGAACCCTACAAGCTCAGAATATGTCAGCCAATTCACAAAATCAACGTAGCCTTTACCGAAAAGAGCCTCGAAAGCGGCGTTTCAAACTGTGCGTTTTATACCGCCCAAGCGAAGAGCATTATTCCATAAGCCTTATTTTTTCAGCGCTCGAAGAAACCGGCGCAATTTTGGTCTCACCGTCCAGCCGCAGTCTTCCGATCATCTCCAGAATTTTGAATGAGATCATAAGGCGCAGCCTTACATCGGGGTCATCAAGGTCGATCTCAAGCATGTCCTGTATTTTGCGCAACCTGTAAATTATGCTGTTTCTGTGCATATGAGCTTTTTTGGCCGTGAGCGATATATTTCTTTCAGAGCTGATGTAATAGTACAGAAGCTGAAGGTTGCTGTATGCTCCTCCCGCCTCGCCGGACAAACTGTCCAGGTACTGGACATATACATCCTCCAGATTGAATTTTTTCCTGTAACACATGAGCATGTCGTTAATGCAATACTCAGAGTAGTGATACTCGTTCGTATTAGGAGACAGATTGCTTCCTATGGACAGCGCCGTCTCAGCCTGCAAAAAAAGCCGTGCCCAGTTTGTGTATACTTGTAAACAGCAAACTTACGCCTATTCTTCCCTGACTGGAGCTTATGATCTCCATCATTTCCTGCCATTGGTCCATGAAGCTTATCTGCTCCTTGGTGCCGAAGTTATGCCAGTCCTTCAAAAGCACCAACACCGAGTTGTTGTACTGAAACACACCATAGTTGGGCACACAGCACCACGATCTCAGCTGCATTGCAAGGTGGCTGGCCTTCAGCGTGTGGCCTGAATCCAAAACTATGTATCCGAGCCTGAACGCTCCGCTGGTCGGAATTCTCAGGCCCCTGCATCTGTCATTTACAAATTCTTCGCTCGCATCCCGGCTGTTGATGAGGTCATCAAGCATCTGCTGGCGTTTGGGCATGCTGTGTTCATAAAAGCCGCTGGTCTTATAGTACTTATCTAACTGCTCAGTCAACAGCAGGAACATCTGCTGTTCCAGCAGAGACGGCACATGATCGAAAAAATAGCATGCCACGAATGAAAAGAACGAACCGTTTTCGTGATATGAGCGAAGCATGACGGGGCAGCCGCATATATTCGGAGGATTGACCAAAACCGGCCTGAGGTATTTCTCCCCATCGTCAAAATAACCCATTTCGGCCATACGGTCCAGAGAACGCTTGTCATAAAACTTCTGCTGTATCAGCCCATCTACATATTCATTGTCTTCAACTCTCTTGTGGGTCGACGCAATTATATTATAGGCGGAATCCACCATCAGGAACGCGCTTCCCGGGAACATCCTGCGGGCGACTTCTATTATTGGTTCATAGCCACTGTCCTTGATAACGGCACGCTCAAGCTGACGGTCTATGTCTTCAATAAAGGCAAACAGTTTCATAAGATGGTTGATGGCGTCATTGATCTCACAGTTTTCGTCTAAGACTATTGCATTTACAAACTGCCTGTATCTTTCCACCTGCTGTACTTTTGCCTTGAAAACAAAACAATGGTCCTTGAACTTAGCTTTGGGAAGCTTGCATAGCGTCTTGGTTGCACCTACATAGAGAATATCATCTGAGAGCTCAATGCTCGTGTCAGTCGGAAGCATTTGAATGCAGCGGAACTGGAAGGGCCTGTCCTGTGCCAGCAGAAGCTCTCCGCCAAAGCTAGCCATACTTTCGGAAATCAGCTCTATGGGTAATAACATAGTCACTCTCCCTGCACTATGGTGGTGCTTAAAGCGCGGTTAATATCCGCATCGGTCGATTGAGTGAACAGGGACACCGGACGGTGTCCCTGTTGATGCTGCTTTATCCAGTGTTTATTTGCTAAACTCCTTGATGAGCGCCTCATTGTCTTCACCGAGCGCCCGGTGTCTCTCGTAGAGGTCCTGAACCCCCTGACTGTCAAAATAGATGGGCATCTGGGACAGATACACGCTCTTGCCCGACGGATACGTATGCTCGGCCAAATATCCGTTCAGAACATTCTGCTCAAGCTGCTCTCCCTCATATTTGTCCTTGAACTTTGCCAGGATGCAGCTGGGCACGTCATGGGCCTTGAGTATATCAAATATTTCCTGAGCAGTGCGCTGCTTGGCGCGCTCCATGACTATCTCCACCAGCTCCTTGCGGTTTTCCGGAACCAGAGCAGCTACACGGGTATTGTACTTGGGGTTGTCCTTTATGTCCTCGAGGCCAAATGCCTCGACGAAAGCATTCCAGAACTTGTCATATTCATTTACGAACAGGAACACATTCCTGCCGTCCTTGCATGTATAGGCCTGCCCCATAGGCCCGGAGTTTCCGGGGTTGCGCGGCCACTCATAACCATACTGAGTGGCGCAGGAAACTGCGCTGGTAACCCAGTTGCCGGAACCGTACAGGGAACACATGACGTAGTCGCCCTTTCCAGTGAGCTCGCGGGCATGCAGGGCAGCAAGCGTGCCAACGGCAAGCATTGTGCCTGTCGTAAGATCGCCCATTCCTGTGGGCGAATATATAGGCGGAGTATTCTCGTCCATGCGTAGGTCCGTAAGTATGCCGTTCATTCCGAAAAACGAAATAGCATCAATGCCCGGCATGCCGCTCATCGGGCCGTCCTTGCCCCAGCCGGTGGCGTGCGCCATAACGATATGCGGGAACTTCTCTTTTATCGTTTCCCAATCAAGACCAAGCTTCTTCAGGCCCTTTTCACGGGTACTGGTCAGAAAAACATCCGCCTTCTCAAGCATGTTATATACGATTTCACGATTTTCCGGCTGAGTCAAATCGAGAGCGAGGCACTCCTTGCCTCCATTATACATGTCGTGTATGGGGTTTTCCTCTGCGGTAATGGGCATGTGATATGCCATTCCAAAATACCTGCATGCGTCGCCTTTGGGAGGAGTCTCTATTCTTATAACTCTTGCTCCAAGCGAACGTAAAAATCTGCCGGTGGTAGTGGCTGCCCAGTAGGTGGTGAGCTCAACAACAGTAATGTCCTGAAGAGGTTTCATCTCGGGTCTCCTTTTCTATAATAGTTGCGCCAGTTTTACATACACAAAACCTATGTAATTCCGGCGCATTTTTCCTTTATTAGGGCACATAAAACCAAGCAAAACACTCGTTCAAAACCTCTGGTAATTCATGCACATTGTTTGAAAGCAAGTATGTGCACTGTGCCCAAATAATCGGCAAATCCAGCACTCCAAGCCTCTTTTTCACCGCTTTGTGACTATTATAACAACTGCTTGACAAAAAGTTCACGTTATTTGATACAAATTTTCATTTACTCATACGGCTCTGGATTGTGCACAGGCTACACTGCTTTTCCGTTATATAGCAAAGCATGCATCACTGTGCCCAAACTTCCCCCTTCGGGCCATGTCGAAAATTCGTATAGTTAGATGGAGACTCTGCTACCTGCTGATCCTATAATGAAGATAGACAATTAATTAACGATGCGCGGCATCGGTTCAGAAATCAGGAGGGACAGCATGGAAAATATTAGCCGTTTCAGAAAAGGCACCGGCGTCGGCCAGATTCTGGATGATTCTATCAGCCGCTGCCCGGACCGGGAAGCCATTGTGTATGGACACTGGCGCATAACATATCGCGAGCTTGGAAAACTGATCAATCAAACCGCTCACTATCTGCGTCGACTCGGCGTTCAAAAGGGCGACCGCGTCGCGGTCATTTCCCGTAACTGCCCGGAATTTATCATCGCCGACATGGCCGTACTTAAGCTGGGAGCCATATCTGTCAAATTCAATTGGCGCCTCACTCCTGAAGAAATGGAGTATCTCATTGATCTGAACGACGTCCGCTGGGCTTTTTTCCGAGCTGAAAACCCGGAATGGGGAAAGAGGCTCATCTCTCATTACAGGGGGAAAGTCAGTTTTATCGATCTCGAGGAGGTAAACGGCCGCTCCGCACTCTACTCCCTGGTATCGGATGAATCAGACAGTCCGATCGAAGTTGGGGTAGAATTGGATGACGTAGCCTTCCATATGCATACCAGCGGAACAACTGGGCGTCCAAAATGTGTTGTATATTCTACCGGTGGATATTTGAACGAGCTGGAGAGCATGCTGCAATGCCTGGTATTTGAAGATGGACAAGTTTATCAATACATATCGCAGCTCTTCCATTCCGCAAGTACGGGAGCCTATCTGACTCTTGCAACTGGCGGCAAGCTTATAATAATGCCGCGTTTCGAGGTTAAGGAATATGTCAGCAGTCTTGAGCGTGAGCGCGTCAACGCCATCGGCGTGATACCGATGGTGCTCAAGGGGATCCTTGATGAAGCAGAGCGCGGGAAGTATGACCTTAGTTCTCTGCATGTCATAAACTATTCAACCTGTCCCATGTCCCCCTCCCTGCTGCGCCGTGCGCTTTCAAAACTTAACTGCCGCTTTTATCAGTCATACGGCATGACGGAAATGTCCAGTGTTGTGACCGCCCTGCTGGCCGAAGACCACTACTCCGACAACGGAGCTCATCTTCTCTCGGTTGGCCGCCCCATCCCCGGGGCTGAGGTGAGAATAGTCCGTGAAGACGGCAGCGATTGCAGCGTGGGCGAGGCCGGCGAGATTTTGGTCAAGGGCCGTGGCATGATGGTCGAATACTATCAGCAGCCTGACGCAACTGAAAAGGCGTTTTCTAACGGCTGGTATTGCACCAAGGATGTAGGCTATCTTGATGAAAAGGGCTTTTTATTCCTTCGCGGTCGCAAAGACTCGCTGATAATTTCGGGTGGGGAAAATATCTATCCGGAAGAAGTGACGAATGTCATTCTGAAAATGCCTGAGGTCGCGGAAGCCGCTGTATATGGTGTCCCTGACCCGAAATGGGGAGAGCATGTAAAAGCAAGCGTAGTCCTGACGCCTGGCGCAAATGTGAGCGCCGATGAACTCAAAGCCTTCTGCAAGGCAAATATGCCTTCATTCAGGGTTCCGAGAGAAATAGAAATACTTGAGAGTCTTCCGAAGAACGCCACCGGTAAGGTGCTCATATCCGAGCTCCAGGGCAGAACAAAATGAATAAAAAAGATAGAGAGCGGACAGCAGCTGTCCGCTCTCTAATATTTATTGATGTCAGTAGTCTATACGCTGGAGCATACCGGGAGTCATATATTTCTTTGCAAGCCCTATATACCACTCTTTGGTGTTATCCCAGTCCTCCACATCTCTCTCCTCAAGCACGCGGATGATTCTTGCCGGTGTTCCCCCTACCACCACTCTCTCAGGGACCACCTGGCGCTTTGTAACCACCGCTCCCTCGGCAATCACTGTGTACTCCCCGATCTCAGAGTAAAGGCTCAGCACAGCACCCATGCCGACGCTTGAGTTTGAGCCGAGACTGTTGCAGTGCACGATGGCGCCGTGTCCTATGGTGACGCGGTCTCCTATGCAGCAGCGGGCGTTTTTCCCACCCACATGGATGATCACGCCCTCTTCCACTGCGGTACCGTATCCGATCGTTATAGGACTGCCATGGGAATCACCGCGAATGACTGCCTGAGGGCCTACATAGCAATATGGCCCTATTCTCACGTTTCCTATCACTACCGCTGATTCGCTTACATACGCAGTTTGGTCTATGTCCGGGACCATGCCGTCAAATTCGTAGATCATCTTTCCTCCAGCCGCAGTCAAGGCCAACTTAACTATTCAGGCGTTTTTCATCAGATAGTAAACTATTCCGGCCTCTGCACAGACTTCCCCGGCCTCGTTCAAGACAGGAACCTTCAGAGGGTAGCGGCCCTTGCCGTGTTCTTCAACATATGCGATTCGCTCTGCGGCTTCCTCCTGAGTCATGGATATATCAACAACGAGGTCACCCTTACAGGGCTTGAGATAGTCGAGCTCCACGCTTTTGATTATCGCAACATATCTGGAGCCATAGGTGCATTTGATAAGGCTTGCGCCCGCGGATTCGGCCAGTATGAGATAGCTTCCGGCGTAAACTATGCCGACATGGTTCATGTGCAGCTTTTCCGTGGGAAGCTTGAAAACAACGTGGCGTTCCTCCAAGACCTCCGGTACAACACCAGCCAGGTTCAGATACTCGATTTTGCCCTGTGTGATGCTTTTTTTGACACCTTCAAAAAACTCAGGTGTGAATTCAGACATGGCACAGCTCTCCTTTGTTTTTAAGATTTTCATTCAGTGATTTGATAATGCTGAAAAAGGAGCGCTGCTGGCCTCAAGGCCCCGCAGCGCTCCACTGTTGTCTTGTGTGCGGGCCTAAAATACGGGGCTTATTCCACAACGTACTTGGCCGCGACACCCTTAAGTATCTCTTCGGTGTCCGCCATTATCTTTTCGACCATATCCGCAGTCTTGGGCAGGTCGGTGATACGCTGCGCACACTCTCCGGCACCAGCCATGGCGTGCTCAACATCGCCCGCATAGGTCGCCGCCACGCCGACTCTCTCAAAGGTCAGCAGTTCCATAGGTATCTTGGAGAAGTCGTCGGGAACGCCCACGTAGGAGCCGGGCGCCTCCCTGGCCGTATTGTAGGCGTGCTCCGTAGAAACGCTGGTCCTCAGCCAGCGAGCCGGTCCGACGAATCCACGAGCGATTATAGTGCCTCCGTCCTGGCAATCCACGACCATCTTCTTCCATAGGTCGCAGAAGTCGCTCTCCTCCGTGGCCAGGAAGCGCGTGCCCATCTGGACACCGTCCGCACCCATGGCGAAGGCCGCGGCAGTGGACTTGCCATCGCAGAAACCGCCGGCACCGCAGACGAGGGTGTTCTCGTCAGAGAATTTCTCAATTATGTCGGGCAGGAGGGTCAGGCTGTGCACCGGCTGCCAGGCAGTGTGCATACCGCCTTCATGTCCGGACGCGATAAGGACCTGAACGCCGGCCTTTTTGCAGCGAGCAGCCGTCCTGACGCCCGGGAAGACATGCATCCATATCATGCCCTGCTCCTTGACGAAATTCGCCCAGGGCATGGGGTCGCCCGCCGTGGTAACGAGCACCTTGAAGCGGCGGCGCATCTCTTCGTTGTTTTCACGCAGTTCCTTTATGGCCTGCATAACCTTGACCGCATTGGCTTTGACCTCCGCGGAGACCATGACGTTAGCGCCGAAAATACCCTGAGACTCCTTGGTCTCCTCGAAAACGCGGGTAAACATTTTCTTGAAAATGGTTACGTCGTCATCATCGACGCTGGCGTGAGCCTGATTGCAGAAATCCTTGAAAACTATGGGGTTGGTATCTCTGGAAGTGGTTGCAAAGGTACTGCAAAGGCCAAGGCAGCCCGCATTTGCAGCCGCTATGCACAGACTGGTCACAGGATAGGGGCCCATGCCCGCTTGAATTATGGGATACTTGATTCCAACGAGTTCTGTAAGTCTTGTCTTAATCATTTTGTGCCTCCCGATTCTTATTTTTTCTTCGTCTGTTTCAGCCGGCCTGACTCAAAATTATGCATTTGTACAGATTGTGTTTTAATTATAACAATTGCATGTGCCATATTACAGGTCATAGCATACGAAAGTGCCGGCGCTTTTGCGAGAGGTGCTTTGTGCACGATAACTATTGCTTTTTTAAATGTATATGCCGAATAATGTAAATATAAATACCGGAAAAATAGCGCCAAAATCAACGTGCATACGGAGGTACGATAGATGCGCAGAATGCTCGACAAGCTGCTCGTGCTTGACATCACCAACAACATTGCCGGCCCCTGCTGTGCTGCAATGCTGGCAGATCATGGAGCCGAGGTGATACACGTGGAAAAGCCGGTGTGGGGAGATGACAGCAGGCATTTTTATCCCCCTATCGGAGGCATGAGCGGTACGTTTTTCTATGCAAACCGAAACAAGAAGTCCCTTGTTATCGACCTAAAGGATCCGCAAGGCGCGGAGATAATACGGAATATTGCGGCGTCGGCAGACGTGCTGATTGAAAGCAACCGGCCCGGGGTCATGAAGCGTCTTGGCCTTGATTACGAGAGCATTCGCCAGCTGAATCCCTCGCTTATATACTGCAGCATCTCGGCCTTCGGTCAAAAAGGTCCCCTTTCAAGCAGGGCGGGATACGACATAATTGCACAAGCTTATTCCGGAATGATGTATTACACCGGCGAAAGTGGAAGCGGACCCGTCAAAAACTATTTCTCCATCGGTGATTTTGTCACTTCCTACAACGCTTACGGCAACATTATGACCGCCCTGTATTACCGAGCAAAAACCGGAGTGGGGCAGCATATTGATATGGCCCTCGCCAGAGGCCTGCTGGCAATGAACATGTGTATAAGCGACAACATTACCGGAATCCCCCGGCGCAAGACCGGCAACCACGATATGCATCTGTGCCCTTACGGGATCTTCAATGGACCGCGAGGGGAATCGCTTGTCATAGCTGCGATAAATGTTGCCCTTTGGGAAAAATTGTGTGCGGCGATGGAGCGGCCTGAGCTGGCCCATGATCCCAGGTACATAACCAACGATGCTCGCTGCGACAACATGGACGATGTGATCGACATGATAGAGCGCTGGCTGAATACCTTCGATTCCGTAGACGCAGCGGCCAAAAGGCTCACTGAATATGGGGTCCCGAACATCAAGCCCTATACAGTCACGGATATACTCAACGACAGGCATGCTCATGAACTCGGATGGATAAGAGAGCTTCCCCTCCCGGACAGCGTCGAGGTCGCAAAAACATGCCCTGCAGCTTATGGATACGCGGATTTTTCCGAAACGGACACAAACATGGCGCCCGCCCCGAAGCTGGGTGAGCACAACATAGAGCTTCTTACCCGCTTCGGCATGTCTGTTGAGGAAGCCGAGAAACTCACATCCATATGGATGTGCGGAGCAAAATGATTCACATACACAGTAAAGGGGACAGGCCATAGGCCTGTCCCCTTTTTATTTAGAATCATATAACTCAGCAGAGACCCGTGAGCTGCCACAGGGGCACACTCGCCGTCATGGCTATGATAGTCATCACCATGTAGGCATAGGAAGCCTTCTGAGCGCAGGGATAGTCGATGCACTTGTCGCCGGTCATCTTGATGAAGCCCACAACGGGCGGATTGCCGTAGGCGGTATTCCAGTAGGTGCCGCACAGCCACTCAACAAAGACCAGCACAAACATGCTTATGCCCGCATCCTGCATCAAGGGTCCAAAAATGGCTATCATCATCGTAAGCATGCAGGTCTGGGATACTATGGCATACCTCAACACGAAGGTAATGACACAGAGGAAAGGTACAAAAATGTAGGGACTGGCCATCACGGGGGCGAAAATGGGGCCGAGCAGACTGGCGATCCAAGCGCTGACGCCGGTGCTCTGCATGAAGGCGGCAATGCCGAGAATACCTCCGATAAACACGACCAGGGTCCACTGTCCCTTTGCGTTTGCCTCAGGAGCGGTTATAAGGCCGCAGCAGAAGAACGCCACATCGGCCGCAATGGCCACAAAGCCGGCGTCAACACCATGCAGGCTCTGAGTGATCCAGAGAAGGATGGCAATAACGATTATCGTCATTCCCTGCTTCTCCTTCAGGGTCATCTTGCCAAGGTCCTCATACTGCTTTTTGAGGAAGGTGACGTCGCCCGCGAGCTTCTCCTTGGGTTTGCAGAGCACCGCGCAGTAGACGTAGGTAAGTACGATCATAACTATGTACCAAACGATGGTGCCCTTGAGCCATGAGCCCCAGGTAAAGGTCAGGCCCTGCATAAAGCCTATCATGAGAGCAACAAAAGCCGAGCCGGACATGAATGCAATACCAAGTACATAGGTACCCATAAAGTTCGCAAACCACAGGCCTCTGGCCGCTTTGCTGTTGGGCTCAGCACCGACCGCTTCGCAGACCTGACCGATGAGGGGAGCCATGATGGAGGTCTTTGCATAGGAACTGGGGATCATCGGTGTGGTAATCACGCCTGCGAGCATCATTGCAGTGACCTGTCCAACATAGGTGCCGGGGAACTTGATGAGGACCCACAGTGCCAGACGCTTCATTATGCCGCAATTGTTTATTCCAATGGACATGATAAACACGCCGATGCAAAGCCACACCGTAGTACCTGAAAACTGCGCAGTTATACCTGCGACATTGGTAATCTTGAATGCCAACAGCAAAACCATTGTAGCCAGTGTTGCCACCCAATCAGGCAGTGCGCCAGATATAAGGCACACAAGCAGGAAACCAAAACAGCCGAGATACTGCCAACCCTGTCTGGACATCATGTCGGTAACAGGCGGAACATAAGCAACAATAAACATCACGATAAGGCCGCCTATGATCCCGAAAATTGTCCTTTTCATCTGTTTGCTCATACAATTTTCTCCTTTTTCACGCTTCTCATTTGTGAAATATTTATCCAGCCGCCATGTTTAGGTTACCCCAAGTTCAACTTTTTTTCATCAACAAACAATACGAAATACTTTCGACTCAATAAGCCACTTTTCGTGCTGACTGACCAAGGTAGCTGTTTACTCCATACTCATTATCTGGTCGTCGCCGTCACGCTCATCGAACTGTCTCAGGTCTATACGCCCTTTCATGTCGAGTATTTTGAATGACAGCAGGAGTCGAAGCCTCACATCCGCAGAATCGAGGTCTAGGCCCAAAGTATATTGTATTTTTTGGATGCGATACAGCACACCGTTTCTATGCATGTGTACCCTGCGGGCAGTAAGTGCTATATTTCGTTCAGAAATCAAGTAGACATACAGCAATTCAAGATTGCTGCAGGAATTGCTCTTTCCGTCATCTAGTTCTTCCAGATAACATGTATAAACGTTGTTGAGTGGTATGACATTGTCATAATTCTGAAGCATGTCATAGACATAGTATTCCGAATAGAAATACACATCGCTTCCGGGAGAACGCAGCTTTCCCTGACTCATTGCGTTTTGGGCCTGCCTGTATGCTATTCCGAACTGGTCAATGGTTTTGAAGCTCAGACTTATACCCATTTGGGCATGATTCGCCCTGAGGGAACCCATGAGTGACTGCCAGTTTTCCTCAAAGCCCGCGATCTCCTTAACGTCATAGTTGTGCCAATCCCGGAAGAGAATAATAACTGACGTAACGTGCTGAAAAACTCCAAAGTTTTGGACAAAACAATAGGTGCTGAGTTGGTTTACCATCTGGGCAGCCTTGATGATATTGTCGGTTTCAGTCTGTATGAGGCCAAGCCTGAAGTCTCCCTCGAAGGGTATGTGTAGTTTTGCGCAGCGGTCATAGAAGAAGTCCGGATCGTTCCTTTTCTCACTTATCAGGTCATCTATCATCCGCTGCTTTGTGGGCATGTTGTCATCGTACATGCCGTTTGCAAACATGTAGCTGCCAATTTCATCCGTGAGGCACTTGAACGCTGTTAGGTCAAAGAGCGTGGGAGCCGACTCGAGAAAATAGCATCCGACAAAGGATGCTGTCGCCCCATACATCCTGTAAGAGCGTACAACAAACGGCAACCCGCTTATCGTATGCCCCGCCTCATAAAGCACGGGGGCTTTATACTTCCTGTCGTCTTCGAAGTAGCCTTTGGATGCCATCAGATCCAAGTCCGTCTTATTGTAAAAGCCCCGTTGAACTATCCCGTCGAGATACTCGTTCTGCGGAACGCTGTTCATTGTCGACGATACGAGGCTGTATGCCGAATCAGTCATGACGATAAGGCAGCCAGGCAGCATCTGCTTAGCCACTTCAAAGTACGGGTCATACCCCTTGTGCATGACGGTCGCTTGCTTTATCAGGCGTTCAAACCTGTTGATCTTCTCGAACAGTTCTATGAGCGTATTTGTGACAACTCTCATGTTGCTGCTTTCGCTCAAAATTATCGCACTGCCCGGCTGATAGTCGTATGGGCATGGCTTGATGACAAAGCAATGCCCTTCAAACTTGCTTCTATCGGTTTCGTAAAGGAGTTTTCGCTCGCAAACATACAGGATGTCGTCTTCCAGGCTGCTTTCCATCCCCGTGAAGACCCTCACACCTGAAAATTCCGCTCCTCCCTCCTCTGAAAGAGCCGAGTCTATCACCCATTCTGACAAGTATTCAATGATTACGGCTGCCGATAGTTTCATTTTGAACTCCAATCAATCCGCAGAGTTATTTTTTTGGGGGGCGCATATTGCGATGTGCCCCCCATTTTTACATCTTAACTGACAGTCGGCCTGAGGACTTATACTTAAAGGTATCAGCCAAATTCTTTGAACAAGCGCTCATTGTCCGCGCCGATGGACTTGCTCTGAGCGGCGTAGTTCTGAATACCTATGCTCTCCATATATATCGGAATCTGCGGCTGATAATAGTGCTTACCGCTTTCATAGGTATACTCGCCGATATAACCGTTGGCGAGGCACTGGTCAAGCTGTTCCTGCTCAACATATTTGTCGCCGATGCCCCTAAGGATGGTGCAAGGCACATTACCGGCCTGAAGGACGCTCATTATTTCCTCTGCCGTCTTCTTTTTGGCGCTTTCAATGCAGCGAGACACTATAATAGCGCAGTTGCCGTCAACGTTGAGTGCGGGTCTGGTATTGACGCGAGGATCATCAAGAAGGTCCTCTATATCAAAGGCCTTGCAGAACACAGGCAGATATCTCTCATATTCATTTACAAATATCTGCACGAACTTTCCGTCCTTAGTTTCAAAGGCCTGGCCCATCGGGCTCTGGGTATAGCGGTTGCGGGGCCAGGGATTATAGTACTGAGTGCCCGAATTGATCGCGCCGGTCACCCAGTTGCCGGTGCCGTAGAGCGAAGTGGACACATAATCGCCCTTGCCGGTGCGCGTGCGGGTATAGAGCGCCGTCATTATACCCGCAAACAGGGGCATACCGGTCGTGAGGTCACCCATACCGGTAGGCGGGCAAATAGGCGAATCATCGGGCGAAAGCCTGAGATCGGATATGAGACCGTTCATGGCGAAGAAAGCCACTGCGTCAAGGCCGGGAGCAGCGGACAGGGGGCCATCCTTGCAGCCGTAGCCTGTGACATGAGCCATGATCAGGCCGGGATACTTGACCTTGAGCGTATCCCAATCAATATGGTGCTTTTTGAGACCGCCGAGGCGCATGCTGGTCAGGAAAACATCCGCTTTGCTCAGCATGTTGTCCAATACTTTTATATGCTCGGGGTCATTGAGGTCCATGGACATGAATTCTTTTCCGCCATTAAAGAGGTCAAACGAGGGATTCTCATTATCAGAAATCGGCATACCGCAAGTGCGTCCCCAGTAGCGGACGGAGTCGCCGGTCTTGCCGGTTTCAATTTTAATTACCCTGGCGCCAAGGCAGCGCAGGAATTCACCCGCTGACGGAGCAGCCCAATATGTAGTGAGTTCGACGACGAGCAAGCCTTCAAGTGGTTTGTTCATTTATTCAGCCTCCATAGATGAATTACACCAGATCTCCACGGCTTTCTGCATTTTGCCCAGATCAGTTTGCGGCGGCTTCAATTGCTGTACATACTGTACCAAATCTACACTCATTGTGCACAGTGAGTATATTCCATCCAGATGAACAGCACACAAGACTATCCAGCAAATGGCACGCCTGAGGCATATCTGTTGTTGATATTTGTAATTATAAGTTATGTAATTTCTACATTAAACATCATTATGCCCAAATTGTCGTGAATTTATTTACAAACTTTTCGTATCAAGTATCCTCGCAATCAAAAAAAGCTGCGTGCTTTAATTGCGATAAGCAAAACTGTCTGCCTGAGTCAAATTGCATTTTTTCAAGGCAAGCAGCGTTATTGGGAGGGACTTTAATCATGAATGTCAGAAAGGTATTTGCCAAGAACACAGGCTTTGGTCAAATCATTGATGGCCCCATCGAGAAGAGCCCGGAACGCGAGGCCATCGTCTTCGGAAACTGGCGGATTACATATGGCGAATTCGGAAGCCTGATATATAAGACTGCACACATGATGCTGTCCGAGGGAATCCGCAAAGGCGATACTGTTGCCATAATTTCAAGGAACTGCCCGGAGTATCTCATTGCCGAATTTGCAATGTACAAGCTCGGCGTAATACCTGTAAAAATCAACTGGCGCCTTACTCCCGGAGAAATTGAAAGCCTGCTTGACATGAATCAGGTACGCTATGCCTTCATGAAAATCGAAAAGCCTGAGTGGGGACAGCAGCTCATGGAGCACTACGGCAGCCGTCTCAAGTTCTTTATTTTTGAAGACGGACGCAGCCGCTCCTCGCTGTATGATATGGTCGAGGGCCAGCCGGACACGCCCGTCGAAACTGAGCTGGCTGACGACGAGCCCTCGTGCCATGTTCATACAAGCGGAACGACCGGGAAAGCCAAGGGCGTTGTATACACCCACGGCAGCATGTTGAATCTTATAGAGACAGTCCGTGGAATGTACGGATACGAGGAAGGTCAACGATATCAATTCATCGCTCAGCTGTTCCATTCTGCCGCAATAGGGGCGCACCTTTCTCTGTGCACCGGCGGTACGATCATTCTTATGGCTCAGTTCTCCGTTACAAATTATATGCAGAGCCTCGTCCGCGAAAAGGTAACGGCGATAAGCGTGGTTCCCACTGTGCTGAAGTGGATACTCGATGAAATGGACCGGAATCATTACGATCTGAGCAATATTTCAGTCGTCAGATATTCGACCTGCCCCATTCCGGCCGTATTGCTCGCCAGAGCCGTAGACAAGCTTCACTGCCGTTTTTATCAGTCCTATGGAATGACGGAGATGGGCAGCATCGTTACAACGCTGCAGCCTGAAGATCACCTTTCATCCCGTGCATCCAAGCTGTCCACCGTTGGCCGGCCGATTCCGGGAGCAGAGGTGAAAATAGTCGATGAAGATGGCAAAGAGTGCGCGGTGGGCGAAACCGGTGAGATAGTAGTAAAAGCTCCTGGGAAGATGCTTGGCTATCTTTCAAGGCCGGATCTCAACGCCAAGGCCTTTACTGACGGCTGGTATCACACCAGGGATATGGGCTTCCTTGACGAGGACGGTTATCTTACCATTTCCGGGCGTGCGGATGATCTGATCATATCCGGCGGTGAAAACATCTATCCGGGCGAAGTGACAAATGTGATCATGCGTTTGAACGAGGATGTATCCGAAGTGGCGGTATATGGTGTCCCCGATGATACGTGGGGTGAACATGTCAAGGCCAGTGTGGTGCTTACACCTGAAAGCAAGCTCACAGCGGAAGAGCTCAAGGCTTTTTGCAAAGCCAATATGCCTTCTTTCCGCGTACCTAAGGAAATTGAGTTTCTGAGCAGTCTGCCCAAGAATCCGTCCGGCAAAGTGCTTATTAGCGAGCTCAAAAAGCGCGGCTGAGCCCGGTTTTACTGATTTGCCAGCCTTTTACCTTAGGCTTATGCGCCCAAGGGCAAACAGCTTGCTTTGTACACATAATCCAAAACTGCCCTCGCACAGGACTTTGATATTTGGACTGTATAATGTTGATATGCTTTAACGACTTTGATATTTTTTAGGTAAAGTCAAGACTCAGCAAATCAGAAAAATGACTGGAGGACATGAGTAATGAAGACTAAGTTGACTGAAATGCTCGGCATTGAGTACCCCATAGTTCAGAGCGGCATGCAGTGGCTTGCCGTCCCTCAGCTGGCGGCGGCCGTCTGCAACGCCGGCGGTATCGGCACCATCAACGTCACCTGCTGGCCCACTCTCGATGAGTTTGGCGACGCTCTGGACGAGATGAACAGCCTTACCAGCAAGCCCTACATCGTAAACATCTCCCTCGCCCCCACGCAGCGTCTTGATGACGAGGAGATTCGGAAGACTATACGTCTCTGCGGTGAAAAGCACGTCGCCGCCATTGAGACTTCTGCCGATGACCCCAGGGATTTCATTGCCGACATCAAGTCTGCCGGTATGCGCCATTTCCACAAGTGCCCCAACTACAAGGTTTCCAAGAGCATGGAGCGCAAGGGACTTGACGGCGTCATAATCGCCGGATATGAGGTCGGCGGTCATCCGTCCGCCGACGGCGTCGGCACCTTTGTCATCGCCCGTCGCTGCGCTGCCGACATAAACATCCCTGTTATCGCAGCTGGCGGCATAGCCGACGGCCATGGTCTCGCTGCGGCTCTCGCGCTGGGCGCTTCCGGCGTTGCCATGGGTACCCGCTTCGTCTGCGTTGACGAATGCCCCATCTCCAAGAATCATCAGCAGTGGGTAATGGACCACACCGAGAAGGACACCGTTCTCGCCCAGCGCACCATTGGCAGCATGATGCGCGTCTCCAAGAACAATGCCTCACTTCTCGCGAATGAGATTGAGGAGCGCGGACTCAGGACCGGCGCCACTCCCGAGCAGATACTCCGCGAGCAGATGCCGGTCATCACCGGACAGAAGACCCGCAAGTCCTTCATCGACGGCAACGTCGACAGCGCCATTTTCTGCGCTGGCATGGACATGGGCCTCATCAACGACGTCGTACCTGTAAAGGTGCTGCTTGACCGTATGGTCAAGGAAGCTGAAGAGGACATTGACGCCATCAAGGCCATGTTCTGATTCTATAAGCGGCTAAACCTTCAAAAGGCGGTATCTCAAGGCACAAACCTTGAGATACCGCCTTCAACCTATATATGTTCAGGCCTTTGGGAACACCTGCCGCACTGATCCCAGCTGCTTACGCCTGTTGTTTCGTATATTGACATTGTGCCGATATGGGCATTAATATGTGGTGCAGAATAAACTCATGCAGGTGATGATATGACTATAATTCCTGTCCGGCATGCGAAGAAGATTTATCTGCCGCTCCTTCTGCTCGCGGATGAGCAGGAGGACATGATAGACAGATATCTGGAACGCGGGGACATGTATGTTCTTGATGACGACGGGATCAAGGCTGAGTGTGTTGTCACTGATGAAGGCAGCGGCATACTTGAGCTTAAAAATATCGCCGTATGCCCCGAGTCACAGAGGCGAGGATACGGAAAAGCACTCATTGATTTTATTGAGCGCAAATATTCTGGCTGTTTCTCAGTATTGCAGGTTGGTACAGGCGACAGCCCACTTACTATCCCCTTCTATGAAAAATGCGGCTTTGTCCGCTCCCACACTGTGAGAGACTTCTTCATAGCCAACTACGACCATCCCATATACGAAAACGGCATTCAGCTCAGGGACATGGTCTATCTGAGCAAACCGATTTAACGACGCATACCATAATTAAATGCAAAAGAAAAAGCCTTGAAACTTTCGTTTCAAGGCTTTTTACCTGGTGGAGATAAGCGGGATCGAACCGCTGACCTCTTGAATGCCATAGTCACGTTTTGAGAATTTCCGAACATATAATCATACATAATAGACGTATTTGCAAAATATGATAAAATTTCTGCACATTTTGTGATAATAGGTATACCAGAATCAAACCTGGTTCTGGTACGCATTCTGGTACGCCCGGCCCTGCTTGCGGGCCGGGAGAAAGGAGCGTGAATGAGAAAGCTGATATCATGCGAATTCAACATTGATACAGCCTGTGTTGAGCTGCGGTATGCCGACGGTGAGGCAATCAGCATCTACACTCCCGGCATCGAGGACAGCTTCGATACCACTGGTGCTTGAGTGAACATTGGAGCAGTATCTGCGTGAAGCAGCAGGAACGTATGGGCTGAAGGTAAAGAACGAAAAGGTCGCGATATGCGACCTTTTCGTTTTGGCAATAGTATTGTTAATCTCGACACTTATCATTTGTAAATCATTGCTCGGGTTAGCAGTCTTGCGGTCTAACTAATCTGTACCTCGCTGCGCACAACTCGCGCCTCCCATGGGCGAAGGACTTGGGACTCTCCGGCGCCGGCGTAGTTGCATATCAGACACTCACCAAGCGCGGATTCCGGCTCCGGCAGAGGCACGGTTTCGGACGAGAAATTGCAGAGAACGGTGAGCTTTTCGCCCTCGTACGCGCGCTCATACGCAAATATCCGCTCATCATCCGGCCAGAGCAGCCTGAAGGTGCCTTCACGTACGGTGCGGCTCTCCTTCCGGAGCCTAAGCGCCCGCCTGTAAAAGTGGTATACGGAGTCCTCATCCGCCAGCTCTCTTTCAGCGTTTACGGCACGCCAGCTGTGGCCGAGGCTTATCCAGGGGTCGCTGGAGGTGAACCCGGCGCAGGCGCCGCTGCTCCACTGCATGGGGGTCCGCGCGTTGTCCCGGCTGGTGCGCGCAAGGTAGCGGAGCATTGTGCGCTTGTCCAGAGCGCCGCTGTCTACAAGGTCTCTGTAAGCATTCAGGCTCTCCACGTCGCGGTACTGCCCGATGTCGGAGAAGCCGGCGTTGGTCATGCCGAGCTCGTCTCCCTGATATATGTAAGGCGTCCCCTGCATGAAATAAAGGCAGGTGCATAGCATTTTTGCCGACAGCGCCCTGAATTCAGGCAGTTCGCAGCCGAACTTCGACACGGCCCGGGGCTGGTCGTGGTTGCCCCAGAAAAGGCTGTTCCAGGCCCGGCCGTAGAGCCCGGTCTGCCACTTCTCGAACACCCGCTTGAGCGCCGGAAGCGGAGTTCTGGCATCGGTCCACTTCCCAAACCTGCCGTCTGTGAGGCCGGTGTGTTCAAAGTGAAAGACCATGTTCAGCTCCCCGCGCCCTGCCCCGGCATATTCGAGCGCGGCGTCCACGGTCAAATTGGGGCACTCGCCAACGGTCATTATGTCGTACTTTGAAAGCACCTCGGAATTCATTTCACGCAGATACTCATGCACATGAGGGCCGTTCACGCAAAAGGGCGACAGATCCCCGCCGGGGCCGTCGGGAAGTTCGTCCGGCTTTGATATGAGGTTTATCACGTCCATCCGGAAACCGTCCACACCCTTGTTGAGCCACCAGCACATCATGTCGTATATCTCGCGCCTCAGCTCGGGGTTATTCCAGTTGAGGTCCGGCTGTTTCCGATGGAAAATGTGCAGATAGTATTCATCCGTCTCGGGGACATATTCCCAGGCCGGACCGCCGAACCATGAGCCCCAGTTGTTGGGGGGTGCGTCTCCACGGCCGCGGCGCCAGATGTAAAAATCGTGGTACCGGCTTTCTGCCGACTGCCTCGCGCTTTGAAACCACCTGTGTTCGTCCGAGCTGTGGTTCACCACCAGATCCATGACGAGGCGCATCCCGCGGAAATGCATCTGCGAGAGCAGCTCGTCAAAATCCGCCATCGTGCCAAAGTCGGGGTGTATTGCGCGGTAGTCGCTGATGTCATAGCCGTTGTCCGCGTTGGGCGAGGCATATATCGGGCAGAGCCATATGACGTTTGCACCCAGATCGCGGATATAGTCGAGCCGGTTTATTATCCCCCGCAGGTCGCCGATGCCGTCGCCGTTTGAGTCCTGAAAGCTGCGTGGATATATCTGATAGACCACGGCGTCTTTCCACCAGTCACTTGTCATTCCCGGTCCTCCTTGAGAGAGTTCTTGTATTTTTTATAGCTGCTGGCGAAGTAATAGGGGTTTGAGTAGCCCACCAGCGAGGCGGTCTCCTTTTCCGAGCGCCCGCAGCGCTCTATGAGTTCCTCGGCCTTTTTCATCCTCACGCGCAGAAGAAAGTCGGTAAATGTCGTTCCCGTCTGCTCCTTGAAGCTCCGGCTCAGATGGACGTAATTGATGTGGTATTGCTGCGATATCTGCATGAGATTTATGTCGTCCATGTAGTGGGTCTCTATCAGCCGTATTATCTCCGGGACGAGGTCCGCCGTGGTGAGAGAGCGCTTTGCCTGTATCACATCCGAGACGAGCTCTAAGACGGTGCCGAGAAAGGCCTCCGCCTCTGCGGGCCACTCTATTCTGGCTATGCGGTCCATGTAGTTCTCGCCCAGCAAACCGCTTATGTTCACGGCATAGCCGGCCTTGCCGCTGCACTGCTCGAGCATTATGGTGTGGTCGAGAAGCGACTTGCGGAGGTCGGCCGCACTTATATATTCGGCGGCATACACGGGCCTGATGAAGGAACTGCACAGTTCCGGTATGTTTTCCTTCCGGCCGTGGGCCAAAAACTCGCTCAGCTGCTGTTCGCTTGCGCGAGGCAGAGCCCGCGTGACGGAGGCCGGCTTGAGCCTGTCGTAATACATGACGGCGCCCAGGCCGCGGTGCAGGTATTTGGCAGAGTCCATGGCCTCCGCCAAAGACGCCCGGGCGTCTGCGCAGTCATGCTTCCCCGACACGCCGATCCGCACATCCCCGCCCGTCAGCTCTGTGCAGCGGGCGTGCAGGGTGCGGAATATGCCCTCGCAGTCCGCGCTTTCCGCGGCGGTGAAGTATTCCGGGACGAGCTGGAAGATGCAAAACGCCTGCCTCAGCCCGTGGAGCGGATATACCCTGGACTCAAACGTGAAACCCGCCGCAAGAGTCTTGATCTCGGCCAGCAAGTTGTTCCCGCCGCGCTCGAGCACAATTGCGACAGCGATTATCCCGCCGGGCGGCAGCCCCGTGCCGGTATCCGGCGCCGAACCGCCAAGCGCCGCGCGGCACAGCCGCGAAAACGGGTCCGACTGCCCGGGCCCGCTCCGCTTTTCCCGGAGGTGCGCAGCCGCCGAGGCCAGGAGCTCGTTCAGACGCTCCGGGTCCACGGGCTTGAGCAGATAGTCCGCAACGTGGGCATGTATCGCCTGTCGCATGTACTCGAAGTCCGAATATTCGCTCAGCACGATTATCTCGCAGTCCAGCCCCATGCTCTCTATGCTCTGGAGCATTTTCCGCCCGTCGCATACGGGCATCTTCATGTCGGTGAGGACGATGTCGACAGGCCTGGAGCGCAGAAGCTCAAGCGCACGCGCCCCGTTGTCCGCTTCTCCAACCAGCTCAAGACCAAGCCGCTCCCAGTCTATGCTGCGTATGAGTCCGCGCCTTATCCACTCCTCGTCTTCGACAATGAGCACGCCGAACAACTGCCTCACCTCCTCACAAATGGAACGCGGATCTGCAACACTGTACCTATGCCCTCCTCGCTCTCGATCCTCAGCTCTCCCGCCTGCTCGTACAGCAGCTTGAGCCGGGCGTTGAGGTTGCTTATGCCGATCCCGACCGCCGGGCCGCTCTCCAGTCCGGGATCGCCGGCCAGCTGCCTGTTTATGGCATCGAGCCTGGCGGCAGACATCCCCTGCCCGTCGTCCGAGACCTCAATGACAAGGATGCTGCCTTCAAGCCAGCTACGCACGCATATCGTCCCGGGCTCGCTGCGGGGCTCAAAGCCGTGGATTATGGCGTTTTCAACCATCGGCTGAAGCGAGACGCGGGGAAGCAAGCCGTCCATGACGCACTCAGGCACATCGATAATATAGTCCAGCCTGTCCTGAAAGCGTATTTTCTGTATGGAGAGGTAGCTGCGCACATGCTCCAGCTCCTCCCTCACCGTGGCCAGAGTCCCCTCACCCTTTATGCTGTATCTGAGCATGCTGCCGAGGGAGGTGGTGATAGTGGATATCTCGGGTATGTCGTTGACCAGGGCAATGCTGCCTATCGACTGTAGGACATTGTACAGAAAATGCGGGTCAAGCTGTGCCTGGAGGGCGCGTATCACGGCATCTTTTTGCCGGAGATTCATTATGTACTCCCTCTGAATGGAGCTCTCAAGGTCGTCCATAAGCCTGTTGAAGCTGGTACCGAGCCGGGCTATCTCATCTGTGCCCTGCACTAGAACGCGCTGGCTGAGGTCCTCTATACCGGAGCTGTCCATGGCTTCGGCCAGAGCCTCTACGGGACGGCTTATGGCCCGGGAGGCCGCCGCGGCGATAGCGGCGGCGATTGCCAGAGCCATAGCCGCGGTGATGAGTATGACGGTGGACACCGAGAGGGCGTCAGCTGTGTATACGCTCTCCGGGATGAGCGAGAGCAAATACCACTCAGGCCCCTCGGCATAAGAGGAGACCATGATATATTTCCCGGACTCCTGCTGCACCTCATTGACAGGCCCGGAGCCGAGGCAGGAGGAGAGCGCCTCGGGAAGCATGCCGCCGGTCAGCGCTCCGGACGAATCGAATATCACTCGCCCGTTCGAGGATGCTATGTAGGTCACCGCGGAGTCGTATGCGCGCACCATGCCGGCGATCCCGCCAAGCTCGCTCAGGTCTATCGTTATGAACATGACTCCGGCCGGGGCGAACTGCTGCTCGGTGTTCACGATCCGCCTTGCGGCGGCGTAGACCTGGGTCCCGCCGGAGTGAGAGTGCCGGAGCGGCATGTGCCCGCTTGTGGGCATGAGCCTCAGTCCGTGTTCCCAGTCATCACTGCTTTCAAGCAGAGCGACATATTCTTCGGGCAGCGAGCAGCTTAAATAGCTGTCGTAATACCCGGCCTCGTCGCGGGTGGTGTAAAACAGGCGGCCTTTTTTGTCCACATAAATTATGCTGTAAAGGTCCTTCCGACTGCTGAGGACCGACAAGAAGGCCGCTTTCGTCAGAGCGGCGTCGGCGTATGCCGCTCCCGAGCCGCGGTGCCTGAGCAGCTCTTTGAAGTCCTCGTTGAGGTATATGGACTGAAAGAGGCTGTTGAGCTGAGAGTACTCAGTCTCGAGCCTTTCCGCCCCGGCGTCGACAAGCTTGCTGTTGAGTGCAAAGGCCTGCCGCCTTATTACGGAGAGGGACTGCCCGTGGGTGATGGCGGTGACCGCTGCGAGTGTTGCCGCAAGGAGCAGCAGCACCATTGCGGTGAGCCTGTATCTCAGCTTTGCCTGTCTGCGCATGTTTTTGCCTCATTCCTTGGTATCTGTGTGGTAGTGTAATTATAACAAATGAGCAGCCTGAAATAAACCGCATTTAGGGCGAATGCGACAATTAGCTAAATGATTTGACACTCAAGCTAAATGAATTAAATATCCCACCCGCCTGCCTCTGCTATAATTGAGCCAGCCATGGTGAAACGAAATTGAAAGGATGTGCAAAATGAAGAAGCTTTTGTCGCTGCTGCTTTGCGCTGTACTTTTGCTGGCTCTGCTCTCTGCCTGCGGAGGTACGGCTTCCACGCCCGAGTCCGACGCGCCCGCATCCCCATCCGGCGAAGAGCCTGCGCCTGAGTCCTCGGCCGAGCCCGTTACCATACACCTGTTCCACCAAAAACAGGAGGCCCAGGAGACTTTTGCGAAGATCATCGAGGAGTTCAACGCCGAGTATCCGTATATCACCATCGAGCAGGAGATCGTGACGAATGACCCCTCGTCCATACTCAAGGCACGTCTTTCTGTGGACGAGGTCCCGGACATATTCCAGGGTGCCCTCGATACCATGGACATTGCCCAGGGCGGGTACATTTTGGACCTGGCCGGAGAACCCTTCCTTGACAATATAACCGACGAAGCGCTCAACGACTCGTCCTTTACCGACTCCGAAGGCCATACCTGGGCCATGCCCGTTGACGGAAGCTGCGAGGGCATATTCTACAACAAGGACATATTCGCGGAATACGGCCTGACGCCCCCGACCACTATCTCCGAGTTCGACGAGCTGATAGCGACGCTTGAAGCAAACGGCGTAACACCGTTTGCCCTGGGCTTCAAGGATTCCTGGACGATAAAGCCCATCACCCTGGTGGCCGCATCACCCGCGGTGTATGGCCTTGACTCCGATTGGAACGAAAAGAAGACCGACGGCGAGGTCAGCTTTGCCGGCAGCGAGGCCTGGGCCACGACGTTTGAAATGCTCATGAAGGTCTATGAGCACGGCAATACTGACACGGCCTTTGACACGGACTACAACACCGCCTGCGCCATGGTCGCCAACGGCGAGGCTGCCATGATGGTGCAGGGCCTCTGGGCGCTCGAGCCGATAAAGAGCATCAATCCCGATGTGAACCTCGGCATGATGGCCATGCCCATATCCGAGAATCCCGAGGAGACAAAGCTCTTCCAGTTCCCGGACTTCGGCCTGAGCATCTCCGCTACCACGCCGTATACGGAAGAGTGCAAGCTCTTCCTGGAGTTCCTCACCCGGCCCGAGATAGCGGAGCTCTGGTGCAGCACGGCAAAGCTCTTCTCCTCGGTGGAGGGCGTCTCCGTTGAGTTCGACCCGCTGGCTGCCGACGTCAACGCCTACATCGACTCCGGAATGGTCAGCACCCAGGCCGACCGCGGCTGGCCGACTGCTTTCCAGCCCGAATATGAGGCTGTACTGCCCAGCTACCTGCTCGGGAACATCTCTCTGGAGGAGGCCCTTGCCACCCTGGACTCCGCCTGGGATATGGCCATAGCCGCCAGCGGACAGAGCTGAATCGTTTGACCTCAAACAGGGCATGGAAGCCGCCGGCTTCCATGCCCTGTCTTTAAAGGAGCACAGTATGCACAAAGTAAAACTCAGACAAAATGCGGCATATTCGGCCTTTATCCTGCCGGCGGCCGCGGTGTTTGCGGCGTTTTTCATCTTTCCGTTTTTCAAAAGCATCTGGCTGTCGCTGACCGACGCCTACGGTTACCGGCAGGACATAAATTTCATCGGCCTGAAGAACTACGCAGAGGCCCTGTCAAACAAGGCTTTCCTCAGCTCCCTTTGGGTCACTGTCAAATACACAGCCCTGGTGACAGTTGCGGCAAATGTTGTGGCGCTGCTGCTGGCCTTCCTGCTGGACGGGAGCACGCGCTTTAAAAAGCTGTTCCGGACGATCTTCTTCCTGCCGAATCTGATGAGCCTGATAATAGTGGGCTTTGTGTGGGTCTTTCTGTACGGAGGCGTATACCGCTCGTTTGCAGATCTGATCGGCCTGCCCGAGGCGCTCAGGGTGAGCTGGCTCGGACCGGATATGGCCCTGATATCCATAGCGGCGACGGCGGTGTGGCAGTGCGCCGGCTATTATATGCTTATCTACATCGCGGGCTTGCAAAGCATATCCGGCGAGGTGATAGAAGCGGCCAGAATAGACGGCGCCGGAACATGGGACATCATACGGCACATCAAACTGCCCCTGCTCGCACCGGTTATATTCATGAACACGCTGCTGCTCGTGACCTCATGCTTCAAGACCTTCGACATACCGATGGCCATGACCTCCGGCGGCCCGGCCGGCGCCACAACCACCATAGCGCTTCAAATCTACAACACGGGTTTCAGAGCCAACAGGACCGGCTATGCCACGGCGCAGTCGGTAATTTTGTTCCTCATCATCTGCGCGATAACAGCTGCGCTCTATATCTTTCAAAACAGGCGAGGGGAGGCGGTTGAATGAAGGCCGGGCATCCGCGGCGCAGAGGCGAGGCGGCGGCCACCGTCGTTACAGCCTTGCTGGCGCTCATTTTCTTCCTCCCCGTGCTTATCGCGGTGATAAATTCGTTCAAGACGAACGGTGAGATCCTGGCCTCCGCCATAGCGCTGCCGGAGACGCCTACTCTCGAAAACTACAAGACCGTGATAGAGGCATCGGACTTCCCCAGCGCCTTTCTCGGCTCATGCCTGGTGACCGGCGGCGGCATCGTGCTGAATCTGGTCGTGAGTTCGCTTGCGGGTTACGCGCTCGCGCGCTGGAAGTCGGTGTGGTCGCATGTGCTGACGCTTGTCTTTCTATCCTCCATGTTCGTGCCGTTCCACACCATCATG
Organism: uncultured Eubacteriales bacterium; assembly: GCA_900546485.1. GTDB lineage: Bacteria > Bacillota > Clostridia > Oscillospirales > Oscillospiraceae > Scatomorpha. Next base: position 55,916 of record URDK01000003.1, read on the forward strand.
ATAGCCCTGCTGTCCACCGCAAAAAGCCTGGGCCTCACGGGACATCTCTGGGGGCTCGTGCTCATATACTGCGGGCTTCAGTGCACCATACCCATTTTCCTCATAAAAGGGTTCGTGTCCTCGGTGCCGAAGGAGCTTGAGGAGGCCGCCATGATAGACGGCTGCGGCATCGCACAGTGCTTTTTCCTGGTGGTGCTGCCCCTGCTGAAGCCCATTCTGGCCACTGTGGCGGTCCTGAACGCGCTGTGGATATGGAATGACTATCTCCTGCCCTATCTCATACTTGCAAGGCCCGCGACCATACCGCTGAGCCAGATGTATTTCTACGGGCAGTACAACCAGCAGTGGAACCTGATAATGGCCGGTTTTGTCGTCTCAACGCTGCCGGTAGTGGTCTTTTTCCTTTGCATGCAAAAGCACGTTATAAACGGCATCGCCGCCGGAGCGGTCAAGGGCTGATCCGCCGGATGACAGCGGATATTCAAAAAGACAGGAGCAGAGAGCATGGGATACTCAAAGCAGAGCCTCAACGAGCGAGACACGGTCTATATGCTCATAACGGACCGCTTTTTTGACGGCGACAGCGGCAACAACGGAGTTCTGGGCGAAGAATACCGCCCCGGAAACCTCCGCTACTACCAAGGGGGAGACTGGGCCGGGCTGAGGCAAAAGCTGCCGTATATCAAAAGGCTCGGCTTTACGGCTATATGGATGACGGCCCCACAGGACAACGAAAAGTTCAGCCGCACAGGCGACGAGGCGGGCTATCACGGGTACTATACCAGGGACTTCAACAGCCCCAACCCCCACTTCGGCACCGCATCGGAGCTGGAGGGGCTCATGGCCGAGGCTGACTGCCTCGGCCTGAAGGTCATAATCGACGCACAGCTCAATCACACCGCGGACTATCTGGAATACCCCTCGCTCACCTACGATCCCCCCGAATACCGTCCGGCGCCTCCCTTTGACGATCCGGCCTGGTATCACAACAAGCCGAACATCGTGGACTTTGACGATGCCCATGAGGCTCAAAATTACAGTCTCGGCGGCCTTGACGATCTTGCGCAGGAGAATCCGGCGTGCTGGGCGGCTCTCATGGCCGCCTACTGGGAGTCAAAAACCGGGAGCGGCTGGTTTTCATACGGCTTTGCGGGCTCCAGAGTAGACGCTGTCGTGGAAATACCGCCAGAGTATCTGACGCTCTACGAAAAACACACGGGCAAGCCCGCCTTCGGTGAGGCCTTCACAGGCTCAGTCGACGAAAACTCGGCCATACAGCAGTATATGTGGGGCATGCTGGACTTCCCGCTGTACTTTCAGATGAACAAGGTGTTTTGCAGGTCTGAAAGCTGGAGCAACATCAAATGGGTGTTTGACCAGGATGAAAAATATAAAAATGCCCACCGCCTATTCACGTTCATCGACAACCACGACCGGGCCCGTTTCCTAGCCAACGCCGGTGCTGACCGCGCGAAACTCAGAATGGCGCTTGCCTTCCTCTACGCGGCAAGGGGCATACCTGTGGTGTACTACGGCACGGAGCAGAACATGGCCGGGGATCTCCTGTACTCGGAGGCCACGCTGAACACCAGCAACCGCCAGGTGATGACCTCTTTCGACGAAGGCGGCGCAACATATGTATATATCCAGCGGCTCAATGAACTCAGGCAGGCATACCCGGATGTCTTTGTTGACGGCATCCAGTTCGAGCTTTATTTCCGCAGCAACGACCCAGTCTACGCCTTCTGCAGGCAGAGCGTAGCGGCCGGAGACACGGCGGTGTGTATATTCAATAACTCGCCGATAGCCCAAAGCAGGACGATATCTCTTGAAATGGCCGGAATAAAAGCCGGAACACTGTTGACGGATCTGCTGGACACAAGCTGCGTGATACGCGCACAAAAGAAGAAAGCCGCTGATGCTGTGACTGTTGACGTCACCGTCCCGGCAAACAGCGCCCTGCTGCTCATCAGCGGGCGCCCGGCGGAGTATCATTGCCCGGCCATCACGCAAACCAAAATGATCATCCATTGCGACACGGGCTTTGGTCACGAGCTGTTCGTCCGCGGCGACACTTTTCCGCTCAGCTGGGAGCGCGGCATACGCTGCCAAAACATCAACGCAGATACCTGGCAGTTTGTAACCGAGAGGCTGGAAACCGGCAGCCTTGAATTCAAGCTCCTGATAGACGACGCAAAATGGGAGACCGGGCCTAACCACAAAGCGCGCGCCGGCGAGACAATAGAGCTTTGGCTGAGGTTTTGAAATTGAGCAGCCGAGCATTGCTGGTATGCGCACTTTCGCTGTTACGATGATACATGCCACAATAAATTGAAGAACCTGCTGCAGATTTATGCCTCTGCGGCAGGTTCTAAATCATTGTTTTACATTGATTCCTAAGTGTTTGCACTTTTCGCTGAGCTCGATGTATGAAATGTACCACACAGGTACATCGTTGCTTAGTGCGCAGCATTTGGAGCATGGCCGGTAAGTTCTATAGGCCTCAAACATATGTTTCTCAATATAAGCAGAGCTACAGCCTTGGACCTGATGATAACACTTTCCGCTTGCTGAACAGTAGACTGTAAAGCTTCCATATTTAGACTTGCCATTATCTTTAGGCAGATGCCCTTCAAAAACTATGTTCTGCGGAACGCCAGCAAATTCTCTGATACTTGAATTGTTTAGTTGGCTCAGTAATTCAGATTTTTCAGTTTCCAATTGCCGCTGCCGCTCTGCGTGCTCGAGGCCCTGTTGCTTTTTCTGTTCGCTTTTACTCTTGCATATTATTTCTTCCCATATGTATTCCTCCGCACACGCTTAGATTCATCAAACCGATCCAGCCTGTAGGCAGCTTTTATCCTTGCTAATATCACTTCATCCGCCGGGCAGAAGTCGTAGCTTTCGACTTCTCCGGGCGTTATCCAGCGCAGGTCATTGTGCTCAAGCAGCTGCGGCTCGCCATCGGCTATGCGGGCATTTAAAAGTGTGAGGTGTACGGTGAGATCGGGGTAGACGTGCGTGACTTCGGTGAACACATCCCCGACGGCAACGGTGATGCCTAGCTCCTCGCGGCACTCGCGCTCGAGGGCCAGCTCTTTTGTCTCACCGGGTTCGACCTTGCCGCCCACAAACTCCCACAGCAGTCCCCGCGCCTTATGCGCCGGGCGCTGGCATATCATGAACTTTCCGCTCTCCCAGATAAGGGCCGCTACTACTTCGGTCATATGTCTCGCCTCGATTCGATGGGGATGGGCAAATTATACCACTCACTTTTCATTTTTGCCACTGTGGAGCAATTAAACATCCCTTTAGCCTTCTGCGCTTAATCAATTCTTGTTTTTGAAGAATCGTCATATATCTGCCTCAGGCTTGCCAGTGCATTGTGCTTTTGCTATCCTATATGCAGGAATTTACCTTTCAATTGGAGGCGAGCCATTTGAGCCGAACAAACAGATTTATTAAACTGCTGTGGTATGAGGTTGGCCAGGAGTACGTTATGGTATACGGCTTCAGTACCTGTACCGAGCAGGACACGAAAACGTGGCGCTGTTATAATAATCATGGCAATATTGTGTGCAGAGCTATACTTTCTGAAATGAATGCGGCTGATTTTGAGAGGAAATTAACTGAACCAGGCACAATAGTATGCGGGAAAAGATTGTTTCCATCTCCTGTACTTACCCCTCGTCCGGAAGTATTGTCTGAGGGAAATCTGTCTGGCGAGGATGGCCCACTCCGCGATGGGTGCAAGCTTACTGAGCTTTGGAACTATAACAAAACAGACATTTTTAATAAAATCGTGAGCAACGCTGGAAAGCTCAAAGCTGTCGCATATCGCGGAGCCCGCTCAATCTTCAACTGGATAAAAGAAGAGAGCGGCGTATGCTTAATCAAAAATGGACACAGGCTCGGAAACTTCGAGCATTATGAACCACTTGACATGGCATACGCATTTGATGTAACCGTGGATAAAGAATGCGGCTTACAAAAAGCTGTTGTAAAATGCCGCTCAGGCCATCTAGATCCCCTCATCGTGAATCTCACCGCTGTGAATAGGCGGCGAACTGTCTTGAATCAAACCAAAATACTGCAGCCAGACATCGACTCCATTTGTTTTGAAGCTGCTGAACCGATGAGCCATATAATCGTTCAGGTTTGGAATGCGGATAATGCGAACTTGGTATATAAATCTACTCAGACTCTGATGAGGACGGCCAAGCTTAAAGTCAACCTGTCGGAACCCAGTCTCAGATTGCAAGACAGCTGGACTAAAAAGCTAAAGGAGTCCGACCCCGGAAAAGCCGAAGTAATCACTCAAAGTGTAGAGACGGTCAGCAGGGTAAATGCTGGTGAGAGCCGAGAAATGAAAAGCCCCGCGATGAACGAAATTGACATTGCGATAAGTGAAGGCCGAGCACTTATGAAGCCTTATCTCAGTAGTAAAAACTTAGGGGATTTTATACCCGCAGGTGAGGAGATTGACAGTTTTCTCAAAGTTAAGGAATATATTGATCAGGACTCCATCAACAAGGTAATTATTGCAGATCCATACTTCTCCGCTAGAGCAGCAGAAAAGTTGCTCTGCCGTATATCACACACCGGCCTCCGTATCGAAATATTGTCAAGCCTTGCAGGCCGAGGCCCGGACACTGGCTCCAGCGCCGATTATAGAAAAATACATGAACAGATTAAAAACTTTACCGACGTCAACAAAGCTATCCTCCACAAAAACCTGTTGATATGTGACTTCAAGCGAGGAAACGGCCAAGTGTTTCATGATCGTTTCTTAATTCGATATTTCAAGAATGGCACTGTTGATGGATTTCTTATGAGCAATTCCCTCAATTCCATGGGTTCAAAATACCCATTTACCATTGCGCCGCTTGGCCATGAGACATGTCTGGATGTTTGTGATTACCTGCAGGATCTGCGTGACGCAAGCAGTAGCGATGGGAGCGGAGAAATTAAGTGCGAGGTGCTGTATGACTCCGCCGCCGTTAAAGCGCCGCAAGCCACTCCGGACACCAGTGTTTTAGAAGAGACTGGCTGGCTTTCCTCCTATTATGACGAGAATGGGCAATTAAACATTAATGAAGGAAACATTGAATCCGCAGTCACTTTAATACTAAATCACTGGGTTGATGATAAGGACACCGCCTGCCGCGTACTAGCTGAATTCGCATCCAAAATATGCTGCAATCTCTTTAGTCCCCTGATAGATGTAATTTGCAAAAACAGGCTCGTTCATGCAAGCGAAATTGCCGCTGAATTCACCCTACTTGCCAAAGAGCGGGAGAAAGAGGTAGACTTCACTGCTGGCGGAATTGGCTCGGACTTGTTCGTATTGCGCAAGCTGCTAAAAGGCGAGGCGGATCCTTCCGTACTGGGCTTCGATCAGATGCTTGAGCAAGCCGGGCACATTTTCTATGGTGGCTGTGCATGGCTGAGCTCCGGCTATCGCTTGATGCTTGCACTAGACCGGCAGTGTTTTTTCAATCTGCTCGACGAAATCCGTTCCCCGCTAATGTTCGACACTCTGGCTGCATATATGCTTTTCTCCCCATTTGACGAATCCCTGTATATGTACGTCGTCCGTTCAAAGTCAATTCCCGTTAAGCTGCTTGGCGCCGGGTGGCTGTTCACGCTCGCTGCCAGAGGAAGCATTGATAACGATAGCATTTTTTCGATATTTGAAGAGCTGGATGATAGTAAAGACGTGCTGCAGCTATCATATATGCTATCAGTCCTAACCTTCCATTTGCGCAATAAAGATTATGGCCAACTGCGCAGTCAGCTTACCGAGTTGCGAACTTGGTGTCTTGTGCGACTAGGGTCAAGAATTGCAGCTTGCGAAGAAAAGCTGCGGTTGCAGGCTTACTCCTTGCTTGACGACTGTGAGACCTGCTCTAAAGCCAGTATGTACTACGAGCTTGCAAAGAATATTGCCGTCCCAGATGTGTCGCGAGAAACGCTTGAAAGGGCTGTAAGTATTCTTTCTGAATCGCTAAAGGACTTCTCATTCGATAAGTATGTGGATGATCAACTTGAGCTGTATCTGTCGTGTCAGGAGGCTTTGGGTATCAGTTGCGAGGATAAACAGCTGCACTTTCTTGCAAAAACTCAAACGCTGGAGGCGGCTGCAGAGCCTGTTATGTGGGAATACAACTACACAAAATGGCAAAGAGAGCGCATTGCGGCAACGCGGCAGCTGGCGCTGTTGAGACTATACTTAAAGCGACACCCTGAGGCAGAAAACGTTCGCTCTACAGTAGATATATGGTAGCAACGCATCGTCATTGAACAATAGGCCGCACTTGTGCCGGCAAGCAATGTCCGTGTCCGGACACTCACGAAAAGCGTTCGCGGGATTTCTTCCCCAGACTCACAAAACTCAAACACTCCCGGCCGCTGGGCCGGGAGTGTTTTTTGGCGGCGCATACTTGCGTATGCTTAATTTCCCGAGGCATCTGCTACAGCTCAAGCTTGCCTGATGGCCCGCAGGTACTCATTGGCCCGGCTGCAAAGCAGGAAAATCCGTGTTTTGGTCTATTATCGGTATTGCACTTATCTATACGACGACGAAGACCGTGTTACATTTATGGAGGTATCTTCTGCACTTTCCAGCAAACCGGACGATATCAAAAATAACTTCACATCCAATTCGCTCAGATTTGATTTCGGCCCTATAGTGATTGACTTAACGGCACGCTTCATATCAGTCATTGCTACTTCTATGCGTGATACCAGTGTGTTGTTTCTCGGCGTAAACGTGTAATTCACAATACTGAATCTTGGATCCAGATTGTCAACGTTATCTGCACGAGGCAGCAATCCGCCCTCCAAGGCGCTTGTATGCGCCAGCAGCACCATGCGCCATTCTTTTTCCTCTTTAAAGGCCTCGTTTTTATACATGGGCGCCAACATGATTGAGTATGCCATTAAACGCTTGAAACACTTTTCTATCTCATCGTAGTCGCAGGAAGAACTCAGAATGCTTACGTCTTCCGGGCGCAGCAAATTGCTTATATCAAAATCCCCATATTCGATTTGATCAAATATATAGCAGACCTTATCGGGACTGAACCCCAGCGATTGGTTCTGGATGATAAAATACTCTTTGTTAAAACCTATGGAAATACCTCGCCCGTCGTCGGCATAGCCTCGCCATTGCCCCAGATTGTCTCCTTTTTCAGACAGGCAAAACGCCCATGCTTTAAGGCTGTTGCCTGTATCTATTGATTCGAGCAGGTCAAATGTTTTACTGAATTCCATGAACTTTGTGTCAATAAACCGGTCATTTGCTTTCATTCGTTCAACATACTCAAGGAACTTATTAAGTACAAAATATTTGCATTGTCTTGTTGCCCACACAAGTTCTTTAGAGTCATTCGATTTGCTTACATCCGAAAGCCATATGCTGCGGTTTTGCATTATGCTGTAAAAAGTGTTGAGACTGCAATAATGATACAGCATCCCTGTTTCTTCATTCATGTTTTCCACACGTCCCTAGATGTTTATTTTAGCATATCTTCGTCTGGATGATGCTTTAGCATCTGCATCACTGGATCATACTCTTTCACAATTTGTCCGCCGGTTATAAGGCTTTTGATTCTCAACCTATTCTCCGTCATGTTGACCGCCAGCATGACCCCCAGCTTGTAATGAAAGCCATGCGCGGAGTCCGTCATAGCCATTAATCTTGCTTCGTCATCTTTATATCCTCTGCGGTCTGTTGTCTTCTTCATTTCAATGCATATGAGATTGTCAAATCCCCAGCGGCAGTGCATGCCGCGCTTATGTACGATAAGGTCAACTGTGATTGGAGCATTTTCGATTCTTTTTGCCTCTCTTTCATGTCCATCCATACCACGGTTATATTCAACATCAACCAGATAATCACTATATTCTGTGCCTTTCAGGGCTTCCGTAAGATGCATGGCAAACCTGGCGCAAATACACCTCTCGCTCAAGTCGTTTCTTATCAGATATCGTTCACTTACATTAAAGGACAAGATCGCATTTTGCACAATGCTCTTTAGAGTTGTCACCGCTTCTGTCATTTTCTCACCTCAGTCCAATCTTTCTGCCTGAGCAATTACCCCACCGCCAGTTTGTTTGTCTTCTTCAGGAACTTTGCCGGTATGGGCCGATCAAGCTGCCATATGATGTTCATCGGACGGCTTCCCTCGTGCCTGACATAGTTAGCTGTCCCAAGGAAGGTATAGGCCTCGGCTCCGCCGGTGAGGCGGTCGGTCTTATATTCGCGCACGAACAGCAGCACGCGGCTGCCGCGCTCGCGGTGGTGGATATAGCGCTGGCCCGTCGGTGACTCTGCGGCTGTGGTGCTCTGGCTTTGCCAGTGGAAGAAGCTCTCACTGATGGAGTAGTCGTTATACATCGTCGTGGGCGAATAGTCCTTGTCCGACTTATTGAGCGTAACGAAGAACACGTCGAGCTTCTTCTCCGGCAGCCATTTCACGCCCTCGCGCACCGTTGAGGGCTTCGCAAAGTCCAGCGCCGTCAGCACCTGGTCGCGCGTATAAGTGCAGTGCAGGTCCAGCGGGCAGTCAAATCCCAGCTCCACCGGCTCATCTATGAAGTCTATCTGCTCATACCGGTACCGCAGCAGCTCCAGGAGCTCGCCCAGCATTACCGGGCTGTCCGAGAGGGCATACAGCCTGTCCAGCACCTTGTCCGACGCCCAATCCTCCGCCGTCTCACCCCAGACGGTGACGTAGAACATTTGCAGCATCCGCCGCTCCACGGGCGGCAGCGCGCCAAAGTCCGTGTCGTCCAGACGCGGCAGCAGCTGCAGCAGGAAATCTATCCAGCGCCTTGAGTCAATGACCGCCAGCTTGGCAAAAGCCTTTGTCATTGTCTCTTCCAGCGATTCATTGAAATCGTCCCTTGCGCCCGCTCTCGCGCAGATGCGGGAAAAGGATGAGAACTTGTACAGCGCTCTCGCGTCAAGGTGGTAATAGCTCAAGAAGCTCGCCAACGTGAGCTCCAGCCCGCTGTCCTCCGTGAACTCCGACGCTCTCGCCACGAGGCCTGCGGTGCTGCCGTAGGATGCACGGATGTTTTCGAGTATGTACCTCGCAGCCAGCTTTTCCAGCTGTATATAGCAGCCCTTGGGCGCCGAAATGAAGCCCTCGCGAATTTCCCTGGCCACGCTGCGCTCGGTGTTCGACAGCAGGGCGGCGAACTTTTCCTCAAAGTTATATCTCTTGTTTGCCTGACCGATGAAGTCCAGCACGGTCAGGCACTCTTTATCCTCCGCCAGGCGCAGGCCGCGGCCCAGCTGCTGCAAAAACACGGTCAGTGACTCCGTCGGACGCAGGAACAGCACGGTGTTGACCTCGGGTATATCCACGCCCTCGTTGTAGATGTCCACAACGAAGATGAAACGTATCTCCCCGCCAGTCAGCTTCCCCTCGGCGGCACGCCGCTCCTCGTCGGAGGACTTGCCCGTCAGAAAGATTGATGGTATGCCGCAGTCGTTAAAATATCGGCACATGAATGCCGCGTGCTCGACGGAGACGCAGAAGCCGAGTCCCTTCACCTCGTCCAAGTCGGTGACATATTTGAGCAGAGACTGCACGACCAGATCTGCACGCCGGTTGGCCACGGCTCCGCTGAGCGTATACACGCGTGAGAGCTCACCCCTGTCATAGACTCCGGCGCTCCATTTCAGAGTGTCGAGGTCAATGGTGTCCGTGACGCCGAAGTACTGAAATGGGCACAGCAGCTTGCGGTCAATGGCCTCCGGCAGACGTATCTCGGCGGCTATGCGGTTTCCGAACCAGGGCAGGATGCTCTTGCCGTCCATGCGCTCCGGGGTTGCGGTCAGGCCAAGCAATATGCGCGGGCGGTAGCAGGTCAGCAGCTTTTGGTATGTCGGTGCCGCCGCGTGGTGGAACTCGTCCACGACGATGTAGTCGTAATGATCCGGCTCCGTTTTTGAGGCGAAGTCCTGGGAATTGAAGGTCTGTATGGACATGAAAAGGTAGTCTATGCTCTCCGGGCGTTCCCGGCCCACGAACAGCTCTCCGAAGTTGGCGTCCTTGAGCACAGCGCGGAAGGTGTAGAGGCTCTGGCGCAGTATCTCCTCACGGTGCGCCACGAACAGCAGACGGCAGGGCTTGCCGGTGTTCTGACGCCTGAATCGCTTGTAGTCCAGTGCGGAGATGACCGTCTTGCCCGTGCCCGTCGCGGCTACGACAAGATTGCGCATATGGCGGCGGACGGCTCGCTCGGCCTCCAGCTTGTCGAGTATCTCCTGCTGGTAGGAGTAGGGCGCGATGTCCAGAGTGTAGGCAGAAGCGCCGTTGGCATCAAAATATTTTTCCGCCTTCAGCGCCCGGGCAAGCCGCTCCCTCTGATCCTCGGAGTAGTATTCGAACTCCCTGGAGTTCCAGTAGCTCTCGAAGGTGGCAGCGATCTTGCTGATGGTCTCCGGCATATCGCGGCGCGTGACCTTTACGTTCCACTCAAGGCCGCTGGAAATGGCGGCGTTGGAGAGGTTGGATGAGCCTACATAGGCGGTGGTAAAGCCGCTGTCGCGATAAAAGACGTACGTCTTGGCGTGGAGCCGGGTGCGCTTGGTGTCGTAGCTGACCTTTATCCGCGTGTTTGGCAGTGCACGGAGCTCTTCGATCGCCTTCACGTCCGTGGCGCCCATGTATGATGTGGTAATTATGCGCAGCTCGCCGCCATTTTGCGTGAACTCACGCAGCTCGTCCATCAAAAGCCGCAGGCCGCTCCACTTGATGAATGAGACCAGCATGTCGATGCGGTTGGAGGAAGCTATCTCCTTTTTGAGCTCTGTGTACATCTGCGGCTCGTGTACGGCGCCGGTGAAGAGGCTGCTCCGGGCGATGGAGGTCTCAGGGCGCTCAAGGTCCGCTGCGGTCTTGCCGGACGCAAGCCGCGGATCGCATTCCCGTAAAAGCGCAAGAAGCTGCTCTGCCCGCCGGTCAACACCAAGCGCGGCAAAGTCAGCTTCTTTTGTAGAGTTCTGTATCAGCTCGATGATTCGGTTTGCAAGCTCCACCTGGGAGGTGATGTCCCCGCCGTTGTCGAGCAGGTTGTCGAGTCCCTTTTGAACGACGTCCGCCAGATACTGAGCAAGTACCTGGGACGCCTCCGCCCTGTCAATGGGCGCAACAGCCTTGCAAGCCTCCGGCAGCTCCGCAAGCTCGCGCGTCAGGGCGTTATTGATGACCTGTTCGTAGAGACCTGGAGACAGCATGTGGGTCCTCCTTTTGTCATTTAAAGGAAGTATATCACACATTTTGCCATGTCACAAGCAGCTCTCAGCGTCGGTCATGTCAGCTGTCAGCTAACAAAACAGGTCCGGCAGGTCCCTGCGAACCAGCTCTATCTCCCCAAAGCCGCACATGCCTGAAATGATCCTATTCAGCATATTATACCCGAGTAGCTCACACACTTTGGCATCAAGCTCACGATAGCACACCATGTTCCGCTCGATATTTTCGAAAAGGAAGCCAATTTGTTCGCTGAATGCATCATTAATGTCCCTGAAGCTTGCTGCCGGATTGGAGTAGTCAAAGTCGCACTTTGATATTGTAAAGCGCACCGGTTTAGTGTGTACAATCTTATCACGTTTTTTTAGCAGGTCCTTTACATCACGATAGTGGACTCCATCGGTTGGATATGACTTGCGGATTTCATTTTCACACAGTCTCTTTAGTTTGCCGAGCGTAGTTCTGTCTCCAGTGGCATCTCTTGACTCGTACTCTTGGTAATACCTTTCACCGATAAGATGCTCGCCAAGCGTGTTCACATATGCTTCAATAGCAAGCGCTTCAAATACGATTGCCATATAAGCTGCCGACTCCATGTTTTTATATGCGGCAATGTAATTCACAATGGCCTGCGGCACTTCCAGCACGTCGAGGTTATTTCCCAGCGCCTCATATTCCTTTGAGAAACCCAAGTATTGAGCATAAGCGTTTTGAGCTATTGAATCGAAGTCAATGCATTTGAGAAAATAAAAATTGCCCATTTATCTTCACGCTCCACCGCCGAGGCTTTTTGACATTATATAACTCGATTACAGCTATTTCAAGGAAGCCTTGGTCATCCGACGTCGTCATGCCAATGCCAAACACCGCAATATCTCTCATATCTGGCGTACGCCGGCGGAGAAAATAACAAGCGGGTGGCTGGTACCACCCGCTTCGCTTTTGTATTCAGATAGTCTTTTCTGTAAAAGGTCGAGGTTCGCGACCTTTAGCTTCTTCGCCCAGGCTGGGTGTACCGTTACGGTACACCCCCGCCCTGGTGACGATGGGTGACGATGGTGACGATGTTTTAACACCCCTATTTTCATCGTCACCACCGTCACCATCGTCACCTTTGCAGCGTCAGTGTGATGTGGCTGCCGGTCTTGGTGCGCACATTTTTGTAGCCCACCTTGAAGTCACTCAGCAGCCGGCCAGCTTTCACGTTCAGTTGCTTTGCCAGCGCGTTGGGCTGCATATCCAGCGCAAGGGCCGATATAAGCTCTGTCGCGCTGCCTTCCCATGTCGGGCTCTCCTCCGTCACGAGCGCCGCCACCTTCTCGAGCAGCGGGTCGGGCGGCTCGTGGTATGGCTCCTTGTCCGCGTGGTCAAAGCACCAAAGCAGTCGCTCCTCGTCACGCACAAGGTGGATGCGCTGGTCGGGCTGGTCTCGGCCGGAGACACTCAGCGTGGCCGCGTTGTCCGTGCGATTTTCCTTACTCAGCACGAACGCACCGTCGGCGCAGCCGTAGATCCCGGTCGTGCCGGAGATGCGGTCGAACTCGTCGTTCGCATCAGACTTGCGCGTGTGGTGGACGATGAGCATGCACAGCCCGAACTTGTCCGCAAACTGCTTGAGCTGGCCGATAATCTGGTAGTCGTCCCGATAGCTGTACGCCTCGCCGCTCAGCTCGCGCACCTTTTGCAGTGTGTCGATGATGATGAGCCGCGTGTCCGGGTGCTCACGCACGAACTTCTCAAGCTGCGCGTCGAGGCCGTTTCCGAGCTGCTTCGCGCTTATGGCAAAGTGCAGTTTCTCCGCACCCTCCACGCCGAACATCCGGTACATTCGCCTTTGCAGCCGCTCGTAACCGTCCTCGAGCGCGAGGTAGAGCACCGTGCCCTGGTGGACTTCACAGTCCCAGAGCTTTTGTCCCGTGGCGACGTGATAGGCGAGCTGCGCCATGAGGAAGGACTTGCCAACCTTTGGTGCGCCTGCGAATATGTACGTGCCGTTTTGGAGTAATCCCTCGATGACCGGCGGCCTGCTCTCGTAAATTGTGTCGTAGAGCTCGGCCATCGTGACCGTCGGCAGATACGCCGGGTCGTTCATACGGCGTAATTTTCGGTACAATGCTTGCAGCTTTTCGTTGCTTCCGGCAGCCGATTCTGTTATGTTGATTTAAATATCGGAGACAGAGTTCGTTATTTAACATATAAGCTTCATGCGGCCGTATTTGTGCTGTAAAACAGCTCTGAATTTTGCTGCATTCTAATTAATTTGTCAACTTATAACTCAAGTCAAAGAAAATGGCCAGAGGCAGCGGGAGGCGCACAATGTGACAATGCTAGCTAAACAAAAAAGAGCTATTGCCGAAGGGTGTTTAAACCATGCGATTGATGGCGACTATCAGACCGCATCAAGGCTTCGCCAACAGGCTTATTCATCCGATCCGCCTGGTACCATAGGTGTTGATTGGAATTGTTGGGATGAAATATGGGAGATGGACTCAAGATATCTTCTCTTTTTACATGATGAAGATTTTAGCGATGCAGACAATTCTCCTAGAAAAATCGAAGCATTGAAATCCGGGATATTCGTTGACTACCTTTTTGGATTTCGTGATGCTTGGGGAGTGAAAAAGCAATCAATGCTAGTTGACGAAGAATTTCGCTCCAGGACTTTAGAATCCTTTTTGCGCGCAAATGATTGGGATTTTAAGTGTGAGAATAGGGAATTAATATATGCGCAAACAAAAAAGATGAATATAAGTGCAAAAATGTACTATGCATCCATTGAAGGCTCAGGCGTAAATGGTAGTATTCATCCACATATATATGAGAACGGTGAGTACTATTTAGGTTTTGCTCCCAATACGTCTAAAAAAATAATTGAAAGTAGACGCACATGGCTAAAGATGTATGACGAATTTCTGAGTATGAGTACTGCTGGCATTGCAAAATTTCCTAAATCTTTTCGAACTTTTCAGAAGCACAAGCTTGCTGACGATGACAATTACAAAATGTGGTTTGCAGAGTATAAGTCAAAGAAGTAATCATCACACACGATAAGCTGCAAGGAAGTCTTGCAGGAACTTAGTGCCGGGGCATGATGTTCCAGATCATGCGCAAGGCTCAGGCAAACGACCTCATCCTCAAGAACCCTGTCGAGCTCGCGGACAAGACGCGGCACGCGCCCCGGAAAAGCAAAAAGGACTCCTTCACAGCGGAAGAAGTCCGGCAACTGTTCAAATTTCTGCCGCACGACAAGACCGGCGACAGCATCAGGCTGCTGCTCCTCACGGGTATGCGCTCTCAGGAGTTGCTCGCGCTGGAGGCCGGGCACATCGAGCCCGACGGCTCGTGCGTACATATCCGGCAGGCGGTGAAGCAGGTCAAGGGCACGGTGTTCGTAGGCGACACGAAGAGCGCCAGCAGCGTCCGCGATGTGCCGATACCCGAGGCCTACCGCGGCATGGTCGCAGGTCTGCGCGAGTACTGCACGCCCTATCTCTGGACGGGCAGGGGCGTGGACAAGCCCTGCAACCCGACGCATTTCCGCGACAAGTTTGCCGAAGCGCTGAAGTCTGTCCCGGGCGTCAGGCCGCTCACACCGCACTCCTGCCGGCACACCTTTGTCAGCCAGCTGCAGGCCCAAGGCGTCCCCATGGAGACGATACAGTCCCTCGCCGGGCGCGCCGAAATGGACATGACCGAGCACTATCTCCACGTCCAGGACGGCGTAAAAGCCACCGCCGTGGAAAGCCTTGCAAAGCTGATCGGGGCGTAGCAAATCGTCGCAACGAGTCCACTACTTTCAAACGCAATTCTGGTACAGTTCTGGTACGCATTCTGGTACGAAGCTTGCAAAACGATAGATTTTGGGATAAAGATAAAGAAAAAGCCTTGAAACAAAAGTTTCAAGGCTTTTTACCTGGTGGAGATAAGCGGGATCGAACCGCTGACCTCTTG
>URDK01000004.1 GCA_900546485.1 uncultured Eubacteriales bacterium
TCATTTCCGCAGCGGCAAACGGCGACACAACCGCCATGTGCGCGATCTTGAAGCACTACGAGGGTTACATAGCGAAACTTTGTACCCGCACGCTGAAAGACGACGCGGGCAATACCTATTCCTATGTGGACGAGGAAATGCGTAACAGGCTGCAAGTGCGCCTTATTACCCGCACCCTTGCTTTTCATGTAGGATAATCTTTTAGCCCATGCGGGGAGCGTGTCCCCTTTCCACGCTTCCCGTTATGGGCTATTTGTCGTTCCGCAAAAGCATATCCGCTGTTGATGTGCTTTTGCAGGCCGACAAAGCCTATTGTTCTTTGACAAAGAAAGCGGCCTTTGGTGCGCAGCATAACAGGCAAACGGGTACATTCCGTCTGTACCGAGCCAGTCGGCGGGTACGCCATGACAGCTTTTCCCCATAGGGGAAAAGCCGAGCGAGAACTACCGCGCCGTAAAACAGGTTTAGCAGCTTGTGGGCGACGACATACAAGGCGGCACAATGATACTCCCGCGTTGAACACCCTCAAAGTATTGCGCGGCGCACCCATAAGCATGGGCCGGGGTGAAACTCCCGTGAGGTTGCAGCTAACAACCGCCCGTTTCAGCCTTATTTCTCATATCGTACAAGCCGGAGCGCATATTCTGTACTATGCCGCTAACCGGGAGGGAAAGAAGATGATTACCAAGTTACAACTTCAACAAATGAGAAATGTTGATATTACACAGGTTGACCGCAGCACTTTGGTTGATATTCGTAATATCCATATTGACAGTTCTTTGCCAGCAGCAAAAAAAATGCAAAGCTACTTGGAGCAGATCGTCAATCCGTATTGTTTTCTTTGCGGCGATACGCCCGTAAGAATACGGTTTGTCGCAGAGGATAGAACGCTAAAGCAATCATTGTGCGATTACTTTTTAAGTCTGAAATAACCGCCGACTTTCCCTAACTCTATGGGTAAGACCTTGTGATTACGGGGCGAAAATGGTATAATTAACTCGTAATTATAGGGGGAAAGGAGGTATAATGCCCCGCATACGCAAAGACAAAATGGCACGCAGTTATGCAGAGCCGTTTTGGAAAATTGGGCTATACATTCGACTATCCAGAGAGGACGACAACGAGGACGAAAGCGAGAGTGTTATCAACCAAGAAAAGATACTCCGCGACTTTGTAGACAGCTATTTTGAGCCGGGAACCTATGTGATTGTAGACGTGTTTGCCGACGACGGATTGACAGGCACCGACACAGCGCGACCAAACTTCAAACGGCTTGAGGGCTGCATTGTCCGAAAAGAAGTAAACTGCATGATTATCAAATCCCTTGCACGCGGTTTCCGCAACCTTGCCGACCAGCAAAAGTTTTTAGAGGAGTTCATACCCATTAACGGTGCAAGGTTTATTTGCACAGGCACACCATTTATTGACACTTACGCAAATCCCCATTCTGCAAGCGGCCTTGAAGTACCTATTAGGGGAATGTTCAACGAGCAGTTTGCCGCGACCACTTCCGAAGAAATCCGCAAAACATTCAAGATGAAACGGGAGCGCGGCGAGTTCATAGGCGCGTTTGCCCCTTACGGCTACAAGAAAGACCCAAACGACAAAAACAGCTTGATTGTAGATGAAGAAGCAGCGGAGGTTGTCAAAAGCATTTACCATTGGTTTGTCAATGAGGGGTACAGTAAAATGGGGATTGCAAAGCGGCTTAACCAAATGGGAGAGCCGAACCCCGAAGCCTATAAGAAGAAAAAAGGCTTTAAGTATAACAACCCTAATTCCGACAAAAACGATGGTTTGTGGTCTGCCAGCACGATTGTAAGGATATTGCAAAATGAAGTTTATACGGGCGTAATGGTGCAAGGCCGTAATCGCGTAATAAGCTACAAAGTACACAAGCAGATCAACGTCCCCGAAGAAGAATGGTTTGTCGTCCCCAACACACACGAAGCGATTATTGACAGGGAAACATTCGAGAAAGCGCAAGCCCTACATAAGCGCGACACAAGGACAGCCCCCGGCAAACAGGAAGTCTATCTCATGTCCGGCTTTGTCCGTTGCGCGGATTGCAAAAAGGCCATGCGGCGCAAAACCGCCCGCGATATTGCCTACTACTCTTGCCGCAGCTACACCGATAAGAAGATTTGCAGCAAACATTCTATCCGGCAAGACAAGTTGGAAAACGCGGTATTGGCAGCGTTGCAAATGCAAATTGCCCTTGTAGATCGGCTTGCAGAAGAAATTGAACGGATTAACAACGCGCCTGTTATCAACCGGGAAAGCAAGAGATTATCCCATTCCTTGAAACAGGCAGAGAAGCAGCTAAAACAGTACAATGACGCTTCCGATAGCTTGTACCTTGATTGGAAAAGCGGTGAGATTACCAAAGAGGAATACCGCCGCTTGAAAGGCAAGATTGCAGAACAGATACAACAGCTTGAAGCGAACATCTCCTATCTGAAAGAGGAAATGCAGGTAATGGCTGATGGTATCGGAACCGACGACCCGTATCTAACCGCCTTTCTGAAATACAAAAACATTCAGAGCCTTAACCGCGGGATTATGGTTGAACTCGTAAAAGCGGTTTGGGTGCATGAGAACGGGGAAATAACGGTTGACTTCAATTTTGCCGACGAGTACCAGCGAATTATTGATTACATCGAGAATAACCACAACGTTATCCGAGTGATTGAGAACAAGGCAATCTAACGGCTTGCCTACTCAACACAAAGGAAAATCTAATGTTGTGCATAAATACACGGCTCTACTGGTCCCATGGGTGCAACAGGTGCTACCGGTCCCTCGGGTACTGGTCCGACTGGCCCGACTGGGCCTACTGGTGCGACTGGCGCAACGGGCGCTACCGGCCCCTCGGGTACTGGCCCGACTGGTCCGACCGGACCTTCCGGTACCGGACCGACTGGTCCCACCGGCCCCACCGGAGCTGAAGGCGAAGAGGGCCCGACTGGCCCGACTGGTGAAACCGGCCCGACCGGACCGACCGGCCCTACGGGCGACACGGGTGCACAGGGAGCAGAGGGAGCCACCGGACCTACCGGCCCGACTGGTGAAACTGGCCCGACCGGTCCTACCGGAGATACCGGCGCTGAAGGCCCGACGGGTCCGACTGGACCGACCGGTCCCACCGGCCCGAGCGGCGGTGCATTGCTCAGAGCCGCGGCGGCTGTTGCCGATGCGACAGGAACCGGCGACATTGTGACTCAGTTCAACGAGCTGCTGGCCAACCTGCGCAGCGTTGGGATATTGTCCGAATAAGCATGTCAGAGAGGACGGCCGAAGCGCCGTCCTCATTTTAAAAGCAGGAGGGGCAAATGAAAGTTTACGTCTATGCCATCTGCAAAAACGAGAGCAAGTTCGCCCTGCGCTGGATGAAGTCCATGTCCGAAGCCGACGGTGTATATGTGCTGGACACGGGTTCGGAGGACAACACGGCGGAGCTGCTGCGCGGGGAAGGCGCTGTCGTGGAGGTGGAGGTGTTCAAGCCCTGGCGCTTTGACACGGCGCGGAACCGCTCACTGGAGATGGTACCGGAGGATGCGGATGTCTGCGTTTGTACCGACCTCGATGAGCTTTTCCACCCCGGCTGGCGCGCGCTGTTGGAGGCAGCCTGGAAGCCTGGTACTGACCGCGCCGCCTATCGCTATACCTGGAACTTCAACCCGGACGGCTCGGAGGGCTTTGTGTTCTGGCTAAACAACATGCATACCCGCCACGGCTACCGTTGGACACATCCTGTCCACGAGGTGCTTGAGCGCACCGACGGCAGGTTGACGCAGCAGATATACATAGAAGGCATACAGCTAGACCACCGCGCCGACAACACAAAGCCGCGCAGCCAGTACCTTCCGCTTCTGGAGATGTCGGTTGCCGAATGCCCTGACGACGACCGTAACATGCACTATTTAGGCCGCGAATACTACTTTTATCGCCGCTGGGAGGACGCAATACGCACGTTGGAACACCACCTCTCAATGCCGAGCGCGACCTGGGCAGACGAGCGCTGTGCATCCATGCGCTACATAGCCCGCTGCCAAAACGCCTTGGGCCGAACGGCTGAGGCAAAGCGCTGGCTTTGGCGGGCAATAGGTGAGGCACCGCACCTTCGTGAGCCTTATCTCGACATGGCAAAGCTGTTGTATGCGGAAAAGGACTGGGACGGCCTTGTTCACATGTGCCGCACCGCGCTGCGCATTGATGAGCGTCCGCGGACATATATCTGCGAGGCTGAGTCCTGGGGGAGCCTGCCTTATGACTATCTGTCGCTGGGACTTTACTACACTGGCCGTTACAAGGAGGCGCTTGAGGCTGTGCGCAAGGCGATAGAGCTAAACCCTGCTGAAGAACGCTTGCGCGAAAACGAAAAACTTATGCTTTCAGCCGCAAAATAGCCGGATGCAGTGAGCGCCGGGCGCAATAGAAGCGTCCGGCGCAAAAAAACACTTGACCCTAGGGAATAAAGGTAGTAAAATACATACAAGGTTAGTGGTAACTAACCAATTATACTTAAATGGCGAAAGCCTATTTATTTTGAGCAATAGTTAGAATAAGCTAACTCAATAGAAAGGTGATGAGCATGAGCGTAGTGATCGTAGGCGGCAACGAATGCATGGCGGGACAGTACGAGAGTATCTGCCGCGAGCACGGCTGCAAAGCTAAGGTATACACAAAGCAGAACGGTTCGCTTAAGAAAAAAGTTGGAACACCGGATCTGCTGATACTTTTCATAAGTACGGTGTCGCACAAGATGGCCCTGAGTGTCATTCAGGAGGCGAAAAAGAACAGCGTGCCCGTAGCACGGGTGCTCACAAGCAGTGGGACGGCCCTGCGCGCAGCTCTTGCCGAGCACGTTGCAACGGTCTGAGGGGCACCATGGCACCGCTGGAAAAGTACATGATAGAGCAGGGGGCTCCCACGCTTGCAAGCCTCAAGACCGGCACGCTCTTTTGCGTGGACACGGTGGAGACAGGCGAACTGCTCCGGCAGATAGGCAGATGGGACAGAAACCTTGCAGATAAGGGCATTTCAATAACACTGCTGCGCTACAACGGTCACAGGGCTTTGGTGTATATGTATCGCCGCACGCAGCTGCAGCGCGACCTAATGGCCGTGGGGGCTGCGGAGCTGCTGAAGCAGTGCGGCTATGTGTCGATTGAGTCGGAACATGCTATTTCAAAGCTGCGCGAGCGCTTCTGTGAGGGCGGCGAGTTCCCGCATGAGATCGGCCTGTTTTTGGGCTATCCATTGTGCGATGTGCTGGGCTATATCAAGAACCGGGGCAGGAACAGCAAGCTCACCGGATGGTGGCAGGTGTATGGAGACGAACAGAGCGCTGCCCGTCAGTTCGAGCGCTTCCGCAGGTGTCGTGATATCTACTCAAGGCTCTGGAGTGAGGGTAAAACGGTGCAGCAGCTTACTGTATGCGCCTGAGCAAAATTAATTGAAAAGAGGTAATAGTAATGAGCAAGATCGCGGTCGTATATTGGAGCGGCACGGGCAACACTGAGGCCATGGCCAGAAGCGTTGCGGAGGGAGCACACTCCGCTGGTGCGGAGGTAGAGGTGCTTACAGCCGCTGAATTCGGTCCGGACAAGCTGGCGGCTTATGACGCCGCTGCCTTCGGTTGCCCGGCAATGGGGGCAGAACAGCTCGAGGAGGATGAGTTCGAACCTATGTTCTCAGACTGCAAGGCTGCGCTGAAAGGCAAGAAGATAGCACTCTTCGGCTCCTACGGTTGGGGCGACGGAGAGTGGATGCGCT
Organism: uncultured Eubacteriales bacterium; assembly: GCA_900546485.1. Lineage (GTDB taxonomy): Bacteria > Bacillota > Clostridia > Oscillospirales > Oscillospiraceae > Scatomorpha. Next base: position 5,779 of record URDK01000004.1, read on the forward strand.
CCTGGGAGGCCACCGCAAAGTCTTATGGCGCCCTCCTCGCCTGCGACAGCGTCATATGCGCCGATGCGCCTGACGCCGCGGCTAAGTCCGCCTGCGAGGCGCTGGGCAAGGTGCTGGCATAGTTCGGCTGGCGCTGTGATGGCTTGCAGTAAAACAAAAAAGAGAGGGGAGACCCTCTCTTTTTTTATTTTCTATCAATCGTTTTTTAGGCCGGAGGACACGTGGGCCTTGAGGGCCTCAAAGGTCTCGGCGCTGATGACGTGCTCGATACGGCAGGCGTCCTCGGCTGCTACCTCCGGGCTGACGCCCATGGTTGTAAGCCAGTCTGTTATGAGTGTATGACGCTCGTATATCTTTTCGGCAATCTCCCGGCCCTTGTCGAGCAAGGTGATAAAGCCGTCCTTGTCGACCTCGATATAGCCGTTTGTTCTGAGGTTTTTCATCGCCACGCTGACGCTCGGCTTGGAGAAGGAGAGCTCGTTCGCGATGTCTATGGAACGGACGTTTCCCTGTCTGTTGTGGAGTACCAGGATGGCCTCAAGGTAGTTTTCTGCTGACTCCTGAATCTTCAAGACGATTACACCCCATTGTGTGCCTTAATTTTTCTTAATATAATACCACATTTCGTCCGTGCATATCAAGAGCCAAAACGCGGTTGACAATCGGTCTGCGCCGGGATAATATTCAATGAGTGAATTAGTCATAACAGGGGGAAACAAATGTTCAAGGTAATAAAGACAGAAGGCCGGGCTCGGCGTGGCGAATTCACCTGTCCGCACGGCACGGTCCAGACGCCGGTGTTCATGAATGTGGGCACTCAGGGCGCGATAAAGGGCGCGCTTTCGGCGAAGGACTTGAGCGAGATCGGATGCCAGATAGAGCTTTCGAACACTTACCATCTCCATGTCCGTCCGGGGGACGAGCTAATAAAGTCGCTTGGCGGGCTGCATAAGTTCATGACCTGGGACGGGCCCATCCTCACGGACAGCGGCGGGTTTCAGATATTCTCCCTTGCTCAGCTGCGCAAAATAGGGGAGGACGGCGTGCGCTTCAATTGCCATGTCGACGGCCGCCACATCTTCATGGGTCCCGAGGAGAGCATGAGAATACAGTCCAATCTCGGCTCCGACATCGCCATGGCCTTTGATGAGTGCATCAAGATCCCCTCTCCATACGAGTACGTCAGACAGAGCTGTGACCGCACCGTTCGCTGGCTTGAGCGCTGCAAAAAGGCGCTTAATGAGTATAACTCCGAGTCTGATGCCGTGAACCCCGGTCAGGTGATCTTCGGAATCAACCAGGGCGCGGTATTCCACGACATACGCATAGACCACATGAAGCGTATTGCAGACCTGGATCTGCCTGGGTATGCCATAGGCGGTCTCGCCGTGGGAGAGACAGCGGAGGAGATGTACGACACCATAGAAGCCGTCGAGGAGCACATGCCAAAGGATCGCCCTCGCTATCTCATGGGCGTCGGCACCCCTGGAAACATCATTGAGTCCGTGTGGCGCGGCGTGGACTTCTTCGACTGCGTCATGCCCGCGCGTAACGGCAGACACGGCCATCTCTTCACCTGGGAGGGCATAATAAACATCAAAAACGCCAAATACGAGCGTGATGAGGGCCCAATAGCCCCCGGCTGCGACTGCCCTGTGTGCCGCAGGTACTCCCGCGCTTACGTGAGGCATCTTTTCAAAGCGGAGGAGATGCTGGCTATGCGCTTTGCCGTCACTCACAACCTCTGGTTCTATAACGACCTCATGCGCCGAATACGCACAGCGCTCGACGAGGGCCGCTTTGCGGAGTTCCGCGGCAGATACTCAAAGATTTTGGATACAAGGATATAATTTTCTTGCATTTAGGAGAATATGAGGTTATAATTGACACGCTGTACATTTTCTCAGGTTGGAGGTTATTAAATGTTCTACAATGTCCTTACAGCAGACGCAGCTGCGACCGGCGGCCTCGGCGGAATGTCGTCGCTCCTGTTCCTGGTCATCATCTTCGTCGTCTTCTACTTCTTCCTCATTCGTCCGGAGAACAAGAGGAAAAAGAAACTCACCGAGATGCGCAACAACATCAGCATCGGCGATGAGATTGTTACCATCGGCGGCATAATGGGTAAAGTCGTACAGGTCACCGAGGATACCATCACCTTCGAGACCGGTGAGGACCGCGTCCGCATGCAGGTCACCAAGTGGGCCATCTCCTCCAACGTCCGCGAGGAGAAGCAGCGCGCTGCGCAGGAGGCTGCCGCCAGGGCCGCCAAGAGCAAGGGCAAGAAGAACGCTGCCAAGACCTCCGGCGAGGAAAACAAAATAGACGAGGGCAAGGGCGAATAAGTCTGGGCCAAGTCATTAAATTCCCCCCGACGCAATAGGATGTACAAAACATCCGCGTCGGGGGGAATTTTATATGCAGACAAGTGTTGAAAGGAAAGGGAAGAAGAGGTCACGGCTGAGATGGTACATATTCGGTCCTGTGCTTGGCGCTGTGGTCACGATCCTGCTGCTGTATCTTACGGCGATGCTGCTAGAAAGGCAGATACTGCCTTATTCGCTTGCGCGTGAGTTTGTCATAGCCTGCCTGTTCCTGGGCTCGGCGGCTGGCGGAGCGGCGGCGGCCAAGAGACGCGGCTCTGCGGCTCTACCGTCGGGCCTTGCTGCAGGTGCGGCAATCGCGGCGGCTGTGGTCATCCTCTCACTGATGGTGCAGGGGGAGAGAGCCGTATCAGCAAACTGCCTTCGCAACGTGATCGCCGCGGTTGCGGGCGGCGCCTTTGGAGGAGCCCTTTGCCTTGACCGCGGGCGAGGGAAACGTAAAAAGCACGCACGCAAAAGATAGGAATATAACAGATAGTAATATTTTGCTCAGGTAGACATAATTGCAAAATGATTACCAACATGTTGTTATCATGCAGAAAGAAGCTCACCAAATATTGTGATTATGCCAGTGCTTTCAAGCATTTTTCCGATGAGTGGTAGCGGTAGTTGACATAATACAGTTAACATAATACATAGGCATAATTCACAAAAATGCACTTATTTTGACAAAGGACTTGATTACTGATGGAATTTGTATTATATTGTGCCTACTTGAATTATGTAAATTGCGGCATTATCCCCCTGCGCTGCCGGGGTGAGCTTCGGTGAAGCCGGGGCGCCGTCTTCCACATATTGATACGGCCCGCTTGATGCGTCAGGGCGGTGAGGCGTTTGTCCTGCTCATCATAGCCGCGGCCTTTATAGCCGGTGCCGTCGGCGGTTCATTGCTAGGCTCCGGGGAGCTTTCCGCAGCTGAGGGCGTTTTGCCCGGAGACGGAAGTGTATACGGCTTCGATTCCTATTTTTCCCTGCTTTTTTCCTGCGCGAAGTATCATCTAATCGTATTGCTTTTTTCCACCTCGCTTGCCGGGGTGCTGCTTATACCGGCGACGCTTGCCTTCAGGGGCTTTGCCCTTTCATGCACGGCAGCCTGCGTTGTTTCTGCCTATCCAGAACAGGGCACGGCGCTTGTTCTGGTCGTGCTGGGGTTGCCTGCGCTCCTGACAGTGCCAAGCCTGTTTATTGTCGCTTTCAGCGGCGAGCTGTTTTCGGCGCGGCTCGTTTCGCACTTTGTCCGCCGGCCTTTGCCGCCGCGCTATCGCCGCGGTGAGGACAGGGCTCTGGCCGTTGCCGTTATGCTTTTGGCTGCGGCGGCGATAGAGTGTTTTGCCGTACCGCCGCTCGTGCGGCTGCTTATTTAGAGATTGGGGAAAAGGGGGGAGACGTGTTTTGCAGGATGTCGTCTGTCTTGAGAAATTTGAAAAATACCTGACAGATGTTAAGAAGGCATCGGCCAACACGCTCGCCTCCTACATGCGTGACGTCAGGCAGCTGAGCGACTATGTTGCCGCGCACGACCTGCCGGAGCTTGATGAGCTGGATGACGATGAGCTCACTGCCTATATTTCCTGGCTCAGACACAACGGCAAGTCTCCCGCCACCGTCAGCCGCTGCATAGCCTCGCTCAAGAGCTTCTATTCGCTGCTGCTCACGCAGGGCATTGTCGATCACAACCCGGCTGCTGGACTGGTTCCGGAGAAGGCGGTGCAGAAGCTGCCGCAGATACTGACCAGCAAAGAGGTCGAGCTCCTGCTCGAGCAGCCGGAGTGCACCGATATGAAGGGCTACCGGGACCGCGCAATGCTGGAGCTGCTGTACGCCACCGGCATAAGGGTCAGCGAACTCATCTCGCTTGATATAACGGATGTGAATATACCCGCGGGCTTCATCCGCTGCAGAAGCAAAGACAAGGAAAGGATGATACCACTTTATCCCGCTGCAATCAAGGCCCTTTCGGAATATGTCGAATTTATTCGCCCGCAGATGATAGCCTCTCCGGATGAGCCGTCGCTTTTTGTGAACATCAGCGGAGAGCGCATGAGCCGCCAGGGATTCTGGAAGATAATCAAGACCTATCAGAAAAAAGCGGGCATCGAGAAGGACATCACTCCTCACACCCTGCGCCACAGCTTTGCGGCGCACCTGCTGGAAAACGGCGCGGATCTGCGCTCCATCCAGGAGATGCTGGGACATGCGGACATCTCCTCTACGCAGGTCTACTCACACATCGTAAAAAAGCAGCTCAAGGATGTCTACAACAAGGCGCACCCGAGGGCATAAGAGAGAGGAATTCCAAACAAAACCGGCGCGGTCTCCGCGCCGGTTTTGCGTTGCGCATATGACGGCGCCATGGTAAAATAGGCACACGGAAGGTGGCGGCAATATGAGAAAGCCCAAGATGATGATATTCGACTACGGCCACACGCTCTGCTATGAGCCGGAGCAGGATTACGAGCGCGGTTGGTGCGCCGCCATGGAGCACGCAGTGCGCAACCCCCGTGGCATAAGTGCACATGAACTGCATGAGTACAGCCGCGGCATATACGCTGACCTCTTTGGAAAAATGCGGCCTCTGGAGCTCGAGACGGACGGATTGAAGCTCGATGAGAGCATCTTTGACGCGCTGGGTCTTGAGTTCGACGTGTCAATGCAGGAGCTTGAGTACATCCGCTGGTGCGCCACGGAGCCGATCTTCCCCATGGAGGGAATTGAGGAGTTCCTGGCCCTCTGCCGCGAGCTGGGCATCCGCACGGGCGTCATAAGCAATCTCTCGTTTTCCGGAGCCACGCTGATACGGCGCATAAACGAGTGCCTGCCCTTCCACAGCTTTGAATTCATCGTTGCCTCCAGCGAGTGCGTGTTTAGAAAGCCCTCGGAGCACATTTTCCGCCGTGCGCTTGGACTTGCCGGACTGGAACCCACGGACTGCTGGTTCGCCGGAGACGACGTGGAGTGCGACGTGGAGGGCGCCGCGCGTTCGGGACTGTACCCCATCTGGTTCAAGTGTCCGCTAAAGTGCACATATAAGCTCGAATGCCCGCATCCGCCCAGGTGCGAGCACCTTAAAGTCAGCTCATGGGCCGAGCTGAGAGAGCTGCTGTGCGGCTGCGAGTGAGCTTGCGAAAGCCGACGCGCTGTGGTACAATATCAGGATGAAAGCGGGGCGGCAAATGCGCATTTTAGGGATAGACCCCGGCATAGCCATAGTGGGCTTCGGCGTCATAGATTCAGACCGGGGAAAGCAGAGCTATGTCCGCTGCGGAGTGATAACAACGCCGGCGGGGACGAGCCTCTCAAGCCGGCTCGACCGCATCTACGCGGACATGGGCGAGGTCATACGCACCTTCAAGCCCGACGTAGCGGCAATAGAAGAGCTCTTTTTCAACACCAATATAACTACCGGCATCTCCGTCGCGCAGGGCAGGGGAGTCATACTGCTCGCCTGCTACCACGCGGGACTGCCGGTGTACGAGTATACGCCCCTCCAGGTTAAGCAGGCTGTCGTCGGCTATGGCCGGGCGGAAAAGCGTCAGGTCATCGACATGGTAAAGCGCATACTCTCTCTCAAATCGGCCCCGAAGCCGGACGATGCGGCGGATGCGGTGGCCATAGCGCTCTGCCATGCGCGCAGCTCCACCTCGCTCATGGCTGACAAAACAGGAGGCAGCGTATGTTCTACCATCTAGACGGAAAAGTCGCCGAGCTCGGCCAGGGGATGGCCGTCATTGACTGCAACGGCGTTGGATACCTTGTGAACGTGAGCCTGAACACCTTGGCGCAGCTGCGCAGCGGAGAACGGGCCAAGCTCTTTATATCGGAAAGCGTGAGGGAAGACGCCTTTGAGCTCTTCGGCTTTGCCTCAAAGAGCGAGAAGCGCAGCTTTGACCTGCTCATCGGCGTATCGGGCGTAGGCCCCAAGGCGGCGCTCTCTATACTCTCGGCGCACACGCCGGAGGCGCTGTCCATGGCAATCCTCTCGGGCGATGAGAAGGCCTTGACCGTCGCCCCTGGAATAGGTAAAAAGATCGCCCAGCGTGTCATCCTCGAGCTCAAGGACAAGCTTGCCAAGGAGAGCGCGGGCTTTGAGCTTCCGGTGAGGCCCGGAGTGTCCGTTCCTGTTGGAGAGGGCAAGCTGGCCGACGCGTCCTCCGCGCTCGGCGTCCTAGGCTACGGCCCTGCTGAGATATCCCAGGCCCTCAAGGGCGTGGATGTCTCCGTGCTTAGCACTGAGGAGATAATCAAGGCGGCACTTAAGAACATGATGAAGTGAGGTGAACACGCTTGAGTATCAGCTTTTCCGATGAGAATGAGGAGAGATTCATAACCTCCACGACCATTCTGCCCGAGGATACGGCAGAGGTATCCCTCCGCCCAAGAACGCTCAGGGAATACATAGGTCAGCAGAAGGTTAAGGAGAACCTCAGCGTGTTCATCAAGGCCGCAAAGATGCGCGGCGAGCCGCTCGACCACGTGCTGCTGCACGGTCCCCCGGGACTTGGCAAGACAACTCTTGCCGAGGTCATTGCAAACGAGATGGGCGTCAATATGCGCATGACCTCCGGCCCGTCAATAGCCAAAGCCGGAGACCTGGCCGCGCTACTGACCAACCTCCAGGAGAACGACATCCTCTTCGTGGACGAGATACACCGCCTTGACCGCGCGGTTGAGGAGATACTGTACCCTGCGATGGAGGACTACGCCATCGATATCATCATTGGCAAGGGCCCCTCGGCCAACTCCATAAGGCTCGACCTTCCGCGCTTCACGCTCATTGGCGCAACCACGCGCTCGGGCCAGCTCACCGCGCCTCTGCGTGACCGCTTCGGCGTTACGCTCAGGCTGGAGCTCTATACGATAGATGAGCTGCGCAGCATAATAACTCGAAGCGCCGGGATACTCGGCGTCGAGATAGAGCCTGACGGCGCGGACGAGATAGCCTCGCGCTCCCGCGGCACGCCGCGAATAGCCAACCGGATGCTCCGCCGCGTGCGGGATTTTGCGCAGGTCAACGCCGGCGGCGTCATAACCCGCGAAGTGGCCAATGACGCTCTGCTGCGCCTCGAGGTCGACAAGGACGGCCTCGATTCCCTCGACCGACGCATGCTCCGCAGCATAATCGAGCTCTACGGCGGCGGGCCGGTCGGCCTCGATACTCTGGCTGCCACAATTAATGAGGAGACTGTCACAATAGAGGACGTCTATGAGCCGTATCTGCTCCAGCAGGGCTATCTCACGCGCACACCGCGCGGCCGCTGTGCCACCCGCCGCGCCTATGAGCACCTCGGTCTGGACTTCCCGGCACAGGAGCAGGAGCAGCTCTCGCTGTGAAATGAATCAACCTATAAAAAATTCTCGAAAATCGAGCATAAAAACGACATTTTGTCTTGACTTTCCAGAACTTTGTAATATAATCATAAAGCAGATTGTAATATGACAGATTATTTTGTACTAACAGACACAGAGCTGTGGCGTCTTGCTTCCAAAGGAGACGCTGGCGCGGAGGAGGAGCTCATAGAGCGATACGCCCGTACCGTCCGCATTTGTGCCCGCCCGTACTTCCTTGCGGGAGGGGACAGCGAGGACCTCATTCAGGAGGGCATGCTCGGTTTGCTTTCCGCCATCCGCTGCTATGACGAAGCCTCTGGAGCGTCGTTCAAGACATTTGCAGAGACCTGCATACGCAATCGCGTGCTCGAGGCCGTGAAGGCCGCGTCGCGTAAGAAACATGGCCCGCTGAATGACGGCGTGTCATTGGAATATATCATCCTCTCAGAAGAATCCCAAGTCGGCCCAGCGACCCAGCCGGAAATTTTCAGGCGTACCCCTGAGGAACAGGTTCTTGCCAGAGAGAGCGAAAAAGAGTTTTATTCCAACTTTTCACGGTGTTTGTCCGTGTTCGAGACAGAGGTTCTTTTCCACTTCCTCGACGGGCTTTCCTACCGTCAGATAGCCGAAGCCGTGGGGCGCACGGAAAAGGCTGTTGACAACGCCGTGCAGCGTATCCGCCGCAAACTGGCGAGACAACCATTCCTAGGCGATATCAGCAGGAGCTGAGCGCAATAAAGCCGAAAGGCGAGTATCATCAAAAGAGAGGGTAAAAAATGTTCGAAGACAAAGTCTTGGTATGCAAAGAGTGCGGTCAGGAGTTCGTGTTCTCCGCCGGTGAGCAGGAGTTCTACGCTGAGCGTGGATTCCAGAACGAGCCCCAGCGCTGCAAGCCCTGCCGCGACGCCCGCAAGAACGCGGCCCGCGGTCCCCGCGAGTTCTTCACCGCTGTCTGCGCCATGTGCGGCGGCGAGGCGAAGGTTCCCTTCGAGCCCAAGTCCGACCGTCCCGTGTACTGCAGCGAGTGCTTTGCTAAGATTCGCGAGCAGCAGGACAACGCCTGAATAAGCGTACTGCCGTAGAAACGATTGGGTCGCCTTCAGGCGCCCAATCGTTTTAATTTTTAACATCTTTACGGAGGGAATACGATGTTTGAGATCACCAAGAACACGATGATTTCCGAGATACTCGAGAACGCTCCCCAGGCCATGCCTGCGTTCCAGAGCATCGGGATGCACTGCATGGGCTGCGCCCTCTCCAGCGGTGAGACGCTCGAGCAGGCCTGCTACGCGCACGAGGTGGACCCCGATCAGTTCCTCGCCGACCTCAAGGCGTATCTCGCAATGTGCTGAAAGGAAAAGCCGGCTGAGGCCGGCTTTTTTAATATATAATGGACAAGGTAAAACTCACACCAAGACTGCTTGCGGCCGCCCGGCTTGTCGGGGAGAGCCGCTTTACCGTGGACGTCGGCACGGACCATGGCCATCTGGCCGTCTGGCTGCTCCAGAATGAAAAGGCCGCGCGCGTAGCCGCGACGGATATACGCCCAGGCCCGCTCTCCAGCGCCAGGGCCACGGCCGCAGAATACGGCCTGGAGGACGCGATACGCTTTGAGCTTTGCGACGGGCTGGATTTTCCCGGAGCGGAGGAGGCGGACACCGTTGTCATAGCAGGCATGGGCGGAGAGACCATTGAGGGCATACTCAGGAGAGCGCCCTGGACGCTCTCCGGCACGCATCTCGTGCTCCAACCGCAGACGAAGGTAGACGAGCTGTGCGTCTGGCTGCGCGTGACGGGCTACGCGATAGATAACGCCGTCCTCGCCGCCGAGGGTGAACGGCTGTATGTGATAATCTCCGCCCGCGCCGGGAACAAGGGCGCGCTTTTTGCGGAGGACGCGCTTGCAGCCGCGAGCGACCCGCTGCTACAGCGCTGGCTGGACGCCAGGATAGCAAGCGTGCAGCGTGCCATCGACGGTATAGAGAGCTCGGGAAAAAAGCGGCGCGATACCTTTGAGCTGCGCCAGACTCTCAAACGCCTGCTTGAGCTGAGAAAGGAGCCGTAAATGGCGAAAGTAAGTGAAATATTTGAAAAGCTGGCCCTCCGCGCTCCTGTGGAGCTTAAGATGGGCTTTGATAACGTCGGCCACCTCGCCGGACGCGCCGACAGGGAAGTGAGCCGCGTCCTCGTCGCGCTTGATATCACCGACGAGGTCATAGCGGAGGCAAAGGACATCGGCGCCGAGCTCATAGTCTCGCACCACCCGCTGACCTTTGAGGGCCTCAAGTCCGTGACGGACGGCGACCCCACTGCGCGCAAGTTCGTGGCCATCATAGAGGGCGGCATGTCCGCTATCTGTATGCATACGAATCTTGACGCGGCCCAGGGCGGCGTGAACGACGCACTCGCGGCGGCGCTCGGCGGCCGGGTCATCGGCATACTCAACACGGACGACGGCATAAGCCGCCTCTGCGAGCTGCCGGAGACGATGGACTTTGCTGATTTCCTGCGCCATGTCAAGGACAGCCTCGGCGCAAACGGTTTGCGCTATGCGGGGCCGGGAAGGCCCGTGCGCCGCTTCGGTATCTGCGGCGGCTCAGGCGCGGGTGACCTGCCGCTGGCCCTCGCCCAGGGCTGTGACACCTTCGTCACCGCCGACGTCAAGCACCACCAGTTCATACAGGCCAATGAGGAGCACATAAACCTCATAGATGCCGGACACTTCTCCACTGAGAACGTGGTCGTCCCTGTACTGAAAGCGTGGCTCTACGAGGACTTCCCCGAGCTAGACGTGCGCATCTCCGAAAGGCATTGCCAGCCGGAAAAATTCTATGTATAATCAGGAGGGCCCGCCGTTGAAGCGGGCTTTCTTAATGAGAATTTAAAGAATTGCCCACTTTTATCTTAAATCGGCCCCGGGTTACAATAATGGCGTGAGGTGAGGACATGGCAAACATACTTATCTGTGACGACGACGTCGATATCGTCTCAGCGCTGAAGATCTACCTGTCGAACGAGGACTACAAGATATATACCGCGTTCACAGGCAAGCAGGCACTTGACTGCGTGAGGGAGCACGATATTGACCTGGTGCTCATGGACGTCATGATGCCCGAGATGGACGGTATCGCGGCCACGGCGAAGCTGCGGGAGGAATACAACATCCCCGTCATCCTTCTCACGGCCAAGAGCGAGAGCTCCGACAAGGTGCTCGGCCTCAACGTGGGTGCGGACGACTATGTGACAAAGCCCTTCGACCCCATCGAGGTGCAGGCCCGCGTGCGGAGCCAGCTGCGGCGCTATACACGTCTCGGGGGACAGCAGAAGCGCGAGCCTCCGAAGGATACGATCACCATCGGCGGCGTGGAGCTCAACGACGCCGAAAAATCCGTCACCGTGGACGGCGAGCCCGTGCAGCTCACGCCCATCGAGTACAACATCCTCCACCTGCTGATGCGAAACCCGAACCGCGTCTTTTCGTCCACGCAGATCTATGAGCTCGTTTGGAACGAGAACGCCTACGGCTCGGAGAGCGCCGTCGCAGTCCATATCCGCCACCTCAGGGAGAAGATCGAGATTAACCCCAGCGAGCCGCGCTACATAAAGGTCGTCTGGGGCCAGGGCTACAAGATGGAGGGCAAAAAGTAATGGACGACGAACTCATACCCGTTGAAACCGAAGAACCGCCGAAGGAGCGCGTGAAGCTCACGCACAACATCTGGGCCAAGGTCGGCGCCATAGTGCTGCTGTATGTGTTCGCGCTGTGCTTTTTAGCCTGCGCCGCCTGCTTTCTCTTAGGCGCCTATGGGGGCATATTAGAGGGCAACAACCTGAGCGGTACGCTTGAAAGCATCGACGTTGACCTCCCCGGCGGGCAGTTTGTGTATGACCTCGTACTGTTCTCGGCGAGCTTCAACTCTGCCTGTGTGCCGGTGGGCATAGTGTTAATCGCACTGGTGCTGGCATGCCTCATCTTCCTCTTTTGCGCCGCCGGGCATCGCAAGGGCGAGACCGAGCCGCGGCTGAATCCGGTGGACCGTATCCCGCTCGACATCTACGCCGCCGCCGTGGTCATTGCCTGCATATTCATTGTTGCATTCTGCACGGAATATTTGTTTTATACTAATGTATTCAACTATTCGATAGGCATCCAGCTCGTGCTGCTGGCGCTTGCGCTTGGCGGTTTGGCCTTCGGCCTCGTCCTCGCGCTGCTGCTGAGCTTTGCCACGCGCGTCAAGTGCGGCAAGTGGTGGAGGAACACCATCATATACCGCGTACTGCGCTTCTGCTGGCGCGTCGTCAAGGCTGTCTGGCACTGGTTTGGCCGCGTGGGCCGCATGATACCCATCGTCTGGCGCACGGCGCTCATAATGGCGGGACTGTTCTTTATTGCGTTCATACTATTTTTACTGATGTATGACCAGAGTGGAGGCTGGCTGCTCGTAGGGCTCCTTTTTGCCATCGTCATCTACGCCGCCGCCATTTTCGGAGCCTGGCAGATGAAGGGCATCAAAAAGGCCGGGCAGCAGCTGGCCGAGGGCAATTTCAACGAGAAGATAGACACCACACACATGTACTGGGAGTTCAAGTCCCACGCCGAGAACCTCAACAGCATCGGCGATGGCCTCGCGAAGGAGGTCGCCCAGCGCATGAAGTCCGAGCGGCTCAAGACCGAGCTCATAACCAACGTCTCGCACGACATCAAGACACCGCTCACGTCAATAATAAACTATGTCGACCTCCTGCAGAAGGCCAAGACGGAAGAAGAGCGCGCCGAGTATCTCGCGGTGCTCGACCGCCAGTCCCACCGCCTCAAGAAGCTGACTGAGGACCTCGTCGAGGCGTCCAAGGCCTCCACCGGCAACATGAATGTAAACCTTGAGCCGACGAACACGCAGGAGATAATCAACCAGTCCTTTGGTGAGTACAGCGCCAAGCTCGAGGCCGGACGGCTCAACACCGTCATCAGCATCCCCGAGCACGTACCCGTGGTAATGGCAGACGGGCGGCTGCTGTGGAGGGTCATAGATAACCTCTTCAACAACGTCGTCAAGTACGCCCTGCCCGAGACCCGCGTATACGTCGACGTGCGCGTCGAGGGTAGCGATGCGGTCATCTCGATGAAGAACATCTCCCGAGCGGCGCTCAACGTCAGCGTGGATGAGCTCCTGGAGCGCTTCGTCCGAGGCGACGCCTCCCGGACCACCGAGGGCAGCGGACTGGGCCTGAACATAGCCAAGAGCCTTACGGAGCTCCAGCACGGCACGTTCAGCATCAGCACCGATGGCGACCTGTTCAAAGCCGAGATAAGACTTCCACTGGCACAATAAACTCAAACGGCGCCGCTTGACATGCGGCGCCGTTCTGTTATACTGAAATAAATATTGTTCCCTTTCTTCGGAAACGAGAGTATTCTCTACTGGCGGTGAAAGCCCGCGAGCGAAAGCTAACCCGGTCATATCCCGGGGCCAACAGTTCAGGTCTGGATGGGAGAAGAAAGCCGCCAATGGTACCAAGCGGCGCTCCCCGGACTGTGGAAAAGGGAGACGTCGCAGTCGGTATTGTCATGCCGGCTGTTTTTTCATGCCCGGCGGCGCAGGGAGTCGGAAGGAGAAGCTGTATGGAGGAGAGAACAAAAACCGCAAACCCGCTCGAGACCGAGCCTATATTCAGGCTGCTGCTCAAATACTCGGTGCCTACGGCGCTGACTCTGATGGTCAACTACCTCTACAATATCGTTGACCAGATATTTGTCGGCCAGGGCGTGGGCATATCCGGCATGACCGCCACGAACGTGGCCTTCCCGCTGATGATTCTCGTGAACTCTATTGCTCTTCTGCTGGGCGATGGCTGCGCGGCCAACATGAGCCTCTGTCTGGGCCGCCGCCAGCAGGAGGATGCGGACGCCACGGCGTCGCACGCGCTGACTCTGATAATCAGCAGCGGTCTGATATGCGCCCTAGGCTGCGGCATTTTTGCGCCTAGGCTGGTCGTGCTCTGCGGAACCACGGATACGGCCTACGACCAGGCCATTGCCTATCTGCGCGCGGTGGCCTGGGGCATACCGTTTCAGCTCATGTGTCCGGCCTTCACAGCTATAATCCGTGCAGACGGCGCGCCGCAGTACACGATGAAGTGCATGATACTTGGCGCAGTCATAAACCTCATCCTGGACCCTGTATTCATCTTCATCTTCAAGATGGGCGTCGTCGGCGCCGGCATAGCAACGGCCATTGGCCAGTGTGCCGCCGGCTGCATGTGTCTCATGTATCTCAGGAACATGCGCACCGTAAAAATACGCCGTCGTCACCTCAGGCCCACGCTCCGCATCACCTGGCGCATACTCAGCCTCGGCTTTCCAAGCCTTCTGACTCAGGCCATGACCGCGCTGGTGCAGATAACGCTCAACAACCTCATGCGCAAGTACGGCGCTATGAGTATCTACGGCAGCGACATCGCCCTGTCGGTCTACGGCATGATGGTCAAGGTCTATCAGATAGCACATTCGTTGTTCGTGGGCGTGTCCTCGGCGGTGCAGCCGATAAACGGCTTCAACTTCGGCGCGAAGCACTACGAGCGCGTACACAGCACGTACAGCCTCGCCATACGCGTCTCGCTGGGCATTTCGGTGGTGTGCTTTCTCGTGTTCATGCTGCTGCCCAGGCAGATAGGCTCGCTCTTTGTCTCCGACAGTGAGCTATACCTCGTCTGTTCAGCGCACGTGTTTCGTATATATATGATGGCCTTTTTTATCTACGGCTTCCACATGACCACAGCGTCCTTCTTCCAGGGCATAGGCAAGCCGGTGCGCTCTCTGCTCATCCCGCTGGTGAGGCAGGGCGTGTTTCTGATCCCGCTTGCGCTGCTGCTCTCCGGCCGCTATGGGCTCGACGGCGCGCTATACGCCGTGCCGATAGCCGATGTGCTGGTTTTCCTGCTGAGCGCCGTACTGGTCATCTTAGAATTTCGCGCCTGGCGGCGAGCCGGTTGGCTGTAATATTGTCGCGGAAGTCATATCCGGACGCCCGTCCTCATAGTCTCTAACAAGAGTTCACGGGAAAAGAGGGCGGAACATGACAAACACTTCCATTTATCAGGACATAGCCCAGCGGACCGGCGGGGACATATATCTCGGGCTGGTCGGCCCGGTGCGGACTGGTAAGTCCACGTTCATCCGGCGGTTCATGGAGACGCTGGTAATACCCAACATAGAGGACGTGTACGCCCGGGAGCGGGCGAAGGATGAGCTGCCGCAGTCCGGCTCGGGCCGGACGATAATGACGGCGGAGCCGAAATTTGTGCCGGAGGACGCAGTAAACGTGACGCTCGAGGGCGGCGTATCGTTCTCTGTGCGCATGGTGGACTGCGTGGGTTACATGGTCGAGGGGGCATCCGGCCAGTTCGAGGACGGCGAGGAGCGCATGGTCGCCACGCCGTGGTTCGACGAGGAGGTCAGCATGAGCCGAGCCGCCGAGGAGGGGACCCGCCGCGTCATAGCCGAGCATTCGACCATCGGTATAGTCATGACGACGGACGGCAGCATCTGCGGCATACCGCGCGAGGGCTATGTCCCCGCCGAGGAACGCGTCGTGGCGGAGCTCAAGTCAATAGGGAAGCCATTTGTGCTCATCTTGAACAGCGCTGAGCCCTATTCCGAGAGCGCGCAGTCGCTCAGGAGCGAGCTGGCCGAAAAATACGGCGTCACCTGCGTTTGTGTGAACTGCCTCGACCTCTCCGGCGAGGACATCGAAGAGATATTGAAGTTTGCGCTCTACGAGTTCCCGATAGCGGAGCTCGGCATATATCTTCCGTCCTGGCTGGACGCCCTGCCCGCGGACGCGCCGCTCAAGGCTGGCATTTTCGAGGGCATCGCTGAGGCGGTGCAGAACATGAGCCGAGTGCGGGACGCCTTCGGCATAATGGACGCCCTAGGCTCGCGTGAGGACGTGAGCGCGGCGGGCGTAAAGAAGGTGGATATGGGCACCGGCAAGGTCACGGCGGAGCTGGAGCTTCCGCGCAGCCTCTACTATGATACGATCAGTGAACAGTCCGGCTTTGATATACGCGACGACGGCGACCTCATGACGCTGCTGACGCATATCAAGGACATCAAGGCGGATTACGACCACGTCAGCGAGGCATTGCGTGACGTGCGCGAGAAGGGCTACGGCGTAGTCATGCCGCTTCCGGGCGAGCTTAGGCTTGAGGAGCCGCAGATCGTGCGCAGCGGAGGCCGGTACAGCGTGCGGCTCAAGGCCAGCGCGCCGAGCATACACATGATGATGACGAACATCGAGACTGAGGTCACGCCCGCACTCGGCGGCGAGAAGGCCTCCGAGGAGATAATGGGTTTCCTGCTCCAGGGCTTCGACGGCGATGTGAGCCGCATTTGGGAGTCCAACATCTTCGGCAAGTCGCTCTACGACATCGCGGAGGAGGGACTAGAGGCCAAGATCAAGCGCATGCCTCCCAGTGTCCAGAATAAGCTGCGCAACACCATGCAGCGCATAGTCAACGAGGGCAGCGGCGGACTCATATGCATAATCCTTTAAAAAAACAGGCTCCGTGGAGACCCACGGAGCCTGTTTTACTATCATTTATCGCTCAGTTTCGCGTATCCCGTCGTTTTTAAGGAGTTGCAGAGCTCCAAAAAGAAAAATCAGGGCGTAGCCAATGACGGGGAGGTAGAACTGCAAAAGCTTCATATCAGCGTCAGGACCGCCGCTGATCCTGTACATATAGACCAGCAAGCCGGCACTCACGCCGGAGAACAGCGAGGTAAGACCACCGCATATAGTCCTGAGCAGAAAGTGCTTTCCTGTAAAAGATGCAGCGAGACATATTAGCATCAGGACATTTGCTGCTATGAACAGCTCCGTCATGGCCAAACCTCCAGATAACAAAGTCACAAGGCGCATATTACCACAGAAAGTTTGGCCAGTCAACAGATTAGAGCCAAATCCTCGGCAGCCGTTTGCCGAGACGGCTGAGGATCTCATTTGAAATGGTTCCGCAGTGCGCGGCGAGCTCCTCACAGGGCAGACCGGGACCTATCAGCACAACCGTGTCGCCGGGTTTTACGTCTCCGCAGTCCGTGACGTCTACAAAGAGCTGGTCCATGCACACGCGGCCTATCACCGGTGCGCGATGCCCGTTAACCAGCGCCTCAGCGCCTTCGCACTCGCGCGGAAAGCCGTCGCCGTAGCCTATGGGCAGCACTGCCACGCAGCTCGGGCGGGCCGTGGTGTAGGCGAGACCGTAGCCGAGCCCGGCGCCCGCGTGCAGGGAGCGTACCTGCTCGACGCGAGCCTTCAGACTGAGCGCCGGGACCAGGTCCGGCCAGATGCCGGTGTCGTCCATGGCGGAGCTCTTGACGCCGTAGAGGGCTATGCCGACCCTCGCGTAGGCGCAGCGCGCGTCGGGGTAGTTCAGCAGGCCGTAGCTGCTCTGCGTGTGGAGTTTTCCCGGGTCATAGCCGTCCCGCCTTAGCGTGTCGGCCAGCGCAAAGAAACGCTCGACCTGCCCTTCGGTGAAGCTGCGGCTCTCATCCGAGAGACTGTCCGAGACGCAGAGGTGCGTGAACATGCCCGTCACACGCAGGTGGGGGAGGGAGAATATCTCTTCGATGCCTTTGATATCGCCCGGGTCGGTTCCGAGGCGGTGCATGCCGGTATCTATCTTGATGTGCACGTCGATGTTCCGCCCAAAGGCAGATAGGGAACGAGCGTAGTCCGGCTCGGTGACCGTCTGCGTGAGATGATAGCGCGCAAGGCACTCAAAGCTCTCGGGTGCGGTCCAGCCGAGGATGAGTATCACGCCCTTGACCCCGGCTCTCCGGAGCTGAACACCCTCTGCCGCGCAGGCCACGGCAAAGGCGCGCACGCCGCAGCTGTTCAAGAGCCTTGCAGCCTTCACCGCACCGTGCCCGTAGGCCTCGCACTTGAGGACGGCCATCAGCTCGCAGCCGCCAGGGAGAATGGAGCGCAGATTCTCAGCGTTCTGACGGAGCGTATCCGCGTCGACCTCGACCCAGGCACGACTCCTGTCATCGGGCTTGGCAGGTCTTATTCTGTGCCAGACAAGCAAAGTGACTGCTGCTGCCGCTGCGGAGCCGAGGCAAACTGCTATATAATGCCCCACGCTGTTTTCAACAAGCAGTTCCCAAAGACCGACCACGCGAGCGGCCCCGCGCACTATCACTATCACCCAGGGGTGCAAAATATAGACAAGCAGCGAAAACGGAGAAAGCCAGCCGGACGCCTTTCCTTTTGGAATGAGCAGCAGCGCAAAGAGAAAATACATGACGGCGGGCAGGAAAACGTACATGCTGTCGTGTCTCTGCCAGTCGAGATGCCGCAAAATGAGTGCCTCCGCAAGCATGAGCGCAAAGGATGAGGCAAGCCCTGCGGCCGAAGCGCCCTTAGCGGGCAGCTTTACACTGCGCATCGACGCTCCCAGCAGCAGAAAGAGCGGAGCAAAGAACAGCCCGTTGCGTGTGTAGCCTGCGACACAGAAGATGACGCCGTAGACATCGGAAACCACCGGCACGCCGCTCACGAGGCCCCAGTAGCTGTCGCCGAGCAGCCCTAGCAGATACAGCGTTCCCGCAATGCCGAGTCCCGCCCTTGAGCGAGCCAGCAGCGAGGCTACAAGCACGCCCAGCAGCGCAGCTGGCAGGTACCAGAGGTGGTAAAAGGTTCCCTCGAAGAGCAACTGCGTTACAGCTGACGCGGGCGTAAGGCCCTTTAAGTTGCCTGCGTAAAGGTTGAGCGGCAGATAGAGCAAAATGCTTGCCAAATATATGATGCCGGTCTTTTTGAGGAAATTTCTCGTCTTTTCCGGCTTACCAACGACGAAATAGCCTGTGACCATGAAGAAAAACGGTACCGCAACCCGCGCGAGCACACGAGTGAAGATGAAGTCCGCCGTCTCGCTGTAAGTCAGCAGGGGAGAGCAGTGTATGGCCACCACCAAAAACGCCGCGGCTACGCGGAAATATTCGATGCCGACGAGTTTTCTTGCTGTTTTCATGCCGGTTTTCTCCAAAGAGTATAGATGTAGCCGTCGACGTTATTTCCTGATACCTGATAAGGCGCGTCGGGCAGCCCTAGCGCGTCGCGCGCTCCGGCGAAGCCGACCTCTGCCTCGTATATCTCACCACGGACCTCAAGGAGCCGCTCGGGGTAGGGGTAGGAGCGCAGATATTCGACGTATTCCTCCAGGCAAAGCCCCATATCGCACATTATCCGAGCGTGTGGGCGACCGACATAGCGGAAGTGCCAGGGCTCGGCGGCGATACCTGTGATATCCTCTTTGCCGCTCTGATAGCGCTCGACGAAGCCGTAGTCCGCTGCGAGGGCGCGGAAACGGCCGCAGATGCCGTCATAGGGAAACTCGGGGCGGATGAAGTCAATGCTGTCCGCACGGAGCGCAAGGTCGATGGCAAGACCTGTCTGGTGTTCGCTGCAGCCAGGGAGGGCGACGTATTTGCGCGTGAACTCCGCTCCGTTTTCGCGCATGGAGCCGTCCCAAATCTCCTGCTGCTCCTCTGCGGAGCGCCATCCGCTTACCGGGACTATCTCGCCAGCGGCCCCAAGCCGGGAAATGAGCCCGGAGAGCATCGCTGCCGCTCTGGTGTCGAGCAGTATGTCGCTGCCCGGGACCGCCGGGGCGAGGACAGGGCGCTCCATGTGCTGTATCGGGTGCTCGGAATTCACGAGGATGAGCAGTCCGCTGTGTATCCCACCACGCATGGCTCAGCCCTCCATGCCGTAGGCTACAAGCTCGTCCAGCAGGGTGGGGAAGTCGTAGCCAATGCCGCGCATCATGTTGGGAAAACGGCTGTGCGACGTGAAACCGGGTATGGTGTTGACCTCGTTGAACACCAGCCGCCCGGAAGGCTCAAGGAACATGTCAACGCGTGCAAATCCCCGGCAGCCGAGGGCGCGGTAAATGCGCTTGGCCGTCTCCTGGATGCGCCGCTCCGTCTCCGCATCTACGCGCGCGGGCATGTGGATCTTGGAGGTTATGAGGTTGTACTTTTCAACGTAGTCAAAGAGGTCTCCCTGTATCTCTATCTCGTCCGCACGGCCCGCGGTCAGCTTTTGATTCCCCATGACGGCGCAGCCGACCTCAAAGCCTGTAATGGCCTCCTCTATTATGACGTCGCGGTCAAACTTGAGCGCCTCTTTAACAGCGGAGCGGAGACTTGCGGCGTTTTCAACGCGCGTTATGCCGAAGGACGAACCTGCACGCACGGGCTTTACAAAGACCGGCATGGGCAGCTCCGATGTGAGCTTCTCGAGCTCGTCGGGTGAGGGCATGCCTGTGAAGGTAACGGACTTCGGGACGTCGACACCGGCCAGAGAAGCCAGCTTGTGCGCGCGGTCCTTGTCCATGCAGAGTGCTGAGGCAAGAGTGCCGCAGCCAATGACGGGAATGCCCGCCAGCTCGCAGAGTCCCTGAACGGTGCCATCCTCACCAAAACGCCCGTGCAGCACGGGGAAGGCGGCGTCGAGCCGTGTGGTGCGCACTCCGTTCATGCGAAACTCAACTATGCCGTGCAGGTCACGGTCTGGCGAAATGACGGCTGGGACACACTTGGAGCGGTCGGTGCTCCAGCTGTCATCCTCAAGCGCCTCGGCGCCGCCGTAGAAGCGGAACCACTCGCCGCCTTTGGTGATGCCGAGCAGTATGAGCTCGTATTTGTCACGGTCCAGATTTGCGATGACTGAGTGCGCAGACTCCAGCGAAACCGGGTACTCAGGCGAGCAGCCGCCGAAAATTACCGCGATTTTAAGTTTCCTGTCCATATATTAAGCCTCCTTGGTAAATAAAAAGCTCCGGGTTCTGACAGGTCATATCCTAGCAGAACCCGGAGCGGAGTTTATCCGCAGGGGCTTTTGAAAAGCATGTGATTTTCAAATGAAATTCTTACGATTTTCTGACGTCGCCCAGGGGCAGGGTCACGCTGAATATGATCCTGTTGTCCACGCTCTGGGCGCTGATGCTGCCGCCGTGGAGCTCTACAATTTCCTTGGCGATGGCCAGTCCGAGCCCAGAGCCGCCGGTGCGGCTCCTTCGCGCGGAGTCCAGGCGGTAGAATTGCTCAAAGAGCCTGTCAAGCTGCGCGGCGGGAATGGTGTCACCGTGATTTATAACGGTGATATTGGCGTGGTCGCCCTCAATCGCAAGACTTATACGTATTTCAGTGTTCTCATAGCTGTAATTGATGGCGTTGCGCAGGAGGTTGTCAAAGACTCGCTGGAGCTTGTCCGGGTCGCAGCTTATCATGGTCCCTGCGGGAGCGTTCACCGTGCAGGAGAGGCCGCGCTCGCGCAGCATGGGCGCAAATTCGTCGGCTATCTGCTCAAGCATCAGACTGAGGTTCACACTGCGGCGGTCGAGTGTCACGCTGGTGAGAGAAAAGCGCGTGATGTCAAAGAATTCGTTGATGAGGTCTTCCAGCCGCTCTGCCTTATCGAGTGCAATGCCGGTATACTTGGCACGCTGGGCCTCAGGCAGGTCCTGTTCGTCCTGCAAAAGGCTGAGGTAGCCGATGACGGAGGCCAGAGGCGTCTTGAGGTCGTGAGCGAGGTATACGACGAGGTCGTTTTTGCGCTTTTCCGCGTCCTCGGCTGCCCGGCGGGAGGCGAGCATGTCGCTCTTTATCTGGTTCATCTGGTTTTCAATGTCGTGCAGCGCGGCGGGGAGGACCACAGGGCCGTCACCGCCCTTGTATATCTGTTCAGTAGCGCGCACCACATCGCCGAGATAGCCCAGCGTCTTGCCCCAGTATATAAGGAAGATCACGATATAGCCGCAAACCAGGAAAATGGTCATGAAAAAGACCACGTTGTCGCGCACCATGATGAGCAGTTCGTATATGAGCCCGCCGTTCCACGGTATGGCATAGCAGACGAACATGCCGACGAAGAGCGCGACGATGCTGCCGATCGTGAACAGCACGCAGGCGACGACAAAGCGCGTCAGCACGCCGAGCGTCAGCGTTCTGCGGTACGCAGCTTTCTTTTCCTTATTCAACCTGATACCCCACTCCCCAGATGGTCTTTATGAAGCGCGGCTTGCGCGGCGGCTCGCCCAGCTTCTCGCGCAGACGGCCGATGTGCGCCATGACGGTGTTGTTATTGTCCAGAAACTTCTCGCCCCAGACGGCCTCAAAGAGCTCCTCCGAGGACACGACCTTGCCCTGATTCTCGCAGAGGTACCAGAGTATCGAGAATTCGATGGGCGTGAGCTGTACGGCCTTGCCGTAGAGCGTGCATTTGTGCGTCTCGCGGTTTATGACGAGGCCGCGGATGTCACGTTCAGCCTCGGTCGGCTTCTGATTCGCGGCATCGGCCTGGTTGTAGCGCGTGTAGCGCCGGAGCTGGGTCTTTACGCGGGCCGTGAGCTCCAGCGGGTTGAAGGGCTTGGTGATGTAGTCGTCCGCGCCGATCGTAAGGCCCATTATCTTGTCTATGTCCTCGACCTTGGCCGTGAGCATGATGATGGGCCAGAAATGCTCCTCGCGTATCCTTGCGCAGAGCGTGAAGCCGTCTATATCCGGAAGCATGACGTCAAGTATCGCGAGGTCAAGCTCCTCAGTGTTCACGCAGCCCAGGGCATCGCGTCCGTTATAGAACTTGCGGACTGCAAATCCCTCGTTTTTAAGGTATAGCTCCACGAGGTCAGCAATTTCAACCTCGTCGTCGACCACCAGCACGGTTTGTCCCATAAGTGCCTCCGTAATAAGCTGTTTAAGACAGTTTAGCACAAGGCGGAGCGCGTTTCAACGCCATTTGTGGTTGCAAGGGGCGGGTATAGGTATTATAATGTAGTATATTTTTTAGGGAAGGTACGTCGTGAGATGAAAGAGCTTTCAAAACTTGCAAAAAATGTGAACCCTTCGACGACACTGGCCATTGATGCCATGGCAAAGCAGATGCGCGCCGATGGCCTCGACGTTATCGGCTTCGGCGCCGGCGAGCCGGATTTTGAAACTCCGGTCAATATCCAGGACGTGGGCGTAGATGCGATAAGAAAGGGCAAAACCAAATACACCCCCGCCGCCGGCATCGTGGAGCTGCGCAAGGCTGCCGCCGCACGTCTCAAGGCGGATTGCGGGCTTGACTATGACTACACTCAGATAGTTGTGGCCAGTGGAGCCAAACACAACGTTTACATCGCCCTCGCCGTGCTGATAAATCCCGGGGACGAGGTCATTGTTCCCGCTCCGTACTGGGTCAGCTACTGTGAGATGATCTCCATGCTGGGCGGCACCCCGGTTCCCGTGCTCGCGGAGGAGAGCCAGCACTTTAAGATCACCCCGGCCCAGCTCGAGGCCGCCATTACAGACAAGACCAAGGCCATCATGCTCAACAACCCCTCCAACCCGACCGGCATGTTCTACACCAGGCCTGAGCTTGAGGCGCTGGCTGAGGTCTGCGTGAAACACGATCTCTACATCATAGCTGATGAGATATACTACAAGCTCCTCTACGATGGACTGGAGTTTACCAGCATTGCCTCACTCAGCGATGAGGTCAAGGAGCACACCATACTCATAAACGGCGTGTCCAAGTCCTACGCCATGACCGGCTGGAGAATAGGCTACGCCGCGGCGAACAAGGAGCTCGCCAAGGTCATGTCCAACTACCTGAGCCACTCCACCGGCGCCCCCTCCACCATCAGCCAGTGGGCAGCGGTCGAAGCGCTGAGCGGCCCGCAGGACACCATTGAGGACATGCGCAAGGTGTTTGAGGAGCGCCGCAACTACCTGGTCTCGCGGCTCAACAGCATACCCGGCGTGAGCTGCATCACGCCCAACGGCGCGTTCTACGTCATGATGAACATAGAGAAGCTCATTGGCCGAACCCTTGGCGGCAAGCTCATCGAAAACGACGATGACTTTGGCGTGGCCTTCCTCGAAAAGGGCCTTGTCGCCGTCGTGCCCTGCTCCGGCTTCGGCATAAAGAATTTCGTCCGTTGGACCTATGCCACTTCGATGGAGAATATCAAAGAGGGTCTCGACAGACTGGAAAAGTTCCTGGCCGAGTAGTTAAAAGAGCCCGTCCCGCATAGAGTTTGAGGGAGGGGTGATGAGCAATGGCGATTTCTATAAGGCTGAAGGACGTGCTTCCGCTGCTTCTGGCTCTGGTGTTGGTGGTGCTCTGCTTTGCACTGCCGCCCATCTACGCCGATGAGACGGAGCCGGTCACGGCTGAAGCGGAGACGACCCGTGTACTGATAATCGACGCAGGCCACGGCGGGGAGGACGGCGGAGCGACAACGGCCGAGGGCGTGCCGGAGAGCGGCATAAACCTTGCCATTGCGCAAAAGCTGGAGGCCCTCGCCGGCCTCTGCGGCGTTGAGAGCGTGATGACGCGGGAAAGCCAGGAGATCGACTATCCCGACAGCGCCTCCACGACCGCCCAGCGCAAGCAATCCGATCAGAAGGCGCGCATTGAGCTCATCAATTCTCAAAGCGACGCGGTGCTCATAAGCATTCACCAGAATTTCTTCCCGAATGCCAAACCATCCGGCTGTCAGGTGCTTTACGGCAAGCCGGACGGCAGCCGGGAGCTGGGCGAACTGACACACAGAAACCTCACAGAGGCGCTGTGCCCCACGAGCCGCCGCGTTGCCGCGCCGATTTCGGAGGACATATACCTCATGCGCTCGGCCAAGTGTACGTCCATACTCGTCGAGTGCGGCTTTCTCTCCAACCCGAGCGAAGCGGCACTGCTGCAAACCGAGAGCTATCAGCTGAAAATATCGGCCCTGCTTATGGCGTCCTATCTGCAATATGAGGCGGGGTCAGACGGAATGGTGTTATGAAACAAAAGACAGTATTCTACTGCACAGAGTGCGGCAATGAGACGGCAAAGTGGTCGGGTCAGTGCCCCGCCTGCGGAGCCTGGAACACGCTGACCGAGGCACCGGTGCAGACCAAGTCCGGCAAGGCCGCCTCAGCGGCCTCGAGGCACAGCAGCGGCAAGCCCAAGCTGCTCTCGGAGCTGGATACGCAGGAGGAGATAAGGTTCACCACCGGTGTCGGCGAGCTGGACCGCGTGCTCGGCGGCGGAGCCGTCCGCGGCTCCGTTGTGCTTGTAGGCGGCGCGCCGGGCGTCGGTAAGTCCACGCTGCTCTTGCAGCTATGCGGCCTCATTGGAAAGAGCGAGCGCGTGCTCTATGTCACAGGCGAGGAGAGCCGCCGCCAGCTCAAGATGCGTGCCCAGCGCCTCGGCGTCTCGGAGGGCGAGATCTACGTCCTCGCAGAGACGCAGCTCGCGGAGATAGAGTCCCAGATTGAGGACTTACAGCCCACCGTGGTCATCGTGGACTCCATTCAGACCATGTTTGACACCGAGATTGCCGCCGCGCCCGGCAGCATCAGCCAGGTGCGCGAGTGCACGATGTCCATCATGCGCCTCGCCAAGGCCGACGGCTTCACGGCGTTTGTCGTCGGCCACATCAATAAGGAGGGCAACATCGCGGGACCCAAGGTGCTCGAGCACATGGTCGACTGCGTCCTCTACTTCGAGGGCGAGCAGAGTCTGAGCTATCGCATCCTCCGCGCGGCGAAGAACCGCTTCGGCTCTACTAACGAGATAGGCGTCTTTGAGATGGCCGATACCGGGCTTCGCGAGGTACCAAACCCCTCGGAGACTATGCTTTCCGGCCGTCCGCTGGACACGCCGGGCACCTGCGTGACCTGCGTGATGGAGGGCACGCGCCCCATACTGGCCGAGATACAGGCCCTCGTGGCCCAGTCCGGCTACGGCAATCCCCGCCGCAACTCAAACGGCATCGACTATAATCGCGCGATGCTGCTGCTGGCCGTGCTGGAAAAGCGCGGCGGAATGAGTGTTGCGGGTTGTGACGCGTATATAAACGTCGTCGGCGGCCTGCAATTGGACGAGACCGCTGCGGACCTTGCCACGCTGTTGGCTGTGGCATCAAGTTGGAAGGACGTGGCCATAGGCTCCGACCTTGCCGCTGTGGGCGAAGTTGGACTTTCAGGCGAGGTTCGTTCTGTGACCCAGCTGGGCCACCGTCTCTCCGAGATCGCCCGCCTCGGCTTCAAGCGCTGCATTATCCCCGCCCACGTCAAGGGCGAGTTGCCGAAGCCGAAGGGGCTCGAGCTTATAAGCGTCAAAAACGTCCGCGAGGCCATCCGGGAGGCGCTCGGATGAGCGCACGGCTGATAAAAACGCCCCACCTGCCGCAAGGCAAGGTGGGGCTGGCCGCGTTCGGGGCAAAGTACCGCGAAAGCCTCGAAGAGCCGCTGCAAAACCTTGGCATAACCCCGCTCTGGCTGCCGGATAACGAGGCCGTCGACCCGCGCCTTTCAGGCCATGCTGATTTGATGCTGCTGCACCTAGGCGGCAACCGCGTCGTGACAAGCTGCGGCGGCGAGATACCGCAGGTGCTTAGCGCCCTCGGCTTTGAGGTCATCCGCGCGGCGGAGCAGGGGAGGGAATACCCAGCCGATGCCCGGCTCTGCGCCTGCGTGGTCGGTGTGCGCTGCATCCACAACTTCAAAATCAGCGACCCTGCCATCTCAGGTTTCGAGCGAGTGGACGTACGCCAGGGTTACGCCAAATGCTGTACCTGCGTCGTGGATGAGGGCTCGATCATCACATCCGACGCCGGAATAGCAAAGGCCGCAGCCCGGCACGGTATGGACGTGCTCGGGATACGGCCCGGATTTATTGAGCTCGAGGGCTTTGACACCGGATTCATAGGCGGAGCGGCGTTCAGGATATCGGAGCGCGCTCTCGCCTTCACCGGACAGCTGGACAACCACCCCGACAAAGCGAAAATTGAGGCTTACCTCCGCTCACGCGGCATAGAACCCGTATATCTGACGGAGCGACCGGCTTTTGATATTGGCTCGGCCGTGCTGCTCACCGAGGCGGAAGCGATATCTTCCCCATGACCGAAGCGTTTGTCGCCCCTGTGACACCCGGCAGGCTGTTCGGAAGCCCCGCAAGGCAGCGGTCTCCTAGTATGGCAAAGGCCACGGCCTCTTTTGCGTCGCTGCTGAATCCCAGATCCTCCTGAGTTTTGACCTCAACACCGAAGCGCTCAAAGCGCGCGGCGAGGCGGCCCAGGAGGGTTTTGTTATAACTGCCACCGCCGCCGACAAGCAGCTCGGAGGCTTTGTATTTCGGCAGTACATAGCGCTCGTAAGCGTCGGCTATCGACCAGGCCGTCAGCTCCGTGGCAGTAGCGGCGAGGTCCTCCCAGCTGAGTCCGTGCTCACGCCCCCAGGAGAAGATGCGCTCTGCGTACTGTGTCCCAAAAAGCTCGCGGCCCGTAGACTTGGGCAGGGGGAGAGTGTAATAGGACTCCGCGCGGAGCTGAGCCAGCAGCCGCTCGTCAACGTG
The DNA here is from genome assembly GCA_900546485.1 of uncultured Eubacteriales bacterium. Taxonomy (GTDB): domain Bacteria; phylum Bacillota; class Clostridia; order Oscillospirales; family Oscillospiraceae; genus Scatomorpha. The sequence goes on from URDK01000004.1 coordinate 32,885, forward strand.
GCCGCGCGCGGCCATGGCCCCGCCCCTGTCATAGCGCTCGCGTCCCTCGGTGGCTGCGGAGACAACGGCGTCAATGAGCATATTTCCCGGCCCGGTGTCGAAGGCGTAAACATCCTCCGGCGCACAGCCGGCGGGCAGGACGGTCATGTTGCCGATGCCGCCTATATTCTGCAAAAGCCGCGTGCGCTCTGTGCTTCTATATAACAGATACTCCGTAAACGGCACCAACGGCGCGCCCTGACCACCTGCCGCGAGGTCAGCGACACGGAAATCCGAGACCGTCACCAGCCCGGTCCGCTGTGCTATGACTGCGCCCTCACCGATCTGTACCGTGCAGCGGGCGCTCTGGCCGCAGAACTGAACCTCATCAGGAGAATGCCAGATCGTCTGGCCGTGTGAGGCCACAGCGTCAACCTCGGACGGGCTGAGCCCAGCTGCTCTGATGACAGAGAGCGCCGCTTCGGCATACAGTTCGCCAAGAACATAAGACATCCGTCCAAGTTTGTCGACCGTTGCTTTTACCGGGTCAAAGAGCTCAAAGATACCGGAACGCACGGCATCCGGGAAAGGGCGGTCCTCAAAGGCCAGCAGCCGCACCGAAGGAGCATCCTGCTCGCCGGAGAGCTCCACAAGAGCTGCGTCAATACCATCCACCGAGGTGCCGGACATCAAACCAACGATGCGGCGCACCGGTTTTTCTGCAATATCTCTCAGCATTTTTCTCACCTCTTGCCGTAGTGTCCAAAAAACATGCCCAATTAATTACACTTATGCACAGTTGCGCGGAAAAACAAGGCGTGATATAATGTTACCAAATCAGCCGAAACAATGATACAATATTTCTTACCAAAAGAAAAGGGGTATTTTATGCTTGCCGCAGAAAAGCTGCTGCTGCGCGGTGTGGAGGACGGGGTGTTCCCATATGCGGAGTGGGCAGTCTTTGGACCGGACGGTATTGTGCGTACGGGCGCCACGGAGGGCGGGGGAGGACGCTGGTTTGACCTCGCGTCTCTGACCAAGACTTTCACTGCAACCGCGCTGCTCGGCATGGTGAAGGCTGGAAAGCTGTATCTTGCACAGAGCGTTGGCGAGCTGCTTGAACCTGAATCTGCAAAACTGCGGCAATATCTCGATGGAATCAGCCTGTTTTCGCTCATGACACACACCTCCGGGCTTCCTGCCTGGTATCCGTTCTATGCGGACGGACGGCCGTTTTTCGAGGCACTGGAGGAATTCCTGGACTGTCGTGGGCTCGGAAGCGGGATGGTCTATAGTGACCTTGGCTATATGCTGCTGGGTTTGGTGCTGAGCAGCAAGGCCGGGGCACTGCTTGAGGAAGTAATTGACCCCATGGGCTTTGGTGTCCGGTACAGGCCGCCCCGCGACCTTGACTTTGCCCCGTCCTGCCGCGACAACGCAGTGGAGGAGGGGATGTGCGCAGAACTCGGTATGTGCTTTAGCGGCTTCAGGCTGCATCGTACGGACGTGGTCGGCGAGCCGAACGACGGCAACGCGCACTATTTCTGGAACGATGTCAGCGGCCATGCTGGACTTTTCGGCACCGTTCAGGCCCTTGCAGGACTCGGCAGGTTTTACCTCACGACAAACGACCCCGTGTACCTTGGCGGCGTGACCCCGCAGCCGGGCTGCGAGGGGCGCTGCCTCGTGTTCCACACAGGCGGGGCCTTCCCCACGGGCTGCGGACACACCGGCTTTACCGGAACCAGCCTTTGGGTGGACCGCGAACACGGACTAGGCCTTGTGCTGCTGACAAATCGACTTTGCTATGACCATCTGCCGCAGGCAGATATGAACGCCTTCCGGCGCTCCGTGCACACGGCGCTGCTGGAGGAGCTTACTTGAGAGAAAGCGAGTAGAATCTGATGATACAGCTCGACCAGCTCCCAACTGAACAGAGGAACCCCAACACTTCCCAAATAGACCGGCTTTCAACGCTGGAGATGGTACGCAGGATAAATGACGAGGACAAAAAAGTCGCCTTTGCAGTGGAAAAGGAGCTAGACAGCATTGCAGCGGCCGTGGACGCGATTTACGAGGCACTCAAGAGCGGCGGCAGGCTCATTTACTGCGGCTGCGGCACCTCAGGCAGACTTGGTATACTCGACGCTGTAGAGTGCCCGCCGACCTTCTCCACGGACCCTGAGATGGTACAGGGCGTGATAGCTGGAGGCGAGCCGGCCCTGTTCCGAGCCGTTGAGGGCGCTGAGGACAACGCGGACGGCGGCCGTGAGGACATGGTGAAGCTGAACCTGGAAAGCCGCGATATTCTCGTCGGCATAGCCGCCAGCGGAAGGACGCCCTATGTGCTGGGCGCCATGGCCTATGCCAAGGAGATAGGAGCCGTGACCGTAGCTGTGACCTGCAACAAACACTCACAGATGAACGCACTGGCTGACATTTCCATAGGGGTGGAACCCGGTCCGGAGGTCATTACCGGCTCTACGCGGCTCAAATCCGGAACAGCGCAGAAAATGGTGCTGAACATGCTTTCCACCGGCGCAATGATACGCCTGGGTAAAGTATACGGCAACCTGATGGTGGATGTAAAGCCGACGAACGAGAAGCTCGTACGTCGAGCGATAAGCATAGTCGCAACGGCGGCAAAGGTAGACGAGGACGAGGCTCGCGAGGCCCTGGAGCAGTGCGGATATTCGGCTAAGACGGCCATCGTCATGCTGGTTAAGCGCCTACCGGCGGCGGAGGCCGAGCGCAGGTTGGCCGAGACGGGCGGGGTCGTCGCCCGCGCCCTTGACGAGGAGGAATGACCGTGGACATCAAAATCGCCGCCGGCCAGCGCCTCATGGCAGGACTGCCCGGCACCGAACTTGACCCCGGATTCATCGCGCTCGTACGCGAGTGCAAGGTAGGCAACGTCATACTTTTTCGCCGCAACGTAAAGAGTGCAGCCCAGCTCGAGAGGCTGTGCACCTCGCTCCGCCGGCTCATTGTATCCGAGACCGGCATCGAGCCCTTTACAGCCATCGACCAGGAAGGCGGCGTTGTATCACGCTTTTCGCCCGACATGGCGATAACTCCCGGGGCTATGGCCCTTGCGGCAGTCGGAGGAGACGCTCCGTATAAGGCGGCCAAGATTACGGCCGAGCAGCTTCGAGCCGCGGGCGTAAACTTCGACCTTGCCCCTGTGCTGGACGTAAACTCTAACCCGCTCAACCCGGTCATTGGTGTTCGCAGCTTCGGCGACGTGCCCGAGAGGGCCGCTGAACGTGCGCTGGGCTTCATGCGGGGACTGCTTGATGGAGGAATAATGGCTTGCGGCAAGCATTTCCCCGGACATGGCGACACCGATACCGATTCGCACATAGGTCTGCCAAAGGTCGAAAAGAGCCGCGAGGAACTGGAAAAGTGCGAACTTCTGCCGTTTCGTCGCGCAATCGAAGCGGGTATTCCCGCCATAATGACAAGTCACGTGCTTTTCCCGGCGATAGAGCCTGAAAAGCTGCCCGCTACTATGTCACGGCGCATACTGACAGGTCTGCTCAGACAGGAGCTGGGATTCGACGGAGTTATAATAAGCGACTGCATGGAGATGGATGCCGTGGCAAAGTATTACGGCACCGTGCACGCTGCTACAACGGCCCTCGACGCAGGTGCCGACATAGTCTGTATTTCTCACACCGCGGCACTGGCGCGTGAGACAGCTGAAAAGCTCTGGCAGAGCTATGCCGCCGCCGAAGGAGAATATGCAGCCGAACTAGAGAGGGCAGGGGAGAGAATAGCTGCCGCAAAACAGCGTTTTACCGGCCTGCCCCAGACCGAGACGCGGATATTCAAGCTGCGCGAAGCAGCCAGAGAGCTGCTTGAGGAGAGCTTTGTGCTTCTCAACGGTCCACTGCCCGAGCTGGGCGAGCGCCCGTTCTTTACGGGATGCGCGGGAATACGGGCGAATCTTGCTTCCAGTGCAATGACAGGAACACCCTCTTTTCCCATGGTCATGGCCAGACGCTTCGGCGGCAGCTTTGCAATCTGCTCTGATGACCCGGACTCTGAGGAGATAGCTGCTATCGTCAGAAAGGCGCGAGACGCCAGCTGCATAGTGCTCAACACCAGCAGTGCTCTGAGGAACAGCGGACAGCTCATCTTGATGCTCGCCCTCGGAAAGCTAAAAAAGCCTATGCTGGTGGTGGCAATGCGCGAGCCATATGAGCTGCGCTATCTGCCAAAGCACGCGGCAGGCATTGCCGCCTGGGAATACAGCACCCGTTCCACCTCGGCGCTTGCGCACTGTCTGACCGGGCAGCTCCACTGCACTGGGAAGATGCCGCTTGAGTATTTCCCACTAGAAAGAATTAATCCATAATTTTTGTTAAAAAGAACTTTTATTTCTTTACATAAGAGAAAGCCCATGGTATAATGTGCCCAATAGGGCAGTTCGGGAGGAAGAACCGGACTGTGAGTGATAAATAAATTTAAGGAGGACGACATGAAGAAACTACTTGCGCTTATCCTTGTCGCTGCGCTCTGCGTGGCCCTGCTTGCCGGCTGCGGCACGACTGAGACCACCACCAGCGAGCCCCCCGCGGACGACGCGGCTGAGAGCCCGGCCGGCGGCGATACCGCTGCAACTGAGCTGAAGCTCTGGCTGCCCGTCTATCAGTTTGGCGACGGCATCTCCGACGAGGAGTTCTGGAACGAAAAGCTCGATGCGTTCGAGGCCGAGAACAACTGCACCGTCACCGTTGAGATCCAGGGCTGGACCGACTATGCTACCAACATCTACACCGGTCTGCTCTCCAACGAGGGTCCGGATGTTGTCTACGTCACCGAGACCTATGACATCATCAGCTCCGACCTCATTATCCCCCTCGACCCCTACCTGACTCAGGAGGACTATGACCTCTATATGTATCTCGAGCAGGGTGCCTACAACTCTAACGGCGAGCTGTGCACCTTCCCGATGATGCCGGGCAACCCCTGCGTCATGTACTTCAACATGGATATGCTTGAGGCTGCCGGCATAACCGAGCTCCCCACGACCTGGGATGAGTTCTACGATGTCTGCGTTGCCCTCAAGGAGGCCAATCCCGACGTAATGCCCTTCACCTCCTCCTGGGGTGCCTCCAACGGCGTTTCCGCGCTTCTGACCAGCTTCTGGCCCTTCTTCTTCCAGGCCGGCGGCACTGTCCTGACCGAGACCGGCGAGCTGAACATGGACAGCGAGGCCACCCTCGAGGCCCTGAACTTCATCAAGAAGCTCCGTGACGCTGATATACTCGATGAGAGCGCCGTCTCCATGGATGATCCCGGCGGAAAGTTTGCCAACGGTGAGGCCGCTATAGTCATCGTCGGCACCGGCACCAGCGGCAGCTTCACCGAGGCCGGCATCAACTGGGAGTGCATCTTCGCTCTCGAGGGCCCCGGCGGCACCGCCACCAACTTCTCCGTTGACTCCCTTGCCATCAGCAAGTACTGCGAGAACCCCGAGCTCGCTGCCAAGCTCATCAAGTACATAACCAGCGCCGAGTGCATGGATGACTTCCACACCCAGATCTACGGCATGCCTTCCATCACCACTGACGCCACCTACACTGAGCCCGAACCGTTCCAGAGCATGTACACTGACTACGCTGACGCCATGTACGCCGTTCCCTCCTTCGAGGGCAGCGCCTCCTTCATGGACACCTTCCAGCAGAACGTCCAGGGCATGCTCATGGGCCAGCTCACTCCTGAGCAGGTCATCAGCGAGACCATGACTTACTACAACGAGCAGATAAAGCAGTAACCCAGTAACCTCTTGGAAACCGGGCATGGCCGGAGAACGACGATGCCCGGTTTCTCCTATTTTAAGCAAGGTGTGGTGAACGGTATGAACAAAGCGAGGCGGCGCTCTCCTCTGATGCGCCGGCAGGCGGCCTACGGCATTGCCTATATAACACCTGGCATGCTGATTGTTATGGCCTTCTGCATCGTGCCCATCTTTATGACGCTGTATTACAGCTTCACTAGCTACAATCTGGCGCAGGACCCGACTTTTATTGCGCTGGAAAACTATGAAAAGCTGTTTACAAACACGCAGCTGCGCAAGGCACTGTGGAACACGGTCATTTATGTCATCATAACTGTGCCGCTGCAGACGCTGCTGGCTATGTTTGTGGCTAACTTCCTGGCAGAGTATCTCAATAACCGCTATGGCCGCTTTCTGCGCAGCGTCATCTTCATTCCAACGCTTGTGAGCTATGTGGCCGCGGCTACGGTGTGGAAGATAATACTCGCCGACAAAGGCGGACTTTTGAACGAGTTTCTCGCTCTGTTTGGTATCCAGGGAATGAACTGGCTGGGTGACCAGAAAACGGCACTGATCTGTGTATCGTTGGTTGCCGTATGGAAGAGCGTTGGCTACTTCACTATCATCTTCTACGCCGGCATAATGAACATATCCGTCGACGTCCGCGAGGCGTCGATCATAGACGGCGCAACGCCAAGGCAGAGATTCTGGCGCATAACGGCGCCGCTGCTCAAGCCCATCACCTATATGAACGCTACACTGGGCATAATCTGGTCCTTCCAGGCCTTTGACATCGTATACAAGCTGACCGGCGGCGGGCCGTTTAACTCCACGTCGACGATCGCCTACATTATATACGCCTACGGCTTCCAGGATTATCGTATAGGCTATGCCTGCGCGATAGCCATAATGCTGCTGATAGTTATCCTTATAATACATCTGATTCAGCAGCATTTCTTCGACGAAAAGGAGGAGTAAGCATGGTAAAGTCGGATAGAAAACGCCCGAGCTTCTATATCGGTGTCGTACTCGTCACGCTCTTTGCAATGCTGTGCGTGATACCGCTCATATACATGGTTTGCGTCTCATTTGCGCATACCTCGACTATGTATATCAAGCTGGATGACATTGACTTCACCGATTTTTCGAACTACATCTATCTTTTCGTCAACAAGGATTTCGGACGTCCGCTGCTCAACAGCATTATCGTTGTTATTGCAAGTGTGATTATCGTCGACATAGTGTCCTGCTCCATGGCATATGGCTTCGAAAAAAAGCCTGTTCCGGGCAAAAAACCGCTGTTCAACATGGTGTTGGCGACTATGATGATACCCACTCAGGTCGTGTTCATCTCGCTCTATGTCATGATGCGCAAGGCCAACATGCTCAACACCTATGTCGCGCTTGTCATTCCGCTCATCGGAGCCTTCGGCGTTTTCATGATGCGTCAGTTCATCAGGGGAGTGCCCAATGACTTCATCGAGGCTGCGCAGATAGACGGCTGTTCCGAGTTGCGTATATATTTCCGAGTGGTACTGCCCATGGTCAGGCCCGCGAGGATAACCCTTGCCGTGTTCACCTTCAACTCGGCCTGGAATATGTTCCTCTGGCCTCTGATCGCCACGACCAAGAACGAGATGCAGACACTTACGCTTGCCACGTCCTCGCTGACGAGCCACCTTGCCACAAACTACGGCTATCCCATGGCGGCGGCAACCATCTCGTTTATAGTTCCGTTTGTGCTCTACTGCCTGATGCAGAAGCAGTTCGTTGAAGGCATTGCCCTTGGAGGTGTCAAGGGCTGATGTACGGGCCGGACGTAAGAAGAATACTCTCACGCTGGCCATATCCTGATGCGGCGGTCGCGGCCTATTCCACGGCCATGACCGCCGCTTTCGGCAATTCCGAGGCCCGCTGCGAGATTGAGACAGCCGCTGCTGATTATGAAGCAGGGAAGGAGATAGACGCGCGTGCTCTTCTCGCACGTATGGAGGAGCTGGCGCTGGACTGCGGCGTTTCTGCGTACACGATGAGGATGCTCCCGCTTATCGCTCTGCTCGACACAGCGGAGAAAAAATACAGCGAACGCGGGCTTTCCGAGGAAATGTTCCGCAATTCCTTCGCGGACCTGCTTTGGAAAACGCTTGAGTGCGAGCGGTTTCACGGAATCTGGGGCTCAACAGCCGCACTGTGGACCTGGCGCTTTTTTGAGTTCCGTATCTTCGGGCTGGGCAGACTCCAATTTGAGCCCGTAGAGTTTGGAGGAAAGGCGGCGCTGAGCGTTCACATACCCTCGTCCGGACCGCTGATTTACGCTGACTGCCAGGACTCTTATGCGAGGGCTGCGGAGTTCTTCGGCTTTAGCCGCTTTTTCTGCGACTCATGGCTGCTGCACCCGGTTTGCCGGGGGCTGCCCGAAAACTCGGGCATTCGCCGCTTTGCCTCGGACTATGAGCTCCAGTTCGTGACCGATGACCCCAAATTTCTGGACGTTTGGAACATCTTTGGAACCGCTTGGACAGGCGACGCATCTGCCTTGCCAGCGGATACGAGCCTGCGGCGTCTCTGGCGTGAGCATCTGCTTTCAGGCGGCCTTCCAGGGCGTGGCAGCGGGCTGTATGAAAGTTTCTGAGAAAGAAAGTTTCATTGCTGAGGTAATTGTGTTATACTGAGCTTAACAAGGCGTCAGGAGGCATGACATGACCGACATAGAAATTAAAACACGGAGCATATATGATCAGCTGAGCCCCGCGGAACAAAAGGTTGCCTGGTACTTCTTACAGAACCTCGGTTCTGTCTTTGACGACCCGATAGCCGTTCTGGCTGAGAAAAGCGGCGTAAGTCAGGTCATGTGGGTGCGTTTCTGCAAGGCGCTGGGCTTTTCCGGGCTGAAAGACATGAAGAAAAATCTTTTCTTCCAGCTCAGCCAGCAGCGTGCTGAGGCCTCAGCGCCAAGCATGGATTTCCTAGATACGCGCACATATTCAAGCGTTGAGGGCATCATCAGCGGCGTGGAGGCCGGAGCCCTGGAAGCAGTGCGCAGCACGGCCCAGATACAGGACGCAGCCCTGATAGAGACTGTGGCCGCCAAAATTGCCGAGGCCGACACCGTTCGCCTTTTTGGCGTAGGCGCTTCTGGACTTGTGGCCAGCGATCTGTACTACAAGCTGCTGCGTGTGAATGTGAACGCCGTGTTCTGTACCGACCTGCATGTTCAGCTCACTTATATCACCGGCGCAAAGCCGGGAGATGTGACCATTTTCTTCTCGAACTCCGGCAACACCACTGAGATACTCGAGCTTGCACGAGCCGCGCGCGAGCGCGGCGCCTGCGTAGTTGCCGTGACCAAGTATGGACCGAATCAGCTTTCAGAGCTGGCCGACTACGTCCTGCCAACTTCGTCGCCGGAGCTTCAGTTCCGCAGCGGGGCAACGAGCAGCCGCCTGGCCGCGCTCTTTGTTGTGGACGTGCTTTTTACCACGCTGTGCAACAAGAACTATTCGACCGTGGCAAAGCCGCTGGCGGAGAGCTATTCCCAGTGCAGCAGGCACCACGCCTGATAAAAGAGAGGAGAGGCGCATGAAGATAACAGGTTTTCGTATCGGCCTCGTATCTGCCAAGCTCCGGGTGCCGTTCAAGACGGCGCTCAGGACTGTAAACAGCCTTGAGGACGTGATAGTCGAGCTTGAGACCTCAACAGGCCAAATCGGAAGGGGGGAGGCTCCTCCCACCGTGGCCATAACAGGGGAAACGCTCGATTCGATCATCGCCGCGCTGAGGGACTGCATCTGTCCCAGACTTGTGGGGCGCGATATCTCAGATTTTGAGGCGCTCCAAAACGCCGTGGAGACAGCAATAGTTGGTAACAGCAGCGCAAAAGCCGCTGCTGATATAGCGCTTTGGGATTTGTATGCTCAGGACTGCCGTCTGCCCTTGTACCGGTTGCTCGGAGGCGGGGCTCCGCGTCTGGAAACCGACCTCACGATAAGCGTAAATAGTCCTGATATTATGGCTAAAGACGCGGAATACGGCGTGAACAATGGATATAATGTTCTGAAAATCAAGGTTGGCATAGACCCGGAGCTGGATTTTGCTCGACTCCGCTCCGTACGTGATGCGGCAAAAAACGCCAAAATCCGTATAGATGCCAACCAGGCCTGGACTCCAAAGCAGGCTGTGCGGCTCCTTGACCGCATGCAGGACGCGGGACTCGATATAGAGCTGGTTGAGCAGCCTGTGAAGGCGCGCGACTTGGAAGGCCTCAAGTTTGTAACTGCTAACTCGCCGGTTCCTGTGCTGGCAGATGAGAGCGTATTTTCGCCACGCGACGCGCTGCACATAATGCAGGAGCGTGCCGCCGATATGATAAATATCAAGCTGATGAAGTGCGGCGGTATAACCAACGCACTGAGGATAGCGTCTGCAGCTGAGGTATACGGCGTCGAGTGTATGATGGGCTGTATGCTGGAGGCCAAGGTCAGCGTAACTGCGGCGGCGCATCTGGCGTGTGCGAGAAACATTGTGACACGCATAGACCTGGACGGTCCGGCGCTGTGTGTCGAGGACCCGGTCATTGGCGGAGCGCGGTTTAATGGACCGGAGATAAGTCTGACAGATACATACGGACTTGGAATAAGCGGCATAGAAGCTTTGCGTTACATTGTATAGTAAGAGTATAGTAAAGGCGGCCCCGGAAGTTAAAAACAGCTTTTGGGGCCGTTTGGGCCTCCTCCAAATTAAACAAAATTTTTATTTTGTTTAATTATTTGTGCATTTCCAGGTTTACAATTTGCTCCCCTTGCCTTACAATATAATAGCTGGAGGTGAATCAGTTTGGACTACCGCAACGAGGCGCCGCCCGTACTCAGGGACTTCCTGAGCTACCACGAAACCATCAAGGGCCACTCACGCGCCACGGTTGATGAGTACTTCCTCGACTTGAGGAATTTCTTTAGATATCTTAAAATCGAACGCGGCCTCGTGCCGCGCTCTGCGGAGCTTGACGAGATATCCATCAAGGATGTGGACCTGGATCTTATAGCCTCCGTCACGCTGAACGACGTCTACGACTATATGGCCTTTCTATCACGGGACAAGGTAAAAAACGAGCGCAGCCGTGAGCCCGAGTACGGTCTCATGGCGTCGTCCCGAGCCAGAAAAATCGCCACGATCCGCAGTTTTTATAAGTATTTGACCGTAAAGACAAAGCAGCTGGAGGTTAACCCGGTCGAGGGGCTGGATACGCCAAAAACCACCAAGTCTCTCCCCCGCTATCTGTCGCTTGACGAGTCCAGACGTTTGCTGGATGCCGTTGACGGAGTCAACAGCGAGCGCGATTATTGCATAATTTGCCTTTTTCTTAACTGCGGGCTGCGCATATCCGAGATAGTCGGTCTGAATGTCGGGGACGTGCGCGAGGATTCCCTTCGCATACTCGGCAAGGGCAATAAAGAGCGCATTGTCTATCTGAACGAAGCCTGCCAAGCGGCCATTGAGGCTTATAAGCCGGTACGCTCACAGATGGCCGGAAGTTCGGTCAGCGCGTTTTTTGTCTCGAATCGACGAAAGCGCATGAGTCGTGAGACAGTTCACGCCATGGTTAAGAAAACTCTGCTGAAGGCCGGCCTGGACCCGGACAAGTACTCGTCTCACAAGCTGCGGCACACAGCGGCTACGCTCATGCTGCAAAACGGGGTCGACGTGCGCACATTACAGGAGGTGCTCGGGCACGAGCACTTGAACACGACGCAGATATACACTCACGTAGATAACTCAGAGCTGCGCCTGGCTGCACAGGCCAATCCGCTGGCCGATTATATTTCGGAAAAAAGCGACGCTGAGGACAAATGATTTGCCCTTTTGTACAAATATTTCAGGCGATTTTTGAGAACATTTCCGACTCATTTTCGTCTTTTTGCATTGCGTGACCAATTCTAAAACATAGGAGAGAAAATGATGAAGCTTACCCGACGCATAACCGCCCTTGCACTTGCGCTGCTGATGCTCACGGCTCTTGCGGCCTGCGGAAGTAGCTCCGACGATCCCGCCTCCCCCAGTGACGAGGTCATAGGCGACGTCGCCTCCAGCGCGGCGCCAAGCGAAAGCCCCGAGGCGTCCGAGGAGCCTGAGGAGAGCGCCGAACCCACTCCTACCCCGACGCCTGTTCCCACGCCCACTCCTACGCCTGTTCCGACACCGACTCCCGTTCCGTCTGTGCAGCCAACTGAGCAGCCTGTGGATCCCAGTGAGACTCCCGGTGCTCAGCCCAGCGAAAATCCGGACGGCGAGAGCGTTGACCTCAGCGCGTTTTACGATACGGTGACGTCAAGCTATGAGTTTGCTTCCCTTTCTGACCTCGACAGCACTATGCTTGACACTTATTACCCGGGGCTTACCGCAGTTTCCACCCTCCAGCTTATTGCAAAAATGCCCATGATCAGTGCCAGCGGGCATGAGATAGTGCTCATTCAGTGCGAGAATTCCGACGACGTGGCGACTGTTCAGGCCATACTTGAGGCACGCAAGCAGACTCAGGTCGATGGCGGTGCCTGGTATCCTGAGACAACGGCCATCTGGGAGGCCGCCCAGATCTGTGTCTCCGGCAATTATCTGATGCTCATCTCGCACGAGAACGCCGCCGACATAGCCGACAGCTTTTACGCACTCTTTGCCTGATAATTCTGACAGCCCGGAGGGACGCCGCAGATGGTCTTTTCCAGCATACTGTTCATGTTCATATATCTGCCCGTGGTGCTGTTTCTCTACTACATCTCCCCGGTCAGATGGCGCAATCCCATACTTTTTGTTGCAAACCTTGTGTTCTACGGCTGGGGCGAGCCTGTTTTCATCGTCCTCATGCTGTTTTCCATCACGATAAACTATATAAACGGCATGCTCATAGGCCGCTGGAGGCTTGAAAAGCAGAAAAAAGCCAAGACTGTCCTCGTGATAAACGTGGTCATAAACCTGGCCTTGCTGGGCTTTTTCAAGTACTACGATCTCATTGCCGAGACGCTCAGCCTCCTGCCGTTTATTGATATCAAGCCCCTGGGCATCGCGCTGCCGATAGGTATCTCCTTCTACACCTTCCAGACGATGTCCTACCCGATTGACGTCTATCGCGGTGACGCAGACGTGCAGAGAAACTACGTCAGCTTCGGCACCTTTGTGGCGCTGTTTCCGCAGCTCATTGCGGGCCCCATCGTTCGCTACAAGGATGTGGCGGACCAGCTTAATTTCCGCGCGAGCAGCATCGACCAGTTCTCCTCCGGCGTCGAGCGCTTTATGGTAGGCGTTGCGAAAAAGGTGCTCATTGCAAACAGCCTCGGCAAGCTCTGGGACTATTATGCCGCGGTGCCGGCGGGAGAGCTCACCTTCCTGGGTTCCTGGCTGGGCATAATAGCGTTCACGCTGCAGATATACTTTGATTTCTCCGGCTACTCCGACATGGCCATAGGACTTGGCCGTATGATAGGCTTTGAGTTCGAGGAGAACTTCAACTACCCCTACATCTCAAAGAGCGTGACCGAATTCTGGCGTCGCTGGCACATGTCCCTCGGTACATGGTTCCGCGACTACCTGTATATTCCCCTTGGAGGCAACCGCTGCGGCAGAGCCAGACAGCTTTTGAATATCACCATTGTATGGGCGGCCACCGGCATTTGGCATGGTGCGAATTGGACCTTCCTTCTCTGGGGACTGTACTACGCGGTGTTTTTGATGATTGAGAAGCTCTTCCTGCTAAAAAGGTTGGAAAAGCTGCCGGTATTGGGCCACATTTATACTATTATTGTGGTCATGTTTGGCTGGGTCATGTTCCAGCTCGACAGCCTTACCGCGATCGGCAATTACACCAGCGCCATGCTCGGGTTCGGCGCGTCCAGCCTGGCGGAGTCGGCGGACCTGTACTATCTGAGCAGCTATGCGCTGACGTTTGTGATAGCCATACTCGCCTCCTTGCCCCTGGGCAGCCGGCTGTTCGGCAAGCTGCCGGATAAAGTCAAGCGAGTTGCGGCTCCGACGCTCATCGTGCTGGCGCTGATCCTGTCTACAGCCTATCTTGTGGACGCGACCTACAATCCGTTCATTTACTTCAATTTCTAAGGAGGGCCCGGTATGAACAAAAAAGCACTATGGGCCGAGGCCCTCATCTTTCTGGCGTTTATAGGAGTGTTTTTCATCCTGAATCTTGTACTGCCTGACCGGCAGTTTTCTGAGCAGGAGAATCGCTACCTGCAGCAGCGACCGGAGTTCAGTTTCAAGAGCCTGTTCAGCGGAGACTATACCTCCAAATTTGAGACCTATACCACAGACCAGTTTACCTTCCGGGACGAGTGGATAACCCTCAAGGCTGCGAGCGAGCTTGCGCTTGGCAAGCAGGAGAACAATGACGTCCATCTCTGCGAGGGCGGCACACTGATAAAGGGCTTTGAGCGTCCCGATGACTCGACTCTGGACTCAAATATGTCCGCGCTGAACGCGCTGGTTGAGAACACCGACGCTGATGTGTATTTTGCACTTATTCCCGACAAGTCCGACCTCTACGCCTCGCTTTTGCCTAATAATGCTCCTAATGACAGCGAAAAAGAAGTAATTGACTATTGCTATGATAAGTCCGGCGCCATAAACGTGGACATGTATTCAGCGCTCAGCTCACACACTGACGAATATATCTTCTATCGCACCGACCACCACTGGACCAGCCTCGGCGCATACTATGGCCTTTCGGCCCTCGCCGAAAGCATGGGCCTCCCCTGCCCTGCGCTTGATTCCTACACTGACAGACATGTGGTCTCCGAGGAATTCTACGGTACAACCTGGTCGTCCTCCGGCTTCTCCTGGGTTGATCCGGATACTATGGAGATCTTTGTTGATGAGCCTGAAGGCCTGAAGGTCACCAGCTACCCCGAGGGCAGCCCGGTAGAGGGCAAGCTCTATGATTTCAGCTTCCTTGAGAAGAAGGACAAGTACTCCATGTTCATGGGCGGCAACTGCCCGATGCACGTCATAGAGACCGGTGCTGAGGACAAGCCGAGTCTGCTCATTCTTCGTGACTCCTATACGGACAGTCTTATTCCCTTCCTTCTCGATGACTTCTCTGAGATACATGTACTCGACCTGCGCTATTACCGCGCCAGCCTCAAGGCATATATGGAGCAGAATGACTTTGATAACGTACTCGTTTGTTACAGTGCCTCGAACTTCTGCACTGACTCAAACATCTTCCTATTGGGTATGTGAGAAGATATGAATACTCACTGTCAGTGAAGGTAAACGCACTAAAAAAGCAGCCGTCCATTAGGACGGCTGCTTTGCTTTGGGTCCGTTTTTTTATCGTGCCTCGTGTTTGCCCTTGGGTACCCGAAGCTCGCCGTTGAAGGCGAGAATGGAAACAAGCGCAGCACCGACGATGGCTATGGAATCGATAAATACCGAGAACCACAGCGTGGAGAGGCCGAAGCCCGCAAGCAGCATGAGCACCAGCTTCACGATGGCAGACGCGCCGATGACAGCCGTAGAGAGCATCTTGGCATAGCGCGAAACTGCAATGGCGAGGGATATCTTGTCCACACTGCCGCCAAAGACGGTGATGTCAGTGCCTACAGGCATTGTCAGCGCCTCGACGCCGGTCATCGCGATATCTATGTCAGCCGCAGTGTGCGAGCCTCCAAAGGATTCGCCGCTGCCTACAAAGGTCAGCCCGCGTCCGGGGACGCAGCCGCCCTTGACTTCGGCAAGAGTTGCGCGCATCTTTTCGCGGTCGCACTCGGAATAGTACTCGGGAATGCTGAGCGCCGAGGCGGCTCGAGCCGCGGAATCACGGCTCTCATCCGTGAACATGATGACGCTGTCTATACCGCAGGCTTTGAGCTCGGCGACACCCTCTGCGGCATCGGCACGCAGCTGGTCGGTCATCACGATGCGGCCCGCGTATTCGTCGCCGATTGAGATATAATATGAGAAGTCGTCTGAGATGTCCGCGTCGGGTACCGACACGCCCTTTATCATCATGAGGTCACGGCTGCCCACGCAGATGCGTATGCCGTCAACCTTTACCTCCACCCCGCTGCCAGGTATCTCTACAAAGTTCTCTATGAGGTCAATGTAGATCGTGTCGCCGTAGCAGGCAATGACGGAACGGGCCTGCGGAGTGTTAGAGTATGCAAGGGCGTGTGCCGCTATCTTGAGCAGCACGTTGGACTCCATACGTTCTGACTTGATGGCAACGACCTTGGGACTGCCTTCGCTGAGAGTTCCCGCCTTGTCGAAGGCCACAGTGCCGGTGTTGGCAACGCTGTCCATGGCGTTGCAGCCGTCAAAGAGCACGCCGCTCTTGGCCGCGCCGCACATGGCGCACAGCCGGATAAGCGGAACGGCAACATTGAGTGCGCAGGGGCTTGCCAAAACGAGCAGCATGGCTGCACGACGTACGGATTCCTGAATCGTGATGTCGAAAATCAGCGGCAGCAGCACGAGCACGAGGATAGCCGCTACGGTCACGATGGGGGTAAGGTAAGTCTGTATCCAGCCGAAGGATTTGGGAACCACCTCTCCCCTCTTTGCGCCGTTTTCAACAGCGGCAAAGAGCGCGGCAGCAGCGGAATCCGAGGAAAGCGAAGTAACTTCGCAGCGGAGCTGGCCGTTCTGATTGAGGCATCCGGAAAGTATCTCGTCGCCTTCCTTTACCAAAACAGCGCCGGAGTAGTCGCCAAGAGCCGAGCGGTCAAGGCTGGACGTACCCTCAAGCACAATGCAGTCACAGGGTACGCGCTCACCGGGATAGATGACTATGGTGTCCCCGACCTCGATGGTGTCGGCCGGTACAGTCTCCTCCTCCCCGTCGCGCACTACGTGCGCGTCATCCGGTTCGCAGTAGATCTGGTCGAGCACGGAGCGGTAAGTGCGTATGTAAGCATACTCGACAAACAGGCAGCCTATCTGATAGAGCAGCACAAGCGCCGTGCCCTCGATAGCAAAGCCGAATATGAGCGCGAGAATGACGGAAAGCGTTATAAGCACCGTCTTGTCCAGATACCGGCCGCGCATAACGCTCAGCACCGCGCCAGCTGCGATATCCCAGCCGGCAATGAGAACCGAGACAATCAGCAGCACTGTCGGCCAGGGTGCAGGTATGGAACGTACGAGCAAGGACACCGCAAACGCGGCGCAGGAAACGATGAGCCTTACTATGAAGACGATGTCAAGTCCAAGCTCGTCTGAGCCGCCCGGGCCGGAGCCGGCCGCTCCGGAGCAGTCTCCGGAGCAGCTGAACCGTCTCCCGACGGACTTTTCGAGGATTTCGGTAAAGTTCATCGAACCCCCTCCTTAAAACTTGGGATATGCGCCGGGAAGGTCTCAGTCGGCCTTGCCGTCGCAGCCGAGCACGTCAACTATCTTGTGCGCGACCATGGCCTTGATAGCGGCACGGGCGGGCTTGAGATACTGACGGGGGTCAAAGTCGGCGGGATGCTCGGCGAAATACTTGCGGATGGAAGCGGTCATGGCAAGACGCAGGTCGGAGTCAATATTTATCTTGCAGACAGCGCTGCGGGCAGCCTGACGAAGCTGATCCTCGGGCACGCCGATGGCGCCGGGCATGTTGCCGCCGTACTTGTTGATCTCAGCAACGAACTCCTGAGGCACGGAAGATGCGCCGTGCAGGACTATCGGGAAACCAGGCAGGTTCTTCTCGACGGCCTCGAGCACGTCGAAGCGCAGCTGCGGCTTCGTGCCGGGCTTGAACTTGTAGGCACCGTGGCTGGTGCCGATGGCGATGGCCAGGGAGTCGCAGCCAGTGCGCTCTACAAACTCCTGGACCTCCTCCGGACGGGTGTAGGAGGCGTGACCTTCCTCGACCTTGACCTCGTCCTCAATGCCGGCGAGGGTGCCCAGCTCGGCCTCGACGACAACACCGTGATCGTGAGCATACTCAACGACCTGCTTGGTGATGGCGATGTTCTCCTCGAAGGGCTTGGAGCTGGCGTCTATCATAACAGAGGTGAAGCCGCCGTCGATGCAGCTCTTGCACAGCTCAAAGCTGTCGCCGTGGTCAAGGTGCAGGCAGATGGGCAGGCCGGTCTCGATAACAGCGGCCTCGACGAGCTTCATGAGGTAAGTATGATTCGCGTAGGCGCGAGCGCCCTTGGAGACCTGGAGGATGAGCGGAGCGCGCAGCTCAGCGGCGGCTTCGGTGATGCCCTGGACGATCTCCATGTTATTCACGTTGAACGCGCCAATGGCGTACCCACCGTCGTAGGCTTTGCGGAACATTTCCTTGGATGTTACGAGGCTCATAAAAATTATCTCCTTTGCAAGCGGTAAATTTATGCTATTGCTTATTTATTATATCCCAAACGTGTGATATAATCAATAACACCTTTTTAAGAATTTGGAGGTAACAATATGGAAAAAACGCTCAGGGGAGCCTGCATCATAGGCCAGTCCGGAGGCCCGACCTCCGTCATCAACGCCAGCGCATACGGCGTTATCAGGACCGCGCTTGACACGGACTGCATCACCAAGGTCTACGGTGCGGCCCACGGCATCAAGGGCGTGCTTGACGACAAGCTCTACGACATGGGCGAGGAGGACGCCTACGAGCTCAGCCTGCTTATGAATACACCCTCCTCCGAACTCGGCTCCTGCCGCTATAAGATGGCTGATCCCGAGAAGGACGACACCGACTATAAGCGTATCCTTGAGATCTTCAAGAAATACGACGTTCGCTACTTCTTCTATAACGGCGGCAACGACTCCATGGACACCTGCGACAAGATCAGCCGCTACATGGAGAAGAGCGGCTATGAGTGCCGTGTCATGGGCGTGCCCAAGACCATCGATAACGACCTCTACAATACTGACCACTGCCCCGGCTTCGGCAGCGCGGCGAAGTACATCGCCACCTCCTGCGCCGAGGTTTACAAGGACGCTCATGTCTACGACACCGGCATGATCGTCATCATCGAGATCATGGGACGTCACGCCGGCTGGCTCGCGGCCAGCTCCGCCCTCGCTGGTCTCGTCGGCTGCGGTCCGGACCTCATCTACCTGCCTGAGACCGATTTCGATATGGACAAGTTCCTTGCCGATGCTACCCGTATTTATAAGGAAAAGGGCAACTGCATCGTAGCCGTCTCCGAGGGCATCCACTATGCCGACGGCAGCTTCGTTTCCGAGGCCAAGACCAGCGCGACCGACGGCTTCGGTCATGCTCAGCTCGGCGGCCTCGCCTCCCTGCTTGCCTCCGTCGTCAAGGAGAAGACCGGCGCCAAGGTCCGCGGCATAGAGCTCTCCCTGCTCCAGCGCTGCGGCGCCCACATCGCCTCCAAGGCGGACGTGAGCGAGGCTTTCATGGCCGGCGAAGTTGCGGTTCTCTCCGCAGTCGGTGGCGAGACCGGCAAGATGGTCGCCTTTGCGCGCGAGTATGTCGACGGCAAGTATAACTGCGTGCCCAAGCTCGTGCCTCTTACCAGCGTTGCCAACTTTGAGAAGAAGGTTCCCGCCGAGTGGATACTGCCCGACGGCAAGGGCGTTACTCAGGACTTCATTGATTATGCTCTGCCCCTCATCCAGGGAGAGCCCGAGCGCGCGACTGAGAACTCCCTGCCCCGCTACGCAAGGCTCAAGAAGGTCCTTGCGAAGTAAATTCCATATACTTTAATGATAGCGCAGCGCCGCCCTTTTGGGCGGCGCTGTTTTGCATTTCACGGCCTGGTGGGCTTATGCATAACATGGGTTGAGGGCCTCCGCCCTCGCTACGACATTTAGGAGGCAACGAAAATTGGAAAAAACCGATACACAGGGCACCTGCACCTATAAGCAGGGCAGCCTGCCTGAGTGCGCGCCGCTCGCGCTTGCTCAGATACCGGCGCAGCAGAGCAGCGAACCGGCATATAAGAGCGGCGAGGCGCTCACGCGCGGCACGCTTTTCCCGGGACTTGATCTTCCCTTCAAGAACATCGTCAACCAGATGCCTGCCGAGACCACGGAGCTGCGTGAGCTCATGGCGCTTGACTTCGTTACGGATGAGCTGAACCTGTATCTCGATACTCACTCCGAGGATACTCAGGCCTTCGAGACATTTAAAACCTTCCTCAAGCTCTACGACGAGGGCCGCAAGGAGTATGTGTCACGCTTTGGACCTCTCAGTCTCTCCGACCTGGCCTCTGCAAAGAGCTATACCTGGCTGAACGACCCCTGGCCCTGGGAATATGTGAGCAGCAAGGAGGGCTGAACATGTTTGTATATGAGAAAAAGCTGCAGTATCCCGTAAAAATCAAGAACACTAACCCCGCCCTTGCCAAGTTCATAATCAGCCAATACGGCGGGCCTTATTGCAGTATGCTGCAATAATCATGCCGCGGCTCACTAACTGTAAACCGCGGCAAATAATTACTCTGACGTATAAAACCTTGCTCTTCCCTCAAAAAGCTTGTTGAGCAGCTCGGCTTTGAGCCATGTAGCCAGGCGAAGCTGCTGCTCTGGGCTCAGCTCCTTTGTGTCGGTCAGTTTACCGTTCACGCGAACAAAGGATACAGAGTTGATCGACAATTGCTTTTTCAAGCAAATCACCACCCAGTATCTATGATATTGTTCGCATATACTGTAAATGACCAGGCAGTCAACTTTTGCAGCCCGCAATAAGCCGCTCCATGCGGCAAAGGGTAAGTCGGTTTCTTATGGCAGCTGATATGGACAGCACTTCCCTGCCCATTCCGCCGTCAATGCCCAGTTCTTCAAGGCTGTGCTTTGCGCCTATGGCTTTGAAAAGCGCCTCAAGCTCAGCAGCTGGCGGTATTTCATCGATGATCTGCCGGATTTCCGGCCATTTATCCCGAATGTTTTCCGGCGGGAATGTGCCCAGCACATCATTTTTGTTTTCTTCAAGCACACCGTCGGCAAGCTCTCCAAAGATATATCGTACCCAATTATCATCGAGCGGCTCGAAAGGAAGAATTTCTATACTTTCTTTTTCAGCTAATGCGTGGTACTCCTTCGCACATATCAGTGTACCTACGCCGACGCACTCACCGTGAATACCTTTGGCATTCTCAAAGCCCCGAGGTTTCATTTCAACAAGGTGTGCAATCAGATGCTCTGCCCCTGAAGCTGCCCGGCTGTGCGAAAGCATCTGCATGGTAAGGCCGGAAAGCATTTGTGCATATGCCATTGCCTCATAATCCGGCTCACAGCCATCGGCAAGCTCCTTTGCACAGCGTGTCATGAGGTCCAGCGATTCCTGCGCCATATCGCACACGCGCTCACAGAAGTATTCCCCGGACACGAGATTAGCGATTTTCCAGTCAGCAATGGAGATGTGCTTTGCCAAGATATCCTGCACGCCGGCCAGTGTAAGAAAGCGCGGAGCACCGGAGACAACGTTGAGGTCACATACAACGGCATCAGGGGCCTGCATTGGTATTGAGCGCTTCTGGCCGTCAATGATTATGGAGCATATATTGGCTGTGAAGCCATCAGCAGAAACGAGCGTTGGTACTGCAACAAAAGGAATTCCCAGTTTGTATGCTGAATACCGACCAAAATCCATCAGCGTCCCGCTGCCTACAACAACTATGTAGTCCGGAGTTCGTTCAAAGAGCTTCATCATATCTTCGATCATGCCCTTTTCACTGTGGAGGCCCTCAGCCTTCAGCACGATCTCCTGACCAGCACATATGTGCTTGACAGAGGGTAATGCATAAGTGTTCGTGTCGTATATGACAGTCCTGAAACCGGACAGGCCGCAGTCCGACATGTAGCTGTCGAAACTATCCATGGCTCCATACTCACAGACGACCAGCTTTGTCCTGAGTTCGTGGACACGACCGCAGGAGCAAGGGCCTGCGTATTTGGAAGTGTCAAGAATCATTTTATGCTCTCCATTCGATGGAGGCGTGGTCATACGATGGGGTCTTCGTACCTCTGGGCCACGGCCTTACCTTCGTAGTATTTTTTGAGCGCCTTAAAATCCACAGCATAGTGCGGATATTCTAAGTGTTTTGCTGCAGCTTCACTGTCGCGGAAGGTTTCAAACAGAGTAAGCTCACGTTCTTCAGCATTCCAGAAGGCGGTGTATTCCAGACAGCCAGGTTCTTTTCTGGTTGCAAGTATACAGGGCTTTATGTCATTGAGGTACGCCTCTTCCATGCCTGCAAGTATTTTAAATTTTACAACGATTTTGACCATATTCCCTCCATCAGACGTCAGTCTTTCTCAAGACCGTTTCTGCGTATCACATCGGCATACCATTTTCCACTGTCTTTCATGATGCGGCGCTGGTCTTTATAATCTACATACACAAGGCCAAAGCGCTTTTTATAGCCCAGCGCCCATTCAAAGTTGTCAAACGATGACCAAACCATATATCCACGGACATCAGCTCCGTCGGATATAGCCCTGTGCAACGCGGATAGGTGGCTCTCAAGATAACGGATCCGTTTTTCGTCTCTTACCAGCTCGTTCCGAATTACCTCGTCATCAAAAGCAGCTCCGTTTTCTGTTACTATTATCGGCTTGCCATAGTCTTTCCAGCAACGCATCACGGTATCATAAAAGCCGTCAGGACAAATCGGCCAATTCATGGCGGTGTATTGCAGATTTGTGGGTTTTATGGACTTGACCATGAGCGGCCAACGATCATCGCCGGCGCCTATGAAGTAGCTGTAATAGTAATTCAAGCCGAAGAAATCAGTGGGGGTAGATATAAGCTCCATGTCACCGGGCGCTATGTCCGGAAGAACTACACCGTGATTTTTGTACCAGTCCTGCATATCCGACGGATAGCATCCCTTGTATACGGCATCCAGAAACCAGCGATTCCAGCATCCATCCCAGCGCCTGCAGGCTTTAACGTCCTCGGGATCTGCCGATATGGCATAATGATGCGGCAAATAGTTGGTTATTCCTATCTGGCCGGATGAACCAGAGGCGCGGAAGGCTCTGACCATCTTGCCGTGAGCCAACAGTAGATTGTGAGCAGACAGCAAGGCGGATGAGAAATCGTGGATACCTGGCGCATGCTTTCCATCCCAAAAACCGTGATAGGAAATGATTTGAGGCTCGAGGATAGTTCCCCAATACGGTACTTCTTTCGGAAACGCCGCAAACACACGCTCGGCTAGTTCAGCCAGCCGGTCAGAGGTATCGCGGTTGAGCCATCCGCCCCTCTCCTGCAGCTTCTGAGGCAGGTCCCAGTGATAGAGCATTATGAACGGGGCCACACCGTTTTCCAGCATTGAATCGACAACGCGCCTGTAAAAATCCAGACCCTTTTGATTGAATTTGCCGTCACCGTCGGGAATTATCCTGGGCCATGAAATGGAGATACGTTGGGTATGAAGCCCCAACTCCCCCATTATCTTGGCATCCTCAGCATACCGGTGGTAGAAATCGCAGGCTACATCACCGGTATCTCCATTTTCAATGTTCCCCGGAGTGCGGCAGAATCTGTCCCATATGCTCTCGCCTTTTCCGTCCTCGTTCCAAGCTCCCTCCGACTGGTACGACGACGCAGATGCTCCCCACATAAAGTTTTCTGGAAATATCAGTTTCGCCATGCACGCCTCTCCTTCTTCAAAGGCTTATAGCGGTGCCAAGCCTGTCAGAATCGTATATAGCATTCAGCATACGCTGGACAGTCAGGCCGTCCTCTGCAGGTGAAATAGGTCTTTTACCCTCGAGAATGCAGTTTACAAAGTGAGCAGTTTCTCTTTCAAATGCGGGCTGCCAGCTGTCTTCCGGGACGAGCACCGGCACAGTATCCGTGAGAAAGCCGTCTTCCTCCCCATACAGCTCCAGCGGGCGGAAACAAGCTCCGCCCTTGGTCCCGTAAATCTTGGAAAACATTTTTTCCTCGCGACCGTTTATTGCCCAGCTTATGTCCACGCTCATCGAAGCACCGTTTTCAAAGCGAATAAGTGCAGATGCCGCTTCCTCATTGTCGAACACGCCATTCTTGGCGCCGGCCGCGGCCCAACCCTTTACGCTTCTTGTTTCATAGCTTCCTATATGTCTGTGCGTGACACCCGTAACCAAAACCGGCTTTGGGCGGCCCATTAGGTACCAAGTTAGGTCAATGACGTGAACCCCAATGTCAAGAACTGCGCCGCCTCCAGACTTGGACTTATCCGTGAACCATCCGCTCGGTGTGCCTCGGCGTCTTATCCAACCGCAGCGCGCATGATAAATATCGCCGAAACGTCCAGCTTCTCTCAGTTCGGAGAGCATAATGCTTTCCTGCCTGAAGCGGTTTACAAAGGCCATCATAAACGTTACGCCGTTCTCGTCGGCGGCTCGCTTCATGTTTTCGGCCTCCTGGACACTAATGGCCATAGGCTTTTCGCAAAGTATGTGTTTACCTGCCTTAGCTGCGGCCACTGCAAGGCTTTCGTGCGACACATTGCCTGTACATATGCTTATGCAGTCAATGTCAGCATCGCTGAGCACATCCTCGTATTTATCATACGCCTTAGGTATACCGAACCTGGTGCACAGGGCCTGAGCACGATCCAGGTGCCTGTCGAACACAGCGGCCACCTGAGCGTTTTCGCATTTCAGGAAGGCCGGAATCTGATTGTCTCTGGCCACTGTTCCAGCCCCGATTATGGCAACTCTTACCTTATTTTCTGTCATTAGTGCCTCCATCAGAGCACTTCGCTCATTTCAACTGGCCTGTCCTCTGCAATGGACTTGAGCGCGGCAAAGCTTACCGCGAGGCTGTTTAGATTATCAAATACAGTAGGAACGCAGCCTTCCTCACCAGACAGCTGACCTTTTATATCATGAAGCACACCGGCTCTGTCCTTCCCGGGGAAGGCAAAATCTTCGCACAGAGCGCCGTCAACGCCTACGGACATGTCGAGGCGGTTCGGCTCGTCATTCTCCCACTTGACAGCGCCTTTGTCGGTCTGAAGTATCCAGTCACACTGATATCCGGTCGGGAAACCTATGGATTTCTCGGCAACGGAGTAGCTTGCCTTGAAGCCGTTTTCAAACTCTATAAGTGCAAAAGCGGCGCCCAGACCGTTTATATCACTCCACTCCGGATTCCAGCCTCTTGCGTATATGGATTTGACATTGGAACCGCTTATAAAGCGGAGCATATCAAAGTGATGAATAGCGACCTCCAGCATGAGGAGGCTGGTCTGCTCACGGCGCCAGTCCTTTCTCTGCCACGCAGTCTTTTCGCTGTTCTTTTCATTGGATATACCATGACGGAAAACAACATTAGCCCACGCCGGCTCGCCAATGCCGGTTTCTCCAAACGAGGCCTTCATCTGCCACAACTGGGGGCGGAAACGATAGTTTTGGCTTACCCACGCCCTTTCAGAACGTCCCTCCATAAAGCCGCAGAACTCTTTTGCCTCCTCCAGATTGTCGCAGAGAGGCTTTTCAATAAGAACGTTCTTCCCCGCCAGGACGGCCTTTTTTGCATATTCCACATGGAATTTGTGAGGAAGCGCAACAATGACCAGATCAGCTTCACATTTTAGCGCCTCATCATAGTCTGTGTAGCAAATCTCGTCCCGGATACCCCACTTTTCTTTTGCAGCTGCGAGACTTGCTCCACCTCGGCTGACAAGGGCAACAAGCTCACAGTCGGGCTCGTTGTGTATGTATTCCAGCCAACCTGCGGCCCAGCCGCTGCTTCCAACCTGAATTACTTTCATATGACTCTCCTTAACGCAGTTGCTCAATCCTCAAGCTGATCTAGGCCAATCGGAGTAAAGCTTGTCTTGAGCTCGATAGTCTTGCCTGTACGCATAGACTCAAAGCCCGCCTCAATTATTTCAATGACGTGGCAGGCCTGTTCCGCGGTGCCAAGCGGTGCCTTGTCTTCGCGTACATAGTCGATTAGCTCCATGACATCCCGGTAAACGAAGGGCTCGTGCATTTTGAGGTGTACCGGAGGAATGCTCTTTGCGGCCATGCCCATTATGGGATTTTCAAAGAGTTGCTGGTCGTTGAATTTTCCCTTTTCTATTTTACCTTCAGTACCGTAGATTGAAGGAGACATCATATTCTCTCCGCCGGCAAGTGCTGAATAAAACATGCCGTAAACGTTGTCGCCGAAGTCGAGGAGAAAAGCAAAGTTATCTTCAACTTCACTTTCTATTATCTGCTCACCAAACTTGAACTCCTTCATAATCTGGCCGCCCATGCAAGACACGCGCTTTACAGGGCCAAGTATGCCGGTCATAGAAGTGAGACCATATACTGCGTGGTCGTACTGAGGTCCGCCGTCTGGCTTCTTGTAATACCAGGTGGGGACGAGCGGCTCCGAGCCATAGTTTTCCTGACGGTATCCTTCGCGGAGATGATACAGCAGAACTCCACGAACGCCACCGATGGCATAAGTCAGTCTGCCGAGCTTGTTTTCGAGAACCATGCGCCTGGAAATGCGGTTGATGGGCATGGCCATCATACCGGGCGAGGCCGTGATCTTAACATTCATGCGCTTGGCTTCTTCTATAAGTTCGGCTGCCTCGGCGCTGGTCATGGACATGGTTTTGTTAAAGTGTACATGCTTTCCTGCGCGGATCGCCTTCATGCCCTGCTCATAGTGAAATCTGATGGGTGAGCAGATAGAAACCGCGTCGACATTGGGGTCGGCGAGCAGCTCGTCGTCGGTCATATACCAATTCTTTATCCCGTACTGCTTTGCCATGGCCTCAGCTCGTCCGGGAACGGGGTCGCATACAGCGGCAAGATAGACCTTATCCGTGGAGTCCCCAAGTTCAAGGTGCTTGAATATAGAATTTATTGCTATTTCGCCCGAGCCTATGGCTCCAAGTCCCAACGGTTTCACAACTGCATCCTCCTATCTTTCTCTTGTCAAAAGCCCTCTACAATTTCCAGCATTTTGGCCACATACTGCCGTGAAATCTTCCTGTTGTATTCCACGCGGTCATCACGTTCCGCGTCATTGGTAGGCAGCTTGAACGCCGGTTCCGCCAGCAGCGGCATTCCATGAGGAGTCGGAGCTTTCTCGATGATCGTTCTTAGTATACGTTCAAAATCGATGTATCCATCGCCCAGATAGCACCCAGTAGTCACCATTGGCATGTCCGGGTACAACTTGGTTCGCAGCGGATTGTCAACGACGGCAAAGTCCTTGAAATGAGCCGCAACAGCATATGGAGCTAGATACTCCAGATCCTCCATGGGGTCACAGCAAGCGACAGCACCGTTTCCAAAGTCATAAAGAGCCCGTATATTTTTAGAGCCAATGTCTTCGATTATTGAGGCAATTTCTCGCCCATTGAAGTCACAGTGGTTTTCGTAAGCAAATACGAGTCCTGTTCCCTCAAGCATTTCCGCCATTATCTTTAGGTTTGCTGTTATGAACTTTCTCTGCTCAGAAAATGGAAACGCCTTATTATAACGGCTGGTTGCCACATTGTTGTGACCGTAGCCTCCACACAAAAAACGGCTGTTAAGTGCAAGGGCCATTTTTATAGTCCTTTCCACACCTTTCGCAGCCACGGAGCTGTCCGGTGCGTCATCCGGCGCTGAAACTCCCATTGCAGCTCCCGCAGCTCCCCAGGAATCAACTCGCAGAGGGAGCCCGGCGAGGCCCCATACTGTGAACGGATATAGAAGCAGCTCAACATCGCGTTCTCTGGCTATTCCGGCCATCTCGCTTAATGTATCCGAGCTCAGCTCCTTTGGTATCATGTGCGGGAACAGTGAAACGGCGCGCGCTCCAAGTCTGGAGCATTCCTCCAGAGTCCATATATATGACTCCATGCCGGCAGGAGTGCCGGCAGGAGGCATTAGGTTAAATGGTTGAAAACCGACTCTGAAATCATATGTATTTCCCATCGGCACACCCCTTACCCTATATTACTTAAGGCCAAGGACTATCGGCGTGGATTTGAATCCGATACCCATTCTGTCAATGCCCATATCAATGAGCTTAAGGAATTTTTCTCTGTCGCGTATTCCGCCGGCTCCCTTGATCTTGCAGCGGCCGTCGGCTGCCTCCATCATGGCCTCGATGACCTCGTAGGTGGCACCCTCATTCTTGCCGCCGGTAAAGAAGCCGGTGGAGGTTTTTACGAAGTCCGCGCCGGCCGCTATAGCAACTTCAGTGGCCTTCTTGACTTCATCAATAGTGAGCGCATCTACCTCGAAGATGACCTTCACATTGGTGCCGTACTTGTGGCAGACATCGCAAACCGCCTTTATATCAGCCTGTACGTCATCCCACTTTCCGCTGCGAATCCAACCATAGTTGGCGACAATGTCCAGATCCTCAATGTCGCCATCACGGCAAATGATTTCAGCCTGCATGACCTTTGATTCTGTGCTGGAAAGTCCAAAGGGGAAGTCACAGACCACGCATATTCCGGTGTCGGTGCCCTTGGTCAGCTCTCTGGCAATTGGAAGCGACGCAGGATTGATGCACACCGTGGCGCAATGATAATCGATACCCTCCTGGATGTACTTCCTGATGTCGTCCTGAGTAAACTCAGGCTTGAGCACGGACTGGTCTATATACCTTCCGAGCTCTTCAACACTCATCTCACAGGCTTTTTTAGTAGGTTTCATACTGAATCTCGGCGCTTTGCGCCTGGCTCCTTTCACAAAAGAAATATCGGTTAAGTTAAAGATGATTATTTGTTGCCCTTTTTGCTCCTAACAACGTCGATATAAACCGCGATGAGGAGCAGCGCACCTTTGACAAGAGACTGAGCGTAGGTGTTCATGCTAAGGAGGTTCATGCCGTTGGCAAGTACGGAGAAGAACAGCATGCCGAGCAGAGTGCCGACAATGTTGCCTTTGCCGCCTGCGACGGAGAGACCACCTATGATGACGGCTGCGATAGCGTCCATATCAGCGCCGGAGCCCTGGTTCGGAACGGCGACATAGCCCTGAGCTATGTAGAGAATGGTTGCCAGACCGGCGCAGCCGCCGGAGATCATAAAGGCTACTGCCCTGGTCTTCTTAACATTGATACCGGACAGATACGCCGCTTCTTCGCTGCCGCCAACAGAAATAACGTTCCGTCCGAAGCGCGTATATTTCAATACAATACCTATGACCACATAGACTATCGCCGCAATCACTATCATAGTGGGTATGCCAAGAATGTCGCCACGGCCTATCCATTTGATGAAGTCGTCGCTTATCTGGATCATGTTGCCGTCCGAAACTATGTACGCAAGCGCGCGGAACACAAGCTGCGTGCCCAGCGTAGTGATGATTGGCGAGATGTGCATGTAGTTCATTACGAGGCCGTTGCAGATACCGCAGGCCACGCCAACGGCGACAGCGACCAGCAGGAGCACGGGCCCGGATACGCCGGCGTTGTAAGCCACACCGACGACCATGCCGCTGAAAGCCATTATTGACATCTGTGACAGGTCAAGTCCACCAAGCAGCATGGATACCGTCACGCCGGCCGCGATGATGCCGGATGCGGACATGTATACGCCAATATTTTTTATGTTCGACGCCGACAGGAAGTAGGGCGACGCAAAAGACCAAACAATTGACAGAGCAATTACTGCTATCAGCACGCTGCCATATGAGTTGAATGCGTTCTTGCCCGCTCCCTTAAGACGGGCGCCGAATCCATTTCCGGTGTTTTCCATCTGTTACTCTCCTATTGCGCTCTTTACTATATTCACCTGGGTAATCTCATCGCCCTCATATTCAGCGACCAGTTTGCCCTCGTGCACAACATATACTCTGTCAGCTATGCCGAGCAGCTCCGGCAGCTCCGCTGCCACATACAGCACCCCGCACCCAGCCTTGCACAGCGCTTCGATGTCCTTGTAGATCTCAACTTTTGCGCCTACGTCAATGCCTTTTGTCGGATCATTGAGCATAAATACCTTGGGCCTTGTGGCAACCCATTTCGAGATGACAATCTTCTGCTGGTTTCCGCCGGAAAGCGAGGATGCCGGAGTATAGGGCGAAGGGGTTTTTATCCGGTAGTTACTTATCCATTTCAGCGCTGTTTCCCTTTCGCGCTTCAGGTCAATAAACAGGCCTCTTACAAAGTCCTTAAGAGTCACAATGGTCAGGTTGCTGAGCACCGAGTGACCGAGCATCAGACCTTCGCGTTTTCTCTCCGCGGGAACATAGGCCAGTCCGGCCTTTTTGGCGTCCATTGGCTGGTGGATTTCTGTTTTCTGTCCCTGTACGTAGAACTCACCTTTACGGTATTTACGGACGCCGAACGCACACTGGATTATCTCCGAGCAACCAGAGCCCATAAGTCCGTACAATCCAACAATCTCATGGCGGCGAACGTTCAGAGAAATATCGTGCAGGAAACCGTCATCCAGACCTTTGATCTCAAACACGACGTCGCCGAGCTCACGTTTGGACACTGGATACATATCCTTCAACTCGCGCCCACACATGCTGTTGATTATGGCATCTTTAGTTGTGTCCTTTATTCCACCTTCGTAGACACTTTCGCCATTTCGCAGGACCTGTACGCGGTCAGCTATGGCAAACACCTCATCAAGCTTGTGTGAGATATAGATGATACCCTTGCCCTCGGACTTTAGCTTGCGGATTATATCCATGAGCTTGTCCGTTTCTTCCTGGTTAAGAGCGGATGTGGGCTCATCCATTATGATAACTTTAAGTTCCTTGGAGTAGGCTCTGCCTATCTCAACAAGCTGCTGCTCTGCGGTAGACAGCTGACCCAACAAGGTGGAGGGGCGAAGATGCCCCAATCCAACCTGTTCCTGAATGTTCATGCTGTCGGCGTACAGCTTCTTGTAATCTATCAATCCACCGTGAGTTGGCTGAGAACCGAGAAATATATTTTCGGCAATTGAAAGCCCTTTAACATTGGTCAACTCTTGGTATATTGCCGTTATACCCAGAGCCAGAGCCCTTGAGGGAATCATTTTGCCTTCATCTTTTTCTTCAAAAAGTATCTGGCCCTCGTCCTGCTGATAAGCACCGGACATTATCTTGATAAGCGTGGACTTACCTGCCCCGTTCTCTCCAACTACGGCAAGAACTTCGCCACTGTTCACTTTCAAGCTGACGTTGTTCAGTGCTATAACACCAGGGAACCGCTTGGTAATTCCCTTCATTTCAAGCAGGGTATTGCTCAATTTTGCAACACCTCCAAATTCGCTGTTACCTGCATGGAAAAGTTGGTACTCCTTATACCTTGTTATTCGGCGGGGTAGTAATCATACACGTTGGCAGCGGTAACCATAACGCCGCTGTGCTCCGTGAAGGCTTCAGGGTTTTCACCGTTCATGATGGCGTTAACCTTATCAAGCAGCTTGTAGCCGTAAGTGGAAGTCTGAAGGTCAATAGAGCCGTACCAAGTGCTGTACTCACCGGAGTCTGCATACTGCTTGATGTGATTGAGGAAGGTCTCAGTGCAGTCGCAGGAGAGCAGCATGACGTTCTCAGAAGCTCCAGCGTCAGCGACAGCATTGACTATTACAGGGGCAAAGGTGTCGGTGCAAGTGATGTAAAGAATGTTCTTAGCGTCGGGATGAGAGGTAAGGACACTGGCGGTATTGGCTCCGATGGTGCTGGTGTCAAGGCCGGTGTCAATCTTGACCCACTCAACGTCTGCAAGATACTCATATCCGGGAGTAGCCATAAGCGTTTCAACAGCCTTGTCGGTGCGAGAGGCCATTGCGGGGACAGCATTGTAAGCGTTGGCAGTGATGATAAGATCAATCTTGCCGCCCCACTCCTCGGTAACGGCCTCAGCTGCAAAGTTTCCAAAGAACTCACCGAGACCGTCATTAGAAGTGCCGTAGCTGTATGCACCCTCAACCGGGCAATTAAAGGCAACCGCCATAAAGGGCATGCCGGATTCAACAGCTTCCTCAGCATACGCATTGGCCACTTCTTCAATGGAATAGCCGTCAACGATGATATCTACGTCCTGAGCTATGAGAGAATCATAGGCGGAGCGCATACCGGCGCTATCCTTAGCAATCTGATAGACCATTTCAACGCCCTGCTCCTCACAAGCAGCAGTAAAGCTCTCAAGGACCTCTTTCCAGAAGCCGTCGGAAGGATCGGAAGTTATGTATCCAATTTTGTAGCTCGAGGTGTTCTCGCCGTCAGTTGCGGGGGCGTCGCTTGCCTGTGCATCTGCGGGCTCTGAACCACAGCCGGACAATACTAGGCAAAAGAGCATAACGATAGCCAGCAGCATAGACAGTTTCTTTTTCATTTGTTTCTCCTCCTGTTTAAATTAATTCTTCTACTCATTTAAATTTAATGAGCTTATGCGACACATTAATAGCTTTCACAATTTTGCAATTTGCATCAATATCGATTACTTACTGATGACATGATAACCGAGAATTTTGCAATTATCAACATTATTTTGCGTTTTCTTGCGCTTACTTTGCAATTTTGTGACTTTAAACAGATTTAGGTTCAAATTTTCTCCCTAAAGAAACAGATAACTGTTAATTATTGTTATTTCAAAGTGAAGATTAATTAAAAAAGCAGGCCGTGAACAAGCACGGCCTGCTTTCAGATAAGCTGTATACAAATTTATACTACGTCAAAATTGTCAGGGACATTGACCAACTTCGGGCACTTATCACAAATTACCCGTTCAAAATTGTTTAGCGTATCCAACTTACAGAAACTACGGCGATTTAACTTTCCGGAGTCTAAAAGAAGGTAACAATGATCTCCATTTTGCCTGGCCAAATTTTTAATGGCAAGCGTATCAAGTTCATTTGTGTATGCCAAGCCCTCATTAAGATCGGCACAAGTACAACTAATAAATACCCGATCGAAGTGAAACTGTTCCAACATCTGCTGAGTAAGAGTACCCACGCTCATGGCATAATGCGTGAGGTATGTGCCCCCTATCAGAACAATGTCAGCTACAGGATTGTTCATCGATCGAACAAACAGCTCACTGTGTGTGACAATCTTCACATTACGCTTTTCCAGGAACTTTGCCAGCGCGGCAGCGCTGGTACCGCCGTCAACAAATATACATTCTCCATCTTGAATATACTCATTGGCTTTTTGGGCCACGCGGAGTTTTCCCTCAAAATTGAGAGACTTTTTGGCGCGCATGGTCAGCTCTGCGTCATTACTGGATTCGTCGGCTTTTTCGTTCAACTTGGCCCCGCCGGTAACTCTTTTGAGCTTGCCTTCATTTTCAAGCTTTTCAAAATCTCTTCTGACTGTTGCCTCGGAGATGCCAAGTTCTTTTGCGACGTCCTTTAGGTTAATTATACCTTTCTCATTGAGTTGAGAAATAATATATCTTGTTCTTTCTGAAGCAAGCACCATGTGCTCCCCCTCACATTTTGAGTACTTCTATAATTTAGATACTACTACGTATTTTGCCAAATGTCCACAGAAAATGTCAAGTTTTAATTGGATTAAGCGCAAAATACTCATAAAACAGCTTCAGCAGAGCGGGCTTGTTGCAGTCCCACTCAATGTTGAAGCGCGAAGCAGGTACAACGACCATCCAACCGCCGCAAGCGGCACGAAGATCATCCACACTCATGTCGCAGAGCTTGGCGTACTCGCTCTCATAAGCTCTAACAAAACGCTTAATACTGCCGCGAGCGCTTTGCATTCTTTCCGCACGCTCGGGATCGACCTTCCCCGGCTCGATATTTCCTCCGAAGTCAAACATTTGGATTGTGCGCGCAACGTCAGCAAATGGATCTCCCGCGCTGGCATCACTCCAGTCAATGGTGAAAATACCGCGTTCATTATAAATCAGATTGCCAGGATGATAGTCGTTGTGGCAGAGACTGTTTCCGTCCGGAAGTTTTTCAAGAAGACGCAGCATCCTGTTGGTGAGATCTGAGCCAAGGTTGTATTCTGAAAGCCGCAGCAGCCGCTCATACCTCACTTTGCTGTCCTCAAGTCCATCCACTGGACAGCTATGCATATCAAAGTGAACCTTTGCAAATCCCACAGCCAGCTCTTCAGGAGAAGCTTCACCTGTAACGAGAAGCTTCATCATGCTCTCTCCTTTTATGTATTCCTGGAGCATGGCACGTTTACCTTCATGGTTGTTCAGATATCCCCTGTATTCAGGCACAAGAATACCACAGCTCTGAACGGTCTGGGTGCAGAGGATTTCTCTTTCTATATCTGCCTGAGGTACATAGTCTCTGTATATCTTGATGATGTTATCGGCGCCATATAACTCTACATCAGCCGTGAACCCTGTTGTGTTGCGCTCATTATTTTCCATGTGCACATCCCTTTCAGTATATTGCAACATTCTGCAAATATTCTATATCAATTTTGAAAATCCGTCAAGTATTTGCACGTGAGCAAACTAATTTTGCTGACGAAAATTGAATACAATTAAGTAAGACTATTGTTGGGGGGATGAGCTTGCAAAAACGTATGGCCGCTGCGTACATAAGAGTATCGACTGAGGAGCAGGCCGAACTTTCACCTGAAAGCCAAATAGAAGAAATACGACGTTATGCGGAGCGCGAAAACATTGAACTTCTTGATGAGTATATCTATATAGACTCAGGGATATCTGGGAAAAAAGCCGGCAATCGGCCGGAATTTATGCGCATGATATCAGTTGCCAAGAGCGCTGGCTGTCCATTTTCAGTGATACTATTATGGAAGTATTCGCGATTTGCGCGCAATCAAGAAGAGAGTGTGTTCTACAAATCTATACTTCGTTCAAGATGCAGCATAGATGTCATAAGTGTTACTGAACCGCTCATAGACGGTCCTTTTGGAAGCCTGATTGAGCGGATAATTGAATGGATGGATGAGTTCTACTCAATTCGCCTTAGTCAGGAAGTTAAACGCAGCATGAAGGTTAATGCTGAGCGCGGCAAGCTTCAATGCCCGGCCGCATATGGGTATAAAGCCATTAATGGAGAACTGATTCCAAATGAACTTGAGGCTGAATTTGTGAGGCTAATTTTCAGCAGGTTTAACTCTGGAAAGGGCACATATAACATCGCACGGGAACTTAATGCTGCCGGGGCAAGGACGCATAGAGGAAATCGATTTGAAAGCCGTACTGTTGAGTACATATTGAGAAACCCGGTTTATATCGGCCGCCTTCGCTGGAATCCATACGGACATACGGGTAGAGATTTTTCAAAGCCGGGCTTAATAATCTCAGAATCCGGTCATGAGCCTATCATAAGCATAGCAGACTTTGATGCGGCTCAAGTGCGGTTAAATAGTAAAGATTCATCAGGCCCTCACTCTTTGAGTCAAAAAGGTGAATTAAAGAGTTGGGCATCAGGACTAATACGATGCGCAAGCTGTGGAGCTAGGCTGGTATTCTCCAAGCCCGACTATTTCAGATGCAGCAATTACATAAGGGGTCGTTGTCCAAGCTCTCAGCATATCAGAGCCAATCTATTGGAAGGAGCGCTTTTATCTCTGCTTATGTCCGATTCCAGCGGCTCGGCTCCCCTGCTGTTCAATCTGGTTGAGCGCAAGGAACATATGGGAGAAGAACAGTCCCTGCTTGAGGCCTCCCTGCGAGCTGCAACCTCAAGGCGACGGCGTCTGCGCGACATATACCTGGAAGGAGAAATAGAAATTGAAGAGTTTTCCCGGCTTAATCGTCAGTTTGATACCGAGATTAAACAGACGCTTGCTAAGATGAATGCACTTCGTTCACAAAAAAGAGAGCCTGATTGGCAGAATTACCTGCAGAAGTTGGCTTTATCCACTCAATTAAGCTTTGAGCCAGACTTGTATGACATTAAGACACTTAATCAAGCCGTTCAAGCGGTTATTGAGGAATGTGTTTTTGACAAAAAGGATATGACTTTGGTGATTATGTATCGTCTTGACTTATAGCCTACAATTGCAACCTTATGCCATAAGGCGGACCGGATGGTGAGCTGGGAGCATCTATTCGGTATTTGAGCCAGAGGTATGCTATGCCCAGCCCCGAGCTCAAGGGGCTTCTGACGGATATCGGTACCGAGGAACTGGGACACCTCGAGATGATCGGTGCCATTGTCCATCAGCTTACGCGCAACATGACTCCCGAGCAGATCAAAAAAGCCGGTTATGATGCCTACTTTGTTGATCACACCGCTGGCGTATACCCAACCGCTGCCTCCGGTTCACCCTGGAATGCAGCTGGTATAGGAGTGAAAGGCGACGTCATTGCCGACCTCACCGAAGATATGGCCGCCGAGCAGAAGGCCAGAGTTACCTACGACAATATCCTTCGTCTGTGCGACGACCCCGATGTCAGTGACATCATCCGCTTCCTTCGCGAACGCGAGATCATCCACTATCAGCGCTTTGGCGAAGCGCTGCGCATAGCCTCCGAGAAGCTTGACCAGAAGAACGTATACGCCATCAATCCTG